>CAJOKX010000060.1 GCA_905235415.1 uncultured Lachnospiraceae bacterium
TCTTCCCAGGGTAAAAACGTATCCCAGTCAAATGGGTTAGCGGCCGCGTGACCGGCCGTGGGGAGGGACATTGTCCCAAACCGGAAGCCCCGCCCATTGGTATGCAATGCAATGTGCGTGGGTAGATCACACCACTGAAATCACAAAAGTTACGTTAATCGAAACCCGGCCAAATGATCCTTCATTTATATTCGCCATCCGGCGGATGGCAGAAAGGTCCTTAAAAAACCGCTGTTTGCGCTATATCGTATCGCAGCATTGGCACGCCCTCCATTCGACGAACGCCGGCTGCGGGCTGTTCTCAGTGCTGATGCACAGAATTATTTTAAAAAAAAGCGGATTGACCAAAAAAAGTATTGCAGAAATACGTTTTGGGTTAACGTTTACTATCATAATTCTGCTATACTTACAGTAACTGTCAACCATATTTCGATGGAGGGAATAGGTATGTCTGTGAATCCTGTTGTAACTGTGATCGTAGTAGCTTACCTTCTGTTTATGCTGTGGGTCGGCTGGTACTCATCCAAAAAGATCACATCCAATTCTGACTTTGTCGTCGCAGGACGCCGTCTCGGACCGTTTATGATGGCCGGAACGCTTGCTGCTACAGAGATCGGCGGCGGATCGTCACTCGGTGTTGTGCAGAATGGTATGAGCGGGTACGGCCTGAGCGCCGCATGGTATATCATCGCCATGGGTATTGCGTTTGTCATCATGAGTTTTCTTGCTCCCAAGGTAAGAAACACTGAGGTGAAAACGGTTCCGGAGTACTTCCGCAGAAGATACGGAAAAGCAACCGGCCTGATCACCAGCATCATCACGCTGCTTCCGCTGATCGGCCTGACGGCAGGACAGTTTATCGCCTCTGCAGTCATCACTTCCACCATGCTGGGAATCAGCTATAAGCAGGCTGTTGTCATTACGGCGATCGTCGTTACGGTCTACTCCATCATGGGCGGTCTGTGGTCTGTCACGATGACGGATGATATCCAGGTATTCCTGATCGTCATCGGCATGATCGTCGCCATCCCGTTCGCGTTGAAGTATGCAGGCGGCTGGGACGTTGTCGTTGCCAATGTGCCGGAGGGAACCCTGAAGCTGATGAACGGTCCGGACCAGAGCTATACGCTGGTCGCCATCATCTCGCTGGTCATCATGTATGTTGCAACCTTTACGGTCGGACAGGAAGCTGTATCCCGCTTCTATGCGGCGCGCGACGGCAAGGCAGCCAAGCAGGGCGCCATCCTCGCAGCAATCATCAACTTCATCTATGCATTTATCCCGACCATCCTCGGCATCATCATGCTGGCTCTGATCAACATGGGCAAGTTCAATGCTGCTGACTTCGAATCCGTCGGTGCAAGATATGCGCTTCCGATGCTGGCCATTCAGACCATGCCGGCCATCATTGTCGGATTCCTGTTCGCCGGTATCATTTCCGCGACCATGTCCAGTTCCGACTCTGACCTGCTCGGCGCAGGCGCGGTTTTCGCCAATGATATCTACAAGCAGGTGATCCGTCCGGATGCTTCCTCCAAGGAAGTCATGCATGTCACGCAGATTACGATGGCTCTGGTCGGACTTCTGAGCATGTGCATCGCACTGTTCAACCTCAGCTCGCTGACCACGATCCTGATGTTCTGCTTCACGCTGCGTGCGGCAGGTACGCTGTTCCCCTACATCTTCGGTATGTACTGGAAGGGCGCATCCACCGTCGGAACCATCGCTTCCCTGATCGGCGGCACCGTTGTTGTCGTATATCTGGAGCGCTTCTCCAAGACAGGACTCTTCCTCGGCTGGAACTGGGGCGGACAGAAGATTATCCCCGGACTGCTTGTGGCGCTGGTCCTGTTCCTGGTATTCTCACTGATCTTCCCGCCGAAGGTTAAGACAACGGACCTGGCTCCGGAAGAAGAGTTCTGAGAAGGGAATTCCACGCAGTCATTGATGCCTGACGGTTCCGGTTAACAGATCTGCGGAATCCGTGCAGGACATCATGAAGATATGACATATAAAAGCCGGCCGGCGCTTTCAGACAGCGCCGGCCGGCTTCTTCATATTCTATTTCACATCTGATCAACAATTCTGCCCCGGCAAAACTGCGCTCAGACAAACGGCAGCCTTCGCTGCAAGGATTCTATTCTGCGTCTGATCAGCTTCCTCAGTCTTCCGGAATCGTGATCGGAGTCTGATGCCAGATGTCTCTCTCGTACTCTTCGATCGTACGGTCTGAGGTGAACTTTCCGCTGGAAGCCATGTTCAGGATGGCCATCTTTGCCCAGCGTGCCTCGTCCTGATATGCCTCAACCGCCTCAGCGCGGGCCCTGTCATAGTCCTTCAGATCCGCGAGGATGAAGTACTGATCCGCTCTGCCGTACTTGTCAGACAGCAGGGAATCATAGATCTCACGGAACATCTCCATGTCACCGTTGGAATACTTGCCGTTGATCAGTTCCATCAGCACGCGGCGGATGTCCTGATCATTATTGAAGTAGTAGTTCGGATCATATCCGCCATGGTTCTCAAAGTTGATGACCTCTTCCGAAGACAGGCCGAAGATAAATGCGTTCTCCGCGCCGACTTCTTCCACGATCTCAACATTGGCGCCGTCCATGGTGCCCAGGGTCGGAGCGCCGTTCAGCATGAACTTCATGTTGGAAGTTCCGGACGCTTCCTTGGACGCGGTAGAGATCTGCTCAGAGATATCCGCTGCCGCGAAGATCCATTCCGCATTGGATACACGGTAGTCCTCGATGAAGACGACCTTGATCTTTCCGTTGATGGAAGCGTCATTGTTGATGACGTCCGCCACGGAGTTGATCAGCTTGATGGTCAGCTTCGCCCTGCGGTACCCCGCCGCGGCCTTTGCGCCGAAGATAAAGGTTCTCGGATAGAACGGCATCTCCGGATGATCCTTCAGCTGGTCATACAGATACATGACGTGAAGGATGTTCATCAGCTGTCTCTTGTACTCATGCAGCCTCTTGACCTGCACGTCGAAGATCGAGCGCGGATCGACATCGATTCCGTTGTGCTCTTTGATGTAATTCGCAAGACGCAGTTTGTTCTGATACTTGATGTTCATGAACTCCTGCTGCGCCTTCGGATCGTCTGCATAGATCTTCATCTTCGAAATCTGCGGAAGATCCGTCACCCACTCGTCTCCGATATGATCGGTTACCCAGTCTGCCAGCAGCTGGTTGCCGTGCAGCAGGAAACGGCGCTGCGTGATACCGTTGGTCTTGTTATTGAACTTCTCCGGATACATCTCGTAGAAGTCTCTCAGCGTCTGCTCTTTCAGGATCTCGGTGTGCAGCTGCGCCACGCCGTTGACGGAATATCCGGCAACGATCGCAAGGTTCGCCATCTTGACCTGTCCGTCGTAGATAATCGCCATCTTGGCAATCTTATCCTGATTGCCCGGATACTTCTGCTGCACATCCAGCAGGAAGCGGCGGTTGATCTCCTCAACGATCTGGTAGATACGCGGAAGCAGTCTGGAGAACAGCTCGATCGGCCATTTCTCAAGTGCCTCTGCCATGATGGTGTGGTTCGTGTAGGCCACGGTCTTCGTGGTGACCTCCCACGCCTCGTCCCACTCCAGGCCTTCCTCGTCCAGAAGGATCCGCATCAGCTCCGCGACTGCGACCGTCGGATGGGTATCATTCATCTGGAAGGTTGCCTTCTCATAGAACTTCCTGATATCACTGTGCGATCTCTTGTAATGCGCGATCGCATCCTGCACGGAAGCCGAGATGAAGAAGTACTGCTGCTTCAGGCGCAGCTCCTTGCCGGCATAGTGGTTATCGTTCGGATACAGAACCTCGACGATATTCCTTGCAAGGTTCTCCTGCTCGACTGCCTTCTGGTAATCGCCCTTGTCAAATGAATCCAGCTGGAAGTCGTTGATGGCTTCCGCATCCCACACGCGCAGCGTGTTGACCATGTGGTTGCCGTATCCGGCAACCGGGATGTCAAACGGTACTGCCCGCACAGACTGGTAATTCTCCTGGATGAAATGATTCCTGCCGGTCTTCTCGTCATAATCAACGCGGACATATCCGCCGAACCTGACCTCACGCGCATACTCGGGGCGCTTGAGTTCAAAGGGATAGCCGTTCTTGAGCCAGTTGTCCGCAACCTCGACCTGATATCCGTCTTCGATCTGCTGCTTGAACATACCGTAGCGGTAGCGGATTCCGCAGCCGTACGCCGGATATCCCAGCGTCGCGAGCGAATCCAGGAAGCATGCAGCCAGTCTTCCGAGGCCGCCGTTTCCGAGTGCGGGATCTCTCTCCTGATCCTCCACCATATCCATATCCAGGCCCAGCTCTTCCAGCGCTTCCTTGACCTGCTTGTACGCGGTCATGTTGATCAGGGAATTGCCGAGCGCCCTGCCCATCAAAAACTCCATGGACATGTAGTACAGGATCTTCGGATCCTCCTCTTCCGTCTCATGCGTGGTGGCCATCCAGTCATCGATCAGGGCGTCTTTCACCACATAAGAAACTGCCTGGAAGATCTCCTGCTCACTTGCCTCCTCGAGCGTTTTGCGGAACAGCACGCGCAAAACGTACTTCACGGATTCCTGGAACTGTTTCTTATCAAACTTACTGCCAAATGCATTCCGTGCTTTTTCTTCAGTTTTCTTAGCCATTCTTTTTACCTCCATTCCTGCGGTCCGGGAACGAGTCCCGCTCCCCTTGCACAAATCAGAGTTTCTTCACCGCAAGCGTAACCTTCTGCCCGTTGACCGTCCATTCCCTGGAATAAGCGCTCTCATCCCAGTCCTCAAACCGGATGGACTCAGCAAGGACTTCCTGTGCAAGTTCGTTTTCAAACTTCTCCATGATGGCGCGGATCGTGTCGTTGCCGGATTCATAAACTTCGATATGATCCTGCACCTCATATCCCGCTTCTTTACGCATCGTCTGGATCTTGGAAACCAGCTCTCTGACGAAGCCTTCCTCGATCAGTTCATCTGTCAGGTTGGTGTCCAGCACAACCGTCAGCTGGCTGTTCTGCTGGCTGACAAATCCTTCTGTCTGCGCAGTTTCGATCAGCAGGTCTTCCTGCGCCAGCTCAACCGTCTCTCCATTCACATCGAAGTGAATCGATCCGTTCTCGGTGAGTTCATCCATGGCGGCGTTTCCGTTCACCTCGCTGAGGTACTTCCTGATTCCGCCCAGCAATTTTCCGAACTTCGGTCCGACCGTCCGAAGCTGCGGCTTGAATGTGTAGCTGGTGAATTCCCGCACGTCATCCGTGAACTCGATCTTCTTGACATTCAGCTCGTCCTTCACGATATCGGCAAAGTATTCAGACAGTCCTTCCTGCGCCTTGACAAACATCCGCCCGATCGGCTGGCGGTTCTTGATATTCGCCTCATTGCGCGCGGCGCGGCCCATCACGACAATGCCCAGGACCTCATCCATCGCGTCCTCAAGATCCTTGTTGATCAGCGCTTCATCCGCTGCCGGATAGTCCGCCAGATGGACAGACTCCGCCGCATCCTTTTTTGCTGTGCGCACAATATTCTGCCAGATCTCTTCTGTCATGAACGGAATCATCGGAGCCGCGCACAGGCACAGATTCTTCAGTGCCTCATAGAGCGTCATGTACGCATTGATCTTATCCTGCTCCATGCCGTGCGCCCAGAAACGGTCGCGGCACCTGCGCACATACCAGTTGGACATATCGTCCACAAAGGACTCCAGCGCTCTTGCGGTTTCCGGAATCTTATAGGCGGCAAGGCAGCTGTCCGCCTCGCGGATCATCGTATTCATCCGCGACAGAAGCCAGCGGTCCATGACCGGAAGCGCCGTGTCATCTCCGGCTTTGACGCTCTCCTTCAGCGCTTCATATTCCTTCGCGTAGACGGACGGATCAAAGTCATCGATATTGGCGTACAGTACATAGAACGCATACGTATTCCACAGGGTTCCGAGGAACTTCCTCTGTCCCTCCTCAACCGCCTTATCATGGAAGCGGTTGGGCAGCCAGGGCGCAGAGTTGCTGTAGAAATACCAGCGGATCGCGTCCGCGCCGTGTCTTTGCAGCGCGTCAAACGGATCAACCGCGTTCCCTTTGCTCTTGGACATCTTCTGCCCGTTCCCGTCCAGGACCAGGCCGAGCACGATGACATTCTCATACGGTGAGCAGTTAAAGAGGATCGTGGATTCCGCCATCAGGGAATAGAACCACCCTCTTGTCTGGTCGACTGCCTCGGAAATGAAGGCCGCCGGGAACTGCTGCTCAAAGATCTCTTTGTTTTCAAACGGATAATGATGCTGCGCAAAGGGCATCGCGCCGGAATCAAACCAGCAGTCAATGACCTCCGGAACTCTCTTCATGCTGTGCGCTCCGCACTCCGGGCAGGTGCAGACATACTGATCGATATACGGCCTGTGCAGTTCGACCGTCAGGGCGTCTTCCCTTCCGGACAGCTGCTTCAGTTCCTCACGCGATCCGATGCAGATCTGCTTTCCGCACTCCTCGCACTCCCAGACCGGGAGCGGGGTTCCCCAGTAGCGGTTGCGGCTGATGCCCCAGTCCTGCACATTTTCCAGCCAGTTGCCGAAACGGCCGGATCCGATGGTTGGCGGAATCCAGTTGACGGTGTTGTTGTTCGCAACCAGCTGGTCGCGGACCTCTGTCACCTTGATGAACCAGGATTCGCGCGCATAGTAGATCAGCGGGGTATCGCAGCGCCAGCAGTGCGGATACTCATGCTCAAACTTCGGTGCGTCAAACAGCTTGCCCTCATGATCCAGGTCGCGGAGAATGACCGGGTCTGCCTTCTTGACAAACAGTCCGCCGTACGGCGTATCCGGCGTCATATTTCCGGCGCCGTCCACAAACTGGATAAACGGCAGGTCATACGTGCGTCCGATGCGTCCGTCGTCTTCACCGAACGCCGGCGCGATGTGGACGATACCGGTACCGTCTGTCATCGTGACATAATCGTCGCAGGTTACGAAATGAGACGCCTTGCGCTGCTTTGCGGCTGCCTTGCCCGCCGCCTCAAACAGCGGCTCGTACGGGCGGCGCTCCAGATCAGTTCCGACATAGGTCTCCAGCACTTCATAGGCTTTGCCTTCCGGAACACCGTTTCTGTCATACGCATCCGCGTCAAATGAGACGCTTCCGGGTTCTTCCCCGGCAAGGACTGCGGCTGCGACCGCGTCATGATACGCCTTGCTGACATCCGCCGCAACCTGCTTGTCCGCAAGCTTGCCGAGCACCTTGTCCGCCAGCGCCTCGGCGAGGATATAGGTATATCCGTCCGCCGCCTTCACCTTGACATAGGTCTCGGACGGGTTCACGCACAGCGCGGTATTGCTGGGCAGCGTCCACGGCGTCGTGGTCCATGCCAGATAGTACAGATTCTCCTCGTCCGTCGCCTTAAACCGGACAATCGCAGAGCGTTCCTTGACCAGACGGTATCCCTGCGCAACCTCCTGCGCGCTCAGCGGGGTGCCGCAGCGCGGGCAGTACGGAACAACCTTGAAGCCCTTGTAGAGCATCTTTTTGTTCCAGATCTCCTTCAGCGCCCACCATTCGGACTCAATATAGTCGTCATAGTAGGTAACGTACGGATCATCCATATCCGCCCAGAAGCCGACCGTATCGGAGAAATCTTCCCACATCCCCTTATACTGCCACACCGACTCCTTGCACTTCTGGATGAACGGCTCCATGCCGTATGCTTCGATCTGCTCTTTTCCGTTCAGTCCCAGTTCCTTCTCAACGCCCAGCTCCACCGGAAGACCGTGCGTGTCCCATCCGGCCTTGCGGGGGACATATTCGCCCTTCATGGTATGGTAGCGCGGAATCATGTCCTTGATGACACGCGTCAGGACGTGGCCGATATGCGGCTTTCCGTTGGCCGTCGGGGGACCGTCATAGAATGTATAGTAAGGAGCGCCTTCCCGGATCTTCAGACTCTTCTGAAAGATATCATTGTCCTTCCAGAACTGATTGACCGCCTTCTCCCTGCCGACAAAATTCAGATCTGTGTTAACCTTCTCGTATCTCATCTTCTACCTCCCCGGGCGCCTTTCTCGTCAGCGGCCCGTATGCTGTTAAAGGGAAAAAGAGGACCCCTTTCCCCTTTTTCGGCAGTATCAAAGGACATTATATGTGTTTGCCGAATGCTGTGTCAATTTGATAAATCACGAAAATACAGCGATTATTCATGAACTATCCGTGAATATTGGGAAACCGGGGCTGATTATGGTATGATATTGCAGTACAGGAGGGACTTCTATGGCAAACAAAACTGAATTTACATACCTCTCCGCAGATAAAAAAACCCCGATCCGCGCTCTGCGCTGGATGCCGGATGAAGGGACGGCGCCGGTCGCGGTGCTCCAGATCATTCACGGTATGCAGGAATTCATTGACCGGTACGATGATTTTGCCACCTTTATGGCGTCGCACGGCTTTATTGTCACCGGCTGCGACCTGCTCGGGCACGGAGGCTCCATCCGCAACGGCGATGAGCGGTATTTCGGTTATTTCGGCGAGAGTGATTATGCAGAAGGAAAGACGGATTCTTCCGGTGAAATGAACGGGAACCGGACCCTGATCCGGGACATCCGCTCTCTGCAGCTCCTGACGCAGGATCTGTTTCCGGATCTTCCTTATACGCTTCTGGGACATTCCATGGGGTCTTTCCTCGCGCGGGAGTATCTGTGCCTGCACGGGGCCTCCCTGACTGCAGCCGTGATCAGCGGTACCGCGTTCTATTCGCCGGTGGAGGTGCAGGCCGGCCTGCGCCTGTCCCGGATGACCGCGAAGCGGAAGGGATGGTTCTACCGCAGTCCTTTCCTGAACATTCTCTCGATCGGCTCCATGAACAAGCAGTTCAAGGATCCGCGGACCCCGCTGGACTGGCTGACAAGGGATCCGGCGGTGGTGGATGCGTACGCCGCAGACCGGCGGACCCAGTTTGTATTTACCTGCAACGGTTTCTATTCGCTGTTCTCTGCCCTACACTACCTGACCAAAAAGGCCAACCTGGAACATATTCCCAAGAATCTTCCCATCCTCCTGATCGCAGGCGACATGGATCCGGTCGGGAAGAACGGTTCCGGTCCGAAGAAGGTCCAAGGCCAGCTCAAGTCGCTCGGTCTTGAGAATCCGAAACTGATCCTGTATCAAGACTACCGCCACGAAGTGCTCAATGAGATCGGCAAAGAAACTGTTTATGAAGATGTGCTTCATTTTCTGGAGGAATCATTATGCTGAAAGGACTGTTTGACCTGGACAACCCGCTCATGCAGTTTCTGTCCAAAGTCGCGCAGGTGCTGGAACTGAACCTCCTGTTTCTGGTGTGCAGCATCCCTGTTTTTACCATCGGGGCTTCCCTGACGGCGCTCTACTACTGCTTCTTCAAAGAAAAGGACGGGCAGGAGGGCTATCTGATCCGCAAGTTCTTTAAGTCTTTCAAAGAGAATTTCAAACAGGCGACGCTCCTGTGGCTGATCTTGCTGGCCTTCTTCCTTCTGCTGTACACAGAGATGTCTGTGGCGCCTGCCGTGGCCGGGTTCACCGGAACCATGATGCGTTCGATGATCTTCCTCGCGCTGATTTTCTGGTACCTGATCCTGTCCTATTCATTTGCGCTGCAGTCCAGATTCTATAATTCCATCAAAGACACCCTCTCCAACGCGGTCCTGATGATCTTCATCAACGGCCCCTTCTCCATATTGATCACCGCCGTTGCCGCAGCGATGCTGCTGATCACAGTCATGCAGACCAACCCCCGCATCTTCTGGAACCTGGTGCTGTTCTGGATTCTGTTCGGATTCGCTCTCAATGTGATGATCAACGTGGAACTGATGGCCGGGGTGTTTAAGAAAATGATGCCGGAACCAGATCCGGACCCCGCTTCAGATGACAGACACTTTTCGGTGGATGAAGAGGCGGACCTGTCCGTCCTCGGATATACGCCGCTGCCTCCGAAGGAAGACGCCGCGCAGGCGGATGAGGAAACTGCGGATACGCATCCGCAGTAGATAGTCAGCTCTCAGGAGATGTATGAGAGGATGCCTCCAGTATGTCCGAGAGCTGCACGAACTGCTCCAGGGTCAGCGTCTCGCCGCGCGCGGCGCTGTGAAGCCCCATCTCTTCGAGCGCTTCCCGGATCCGGTCCTTGCTTTTTCCAACCGCCGCGCTGCTGCCCAGCGCATTGACCAGTGTCTTGCGCCGCTGCCCGAAGGCCGCACGGGTGACGGCTGAAAACAGCTCCTCATTTTCCGGCTTCAAAGGCAGATCTTCATACAGCTCCATCTTTACGACAGCGCTCGTCACCTTCGGCCGGGGAATAAAGCACTCCGGCGGAACGATCTCAACAATCTCCGGATGCGAATAATACTGCACCGCGACGGACAGGGATCCGTACGCCTTGCTCCCCGCCTCTGCCGTCATTCTCCCGGCAACCTCCTGCTGCACCATCACCGTGACGGTCTTAGCCGGAACCTTCTGCCGGAACAGGTACATCAGGATCGGCGTCGTAATATAGTACGGAAGGTTCGCTACGATCTTCAGCGGATGCTTCTGCCCGTATCCCGCCTCGTACTCCCCGGCAAGGGCCAGAAGGTCCGTCTTCAGGACATCCTGGTGAATGACCTGCACATTGTCGTACTTCTTCAGGGTATCTCCCAGAACCGGGATCAGCTTGTCATCGATCTCGATCGCCGCAACCTTATGCGCACGCTCGCACAGATATTGCGTCAGGGTCCCGATCCCGGGGCCGATCTCGAAGACAACGTCCTCTTTCCCGATCGAAGCGGCGTCCAGCGTATGAAGGATCACATCTTCATTGACCAGGAAGTTCTGCCCGAGCCGCTTGCGGAAATCAAAATCCGCCTCCGACACTACGGCGATGGTTTTCTTTGGATTCGATAATTTACTCATGCGCCCCCCTGCCTGGTGCTCTGCCCGCAAAGCCCTCCGGCTTCATCCGATCCGATATACGGAATGTGCGTTTTTCTGCAGAATCCGCGCACACGTCTCTGTTTCCATCTGCTTGATCTGCGCGATCGTTTCTATGACAAAACGGATATTGCGCGAATCATTGCGCGCTCCCCGTCTGGGCTCGGGAGAAAGATACGGACAGTCTGTCTCTGTGACCAGATATTCAATGGGCGTATCTTCCACAACCCGCTTGAGGGTCTTCGAGTTCTTGAACGTAACCACGCCGCCGATCCCGATGTGATATCCCATTTTGACATATTCCCGGGCCATCTCCCGGCTTCCGGAATAGCAGTGAATAATGCCGCCCGTCGAGCGCCCTGCCTCATACTGTTCCCGGATCAGACTGAAGGTATCCTGCGCCGCATTCCTGCTGTGGACGTTGACCGGGAGGTCCAGTTCATGCGCAAGGTTCATTTGCTCCCTGAACCAGCGCATCTGCACCTCTTTCTCCTCGACCATCCAGTGATAGTCCAGGCCGATCTCGCCCACGCAGACGCACCGATCCTGCCTGCACAGGTGTGCCAGATGCTGCATCGCGTCATCCGCACAGGAAAAACGGCCCCATTCCTGGTGCCGTCTCCTGATTCTTTCAGCTTCCTCCGGATCTTCCGCCTCGTCTGTATCTTCCGCAGGCACAAATCCTGCGTGCTCAAAGACGCCCACGTCGTCCGGATGAATCCCGCATCCTGCATAGAGGACCGGGAACGTCTCTGCAAGCGCCCATCCCGCGTCTGCGCCCGCCATGGACGCGCCCATATTGACCGCGAAATCCACGCCGCCCTCCGCCAGTTCTTCTCCGAGGAGGCTCCGGCGGTCAGCGTCAAACGCCTCGTCGTCATAGTGGGCGTGCGTGTCACAGATGGGCAGCTGTATCTTTGAATCCGTCATATCCATCTCATCGAATCTGTGCGCCGCAGGACACCTCGCCCTCCGGGTTTACCAGGCTCAGTCTTCCCTGGTCGTCTTCCGCGCACAGGATCATTCCCTGGCTTTCCATCCCCGCGAGCGTTGCGCTCTTCAGGTTCGTGATCACCAGCACCTTTTTGCCGACCATCTCTTCCGGACTGTACCACTGTTTGATTCCGGACAGAATCTGGCGTGTCTTCGATCCGATCTTCACCTGGCTGCACAGAAGCTTTTTGGACTTCTTCACCGCCTCGCAGGCGATAACTTCGCCCACCTGGATCTGAAGCTTTGCAAAGTCATCAATGGAAATCTCCGGAAGCGCTTCCACGTCCATGCAATCCTCTGCACATCCGTCTTCGCCCGCCTCTTCCTCAGCGGCGCCGTCCTTCTGCGCAGCCTGTGCCTGCGCCTGGCGGATCTTCTCAATCTCCGCCTCCACGTCCTCCGCCTTCAGTCTCTGGAAGAGGATCTGCGGCGCATCGGTGACCTTTCCGCCGGACGGATACTGTCCGAAGCTCTCCATATTGTCCAGCCCGCGCCTGTCTGCATTGAGCTGCTCCAGGATCTTCGCCGCCGTCTCGGGCATGAAGGACTCGAGCAGTTCCGCGCCGATCGCGATCGATTCCACCAGATTGTAGAGCACCTGGCTCAGACGGTCCTTCGTCAGTGGATCCTCGCCCTTGGCCAGGATCCACGGAGCGGTTTCATCAATATATTTATTACATCTCTTAAAGAGAGCGAACACCTCGCTGATCGCGTCCGCGACGCGCAGCTGGTCCATCTTGTCATGCACACGCTCCGGCGTCCCGAGAACGAGCTTCTTCAGGTCCTCGTCGATGCTTCCTTCCTGATCCTCCGAGACCACGCCGGACGGCGCCACCTGCAGGTCTGTCACGCCGGTTGCGCGCACCTCTCCGCCGAAGTACTTGTTGGTCATGGAAATGGTGCGGTTCACAAGGTTGCCCAGCGTATTGGCCAGATCCGAGTTGAAACGCTCCACGCACAGATCCCACGACAGGATTCCGTCATTTTCAAAAGGCATCTCATGCAGCACGAAGTAACGCACCGCATCCACGCCGAAAACGCTCACCAGCTCATCCGCATAGAGCACATTTCCCTTGGACTTGGACATCTTGCCGTCGCCCATCATCAGCCACGGATGTCCGAAAACCTGCTTCGGAAGCGGTTCGCCGAGCGCCATCAGGAAGATCGGCCAGTAGATCGTATGGAAACGGATGATATCCTTACCGATCAGGTGCAGGTCCGCCGGCCAGTATTTACCGTACGCATCCGTGGAGCCGTCCGTGTCATATCCCGCGAACGTAATATAGTTGGTCAGTGCGTCCAGCCATACATAGACGACGTGCTTCGGATCGAAATCCACCGGGATGCCCCAGGTAAAGGAGGTCCTGGACACGCACAGATCCTGCAGCCCGGGCAGCAGGAAATTGTTCATCATCTCATTCTTGCGCGCCACCGGCTGGATGAATTCCGGATGTGTATTGATATGCTCGATCAGGCGCGGGGCATATTTGCTCATACGGAAGAAATAAGCTTCCTCCTGCGCCTTCGCGACAGGGCGTCCGCAGTCCGGGCACTTCCCGTCGTCGAGCTGGGACTCTGTCCAGAAGGATTCGCACGGCGTGCAGTACCAGCCCTCATAAGCGCCCTTGTAGATATCGCCCTGGTCATAGAGCTTGCGGAAGATCTTCTGGACCTTCTTCTTATGCTCCGGATCCGTGGTGCGGACAAAGCGGTCATAGCTGGTGTTCATCAGATCCCAGATCCGCCGGATCTCCGTCGAATTCATATCCACGAAAGCCTGCGGCGTCATCTGCGCTTCAGCCGCTTTGATCTCGTTCTTCTGACCGTGCTCGTCGGTTCCGGTCTGGAACACAACGTCGTATCCGTCCGCTCTCTTGTAGCGGGCAATCGCGTCTGCAAGAACGATCTCATAGGTGTTGCCGATATGCGGCTTCCCCGATGAATAGGCAATTGCTGTCGTAATATAGTAGGGTCCTCTGTCTGCCATGATATGATTCCTTCTTTCTTAAAATATAGAGATGCAGACTGCTGAAACAGCCTGCTTCATCGTCTGTGCAGTGCCCGGCGGATACCGCCTTACCGGATATCGTCCATGTCAATGATATCGTCGCTTCCGCGGAATTCACGCCGAAGCTGCGTCACTTTCCTGTTTTCGATAAATGCATAAATCCCCATGAC
The DNA here is from genome assembly GCA_905235415.1 of uncultured Lachnospiraceae bacterium. GTDB lineage: Bacteria > Bacillota > Clostridia > Lachnospirales > Lachnospiraceae > Porcincola. The sequence goes on from CAJOKX010000060.1 coordinate 14,113, forward strand.
CAGGAAGCAGAAGCCCGCAAACCGGGTGAGCGCCGACGCTGTACTGAACGGATTGCGGATCATCTCCATCCCTGCGATCAGAAACAGGATGCCTGCCGCCAGGCTGACCGCCCATCTGTTCCCGTGAAACCGCCTTATGTCAAACGCGGACTGGATCATGGACGCGCCGCCCAGAAGAAGCGCCAGTCCGAACACGAACGGGAGTATGCTGATCACGGCATTGCAGTAGAAGATCATGAACAGTCCTATGATCATGCATGCAAGCCCAATCCCCAGGTCATGTTCGACCATTCCCAGATAATCATCTCTCCGGACATAGCGCAGGATCCTGCCGATCCCGTACACCACCAGCACGGCCCCGAGGCCGTACACGATAATCCTGTTGGTCAGTCCCGGCACCAGCAGCAATACCAGCCCCAGAAGCGCAGTCAGAACACTGGAAACTGAAACATCCTTTAATACTTTCTCCATTGTTTGACCCCCGTCAATCCCTCTGCAGATCTCTGCCTGCAAATCTCTGCCCGCAAATCTCTGCCTGCAGATCTCTTACTGCACATCCGGCCTGCAGCCGGTTTCTTCCATATTCTCCGGAAGCTTCTTCGCCAGGGTAACCGCCAGCGCACCGGGGCCGATATGGCACGATACCGACAGCGACAGCGGCTGCATGACGATCTGTTTGTCCGGATACGCCTCCCGGATCTCGGACAGCCACTGGGTCACTTCGTCATCCATCGCTCCGGAATAAACGCCGGCGATCCAGTACGCGTCCGGATTCTCCGCCAGATGGAACCGCTCATTGATATCATCCTCGACGGCCTTGAGCATCGTCGCCTTGGCGCCCTTCACGGTTCTGGCCTTGGCAAATGAGTCCAGCTTCTCTCCCTGGATCTGCAGCACCGGCTTAATGCGGAGCATCGTTCCGAGCGCTGCCGCGGCACTTGTCAGCCGGCCGCCCTTTTTGAGGTACTTCAGCGTCGGAACATAGATGTAGATGGACGCATCCAGCTTCGTCTTCTCCAGATACTCCCGGATCGCNNCCTGCTCCGCCAGGCGCATCGCGTCAAGAACCGACTGCCTCTGTGTGGCAGAAATTCTCTGGTTGTCCACAACCTCTACGCGTCCGTCATAATCCGCCGAAAGGCTTTTCGCGGTTGCGCACGAACTGGACAGTCCGCTGGACATCGGGATATGGACAATCTCATCATAGTCCTTCAGAAGCTTGTCCCACAGATCAAGCACTTCCCCGACCAGCGGCATGGACGTGCTGATCTCGGCATCTGACTCCAGATGCGCATAAAACTGCTCCTGCGTCAGGTTGATATCTTCGTAATAGAGATCGCCATTGATATAAAATGGCATCGGAATAACATATATCCCCAGGGCTTTTCCCTGTTCCTGCGTAATGCCGCTGTTGCTGTCCGTAACAATTGCGATCTTTTTTCCCATACCCTTCTCCCTTTCACGCCTTTTTCCGGGAGGCGTGTCTGTGTCTGAACCCGAATCTGCTTTATTCTAACAGAAAATGAATTCGAGCGCTACACAGAGCGCTCGAATAAAACTGACTGAATCATGCCGGGAAGCCGCCCTCTCCGCCTGCAGATCAACCGACCCGCAGCACGAACTTGCGCGCTTCGCGTTCTGAGCTGACACATTCGATCCTGGCTCCCAGGCCTCTCAGCTTCTGATCAAAGTTCTCATATCCCCGCTGGATATAGATAATGTCGTCGACCATCGTGATGCCATCCGCCGCAAGGCCGGCAATCACAAGCGCCGCTCCGGCTCTCAGGTCCGGGGCGCTGATCCGTGCACCGGTCAGCTTCTCAACGCCGGAAATCACTGCCGTGTTGCCCTCGACCTTTGAAACCGCGCCCATGCGGGCCAGCTCGTCGAGGTACTTAAACCGGTTCTCAAAGATGCTCTCGGTGACGATACTGGTTCCTTCCGCCATCGCAAGCGCCACGCCGATCTGGGGCTGCATATCTGTCGGATATCCCGGATACGGAAGCGTCTTGACATTTGCGCAGGAGAGTTTCTCCGGCGCCTTCACGCGGACCGCCGTGTCAAACTCTTCGACCTCGCACCCGATCTCCAGAAGCTTGGAGATGGTTGCTTCAAGATGCTTCGGAATTACATTCCTGACCAAGACGTCGCCACCCGTGCAGGCCGCCGCGAACATATAGGTGCCCGCCTCGATCTGGTCCGGAATAATGGAATACTCTGTCGCGTGCAGTTTCTCAACGCCGACGATACGGATCACGTCCGTGCCCGCGCCCTTGATGTTGGCTCCCATACTGTTCAGGAAGTTCGCGACATCGACAACATGCGGCTCTTTCGCGCAGTTCTCGATCACAGTGCGTCCCTCCGCCATGGAAGCGGCCATCATAATATTAATGGTAGCGCCGACCGATACCGTGTCCAGGAAAATATGACGCCCGTGAAGTGCCTGTGCAGCTGCGCAGATACTGCCGTTCCTGATCGAGACCTTCGCGCCGAGAGCCTTGAAGCCCTTCAGGTGCAGGTCGATCGGCCTGGATCCGATATTGCAGCCGCCCGGAAGCGGAACCTCCGCTTTCTTATACTTGCCAAGCAGAGCGCCGAGAAGATAATAGCTTGCGCGAATCTTCTTGATGTATTCATATTCGATGCTGACGTCTCCGATTCCCGCCCCGCACAGGGCAACCGTGTGCCGGTCCCTGCGGTCGATCTTTACACCGATCTGGGCCATCGCCTCCAGCATGACATTTACATCACGCACATCCGGAAGATTCTCGATCAGAACCTCCTCGTCTGTCATAATCGCAGCAGCCAGAATACCAAGTGCGGCATTTTTCGCTCCGCCGATCTCAACCTCGCCGTTCAGCGCAACACCGCCTCTGATGATATATTGTTCCATACCTCATCCTCTTCAGTTATTAATTATTCCGCCATCCCGGATGATCCCTTAATTCCCCGGGAAGCGCTCCCCCTATTATCTGCACTCCGGACAATCCACATCGGAAACCGGAAGCAGCCTGCCGCCTCTGCCCTTAACAGAGGTAAGCAAAAAGACAAGCTGAAGAAACTCGTCGCAACCATTATACTCATAATCGGTCTGTCTGTAAATCTTTTTCTGCCAGACGCCCCATTCAGCGCCTTTTCAGCGCATTTGCCGCACCCGTATCCGCCCGCCAAGGCGCCTGTCCGCAAGCCTTCTCAGCACCTGCTCTGCCGGATCTGATTTCTCAGCGCCTGCCCTGCAGAATATGCTCATCCAGCATGACGGTGAACGGTCCGTCGTTGACCAGCGAAACCTTCATCTCCGCACCGAACTGCCCGGTCGCGACCCTCACGCCCGCCTGCCGGCACGAGTTGACGACATAATCGTACAGCTCCTCCGCATGCTTCGGATCCCCCGCATCCAGAAAGCTCGGACGATTTCCCTTGCGGCAGTCCGCGTACAGCGTAAACTGGGAGACGAGAAGCAGCTCGCCGCCCACGTCCTTCAGGGACAGGTTGGTCTTGCCCTGATCATCTTCAAAGATCCTAAGGCCCAGCAGTTTGCGGACATACAGGTCCGCCGTCGCCTCCGTATCGCTTCCGCACACGCCGACCAGCACCAGAAATCCCTTGCCGATCTGGCCGACCGTCTGTCCGTCAATCGAAACGGCCGCCTGCGTCACTCTCTGAACCAGTAATCTCATAGCATCTTCTCCCTTCGATGTTGCGTAGTGTCAGCTTTCCCGCAGCAATCACTGCGAGAAACATCTTTTTATCAATAAAGGTATGGCACCGGACAAGGGGCCTGTCACCTTGTTCAGCGGGAGCTTCAAAGAAGCGAAGCAATCCGTACATTATTGCCGGGAAGACAAACGCAGAGGAAGCACCCTCGTACATGGAGCGTGCTTCTTTTCATATATATCTATGCCTGTCGCCTCCAGCCCTCTCCGGCTTGTCGATTTCAGCCTTCTCCTGTCAGCTTTACATACGTCGCCGTATGATTCGTCAGTTCCAGAAACTTTCCGAACACATCTGACGTATGAAGCTTCAGCGTTGAGGTATTATTGCAGGGATGTGCGCCCAGGTACGGGTTCTTTTTCAGGTCCTCATCCACCAGCAGGCGCACCTTCTGCTCGTTGTCGTTCATCAGTCCCAGCACGCTCGCGCTGCCCTGGTGGCAGTTCATGTATTCCCACATGAACTCTTCCGGCCCGAAGGAAAGCCGCGCGCTGCCGATCTGTTTCGTGATCTCTTTGGTTTTGAACGGTTTGTCTGACGGCATCAGCAGCAGATAGAAATTCGTCTTCTGCCGGTTGCACAGAAACAGGTTCTTGCAGATCGGCGCCTTGAGGACTTTCTCGATCTGCGCGCAGTCCTCCATGGTCATCGCCCTGTCGTGGTCCGCCCTTTTATACGCAATCCCTGCCTTGTCCAGGAACCGGTACGTCCGCATCTCCTGCTCCGGACGGCCTTCCGGAAGATCTTCCCTGTCATTGGCTCTCTCCGGCGCTGCGCTGTAAAGTGTCGTCTTCATTTCCGTTCTCCTCTTTCCGTTTAATCAAGCTGGGGAGTCTCCTGCCTCTATCGGCGGTTATAACAAGCTTCACTCAGTGGCGGGTGGCAATCCCAGACTGAGTGAACGCCTCCGCCGCTCCGGGGTCAGTCTTTGATAAAATGCTGCAGTTCCCATCCGTCCCGGATCTTGCCCAGCAGCTCCGGAACCGGCTTCAGGCCGGAGAGGGTATCATATTCCGTAATGCACAGAGAACCGCATCCGGCTGCCACCTGCAGGCAGGTCTGCGGATCCATTCCGTGGCTGACTCCGTACAGGAATCCCGCGATGGCGGTATCGCCGGCGCCGGTGCCGGACAGGATCCGGTACGGCTTATAGCTGTCCTGGAAGAAGTCCTGGTTCCCCCAGCCTTTGCCGGTGAAGATTCCCTCCGCGGCGTCGGCCTGCTCCGGGTTGCACGCTTTTGCGTGGTCGCGGTAGCGCTGTGCGAGGGCGTCCATGCGCTCCTGCGAGTCGGAGAGCAGATACAGCCCTGCCGCCCCGCATTTGAGAAGGACCGCCGCGCAGCCCATTTCCAGAGACTTCTGTGCCAGCGGCCTGACGTCGTCCTTCAGGGAGAGCATCATGCAGATATCCTCTCCCGTCTCGATCGACTTCTTCTGCCAGTATTCATACCGCTCGCGGTCCAGCATATATCCGAGCTCCTCAATGCTCGGAACAAAGAAGTCCACATAGGGCAGGCAAAGGCGCAGCAGATTCTCCCAGTCAATGCCCGCGGCGTCTGAGCTTGCGTCCGGCTGTGCGGGATCCATGCTCGTGATCAGCCCCATCTCCTGCATGCCCCGGAACATGTCCGCGGCGCGCTGCCCTCCGTCCTCATAGAAAGAGCGCATCAGGCCGGGATATCCGAAATGAAAGTACTGTGCAAGGGCTGCCTTCTCCAGATCCAGTTCTTCCGGATAGAACTGATCATTGGCGCCCGCGTCTACCAGGAAACACCGGTCATTGCCCGGCGCCGAAATGACAACGGTATAGGAGGTCTCGACCTCGTCTGAAACAATAAAATCCGCCTGCGCCCCCAGAGCCTCATACTGGTCCCGGATCAGCTGCCCGAATGCATCTCTGCCCACCTTTGCAACCAGCGACACGTCCGCGCCGAGCGTATGCAGCGCCAGTCCCGTATTGGACACACATCCGCCCGGATACACGGCGGCAGAGCCGACCTTTCTCAGCTTGCCGGGGCGCACCAGCTCTGCCAGGGTCCTTCCCCGGTAGCTTTCCGGAAACGCCGGCGTAATATCCAGTGAAATATAGCCCGCAGTAATCATTTTGCTATCAGACATATCTCTTCCTCTCTTTCACGGTTCAGTCCCTGCTGCCTTCAAAGGTCCGCCCTCCGGGGAGAACTGGCTTTTGAGCGTGCAAGATGGTTCAGTCCCTGCTGCTTTTAAAGGTCCGCCCTCCCGGCGGCCCTGTTTTTACCCTGTCATTCTGTCCTTATTATAAATGATTGCGACCGCTTGTCCATCCCGCGGAAAAACTGTTACAGTTCTCAGGCCAGCCAACTCTGCTCAGAGTTTGTGGGCACACTGAAAACACGTTGCCTACCCGCGCTTTGCATCGGTTGCATTGCAGCCATTCCCAGCTCCTATAGAAGCGTGGTCGCTTCTCCA
>CAJOKX010000061.1 GCA_905235415.1 uncultured Lachnospiraceae bacterium
TAGCACAGTCTACGTTGGTATGGATGTTCACAAGGAAACTTTCTCTCTCTGCTGTTACACGAACGAGAAAGAAAAAGCTGAATACCCTCAAAAAGTTGATGGCCACTACAGCAAGGTCATCAACTACATCGAGGCTATGCGTTTCCATTACGGAGACGATGCAGCATTCATATGCGGTTATGAGGCTGGATGCCTCGGGTTTACTCTATATCATCAGCTGACGGATCATAACGTGAAGTGCATCGTTATGGCACCAACAACGTTGCTGAAGCCGTCAGGAAGGAAAAAGGTTAAAACGGACAAGCGCGACGCAGCCCTTCTTGCCCGTTGCCTTGCCCACCACGATTATTGTCCGGTCCATATCCCGACAGACCAGGATGAGCAGGTCAAAGAGTATATCCGGATGCGCTGCGATCACAAGCTGGCTCTCAAGAAGATCAAACAGCAGATCCTGGCGTTTTGTCTGCGGCATAACTATCGCTTTACTGAGACGAATCATCATTGGACACAGGCACATTTGCGGTGGCTCCGGTCCTTGAAGCCAGGTGGTCTGTATCAGGAAATCCTGGAGGAGTATCTGCTCACTTTTGATTATCTGACCGCTAAGATCGAACGGATCGACAAACGGATCGAGGAGCTTGCTTTGGGTGAGGAGTATCAGGCAAATGTAAATAAGCTCACCTGTTTTCTTGGTGTTCAAACACTGACCGCATTGTCTATCATTGTTGAAGTAGGCGATTTCAAACGGTTCGCTGATGCACAGCACTTTGCCTCTTATCTGGGGCTGACGCCCGGCGAAGACTCCAGCGGGCCGGACCAGAATCGGCTCGCCATTACAAAAGCCGGCAACCGGCATGTCCGCATGCTCTTGGTCGAAGCCGCTCAATGCTATGGCCGCGGGCGGATCGGCTTTAAATCGAAAGCTCTGAAGAGTCGCCAGGAAGGCAATCCTCCTGCAGTGATCGCTTACGCTGATAAAGCCAATGAGCGGCTGCGGCGCCGGTACTATCATCTTGTCCTTGGTAAAAACAAGCGAAGTAACGTTGCAAAAACAGCGGTAGCAAGAGAACTTGCCTGCTTTATCTGGGGCATGATGACGAAGGTGGCGGAATGAAGTACAACATCGTCACATCGCAGTCAAGGCCGGGCCGCCTTCGGCGGTGCTGCGCAGCCGTGACAGCTCAGCTCCGATGTTGAAGCAGTCCCTAAGCTGACATAAGACGGCTTACGCCGCTTCCATCAGCCACAAACAACTGAAAGCATCCGGTAAGGGCTATGATCTTTTCAAGGTTCGAGTCATCTACGAAAACTCTATGTCGGCACGGGTAACCGTGATCCACGCTCTCAGACGGTAGAACTCACGGCGGACCATTGACCTGTCGGTAAGGAGAGATCCGAATCCACGTATATCAGAGTGGCCAATGCCGGGAACTGATAAACATAGCTCTTACCCGATGCTTTCAGCAACAACTTAATAGCATGTGGTGATCTCTGTAATTCTGCACTTGACAAAGGTCATTACATATCAGAGTTTGTGGGCACACTGAAAACACGTTGCCTGCTTTGCATCGGTTGCATTGCAGCCGCTCCCAGCTCCTATAGAAGCGTGGTCGCTTCCATGGCTGCAGCAACTCGCAAAGCTTAGTCGGCTGCCTATGGTTTTCAGTTGTGCCCACAGAACTCCTTGCAGAAGGTCGGAGGCAGGCCTGTGCACTGTAATATCCTTTGTGCCTGGCAGTGCAGTTTTTTTCTCCTGCGCATGGAAATCTATGAATAAATATGAAATAATAGGCTCATACCGCAAAGCATACACCATCCGGAAATGACCCCCCTGCGGTCTGTCATTCCGGAGCAGGAAAGCAGGAGGAATCAGAATATGAGAGAACGTGTATCAGCGGATCTGTTCAGAAAACAGCTCCCGGTACTGGAAACAGACAATCCGGACATCAGCCGGGCATGGAACCTGGCTCTGGAGGATATGCTCTCCAACATCGGTCTGTTCCGGGACGGGCTTCTGAAAGAGAAAGCCCCGGTGCTGCTTGCAGGCGGCGGAGACGCCGGATACGGGTATGACACGCCCTGGACCAGGGACGCTTCCATTAACACCTGGAACGCTGCCGGCCTCCTGCTCCCTTCGGTTGCAAAGAATACCCTGCTGGCAGTCCTGACAGGAGAGCCGGGTTCTTACCGGATCGGCGGCCAGTACTGGGACGCCGTCATCTGGACGATCGGCGCCTGGCAGTATTGTCTCTATACGGGAGATGAAGCATTTCTTCCGCTGGTCAGGGAATGCACCGTTAATTCGCTTGCCTATTTTGAACAGACGGAGCTGGATGAAGAGATGGGACTGTTCCGGGGCCCCGCCTGCTACGGGGACGGCATCGCCGCGTACCCGGACCGGTATGTGACCGGCGAAAGCGGCATCCTGTCCTATCCTGCGCACCACCCCTCTGAAAAAGGCGTCGGCATCCCGATCTTTGCGCTCTCGACAAACTGCCTGTATGCAGAATGCTACCGTCTTGCATTCGTGATGACCGGTGATGAAAGATACGCCCGCAAACACGAAGCGCTCCGCAACCGGATCAATGAGGTCTTCTGGAATGAATCGCGCGGGCTCTACGACTACATGGTGGACGCACAGGGCCGCGAAGAGAGACAGGAGGCGCTCGGGGAGAGTTTTGCCATCCTGTTTGATATCGCGGATGACGAGCAGAAAGAAAAGATCCTGGAGCACTGCGCGATCTCCGAAAACGGAATCACCTGCCTGTATCCGTGCTATGAGCGGTATCTTCCATACGGCATCGGCAGGCACTGCGGAACCGTCTGGCCGTTTGCGCAGGCATTCTTCGCAGACGCAGCCCTTCCTCTCCGTCCGGAGATTTCCGCTTTCGAACTGAAAACCCTCACGCAGAATGCGCTGCGCGCAGGGCAGTTCGCTGAGATCTATCATCCGCAGACAGGAATGCCGTACGGCGGCGTGCAGGAAACAGACGGCCCGATCACAGACCGGTGGAACAGCATCCCGCACCAGACCTGGAGCGCGACCGGTTATCTGCGGATGATCCTGCTGAACCTGGCGGGTCTTCATTTTTCAAAAGAGGGCCTGACCATCCGCCCTGCGAAGATTGCAGACGTCAGCACGCTGCGCATCAGAGATCTTTCCTACAGGAACGCAGTCCTTGACATCACGATCACGCCACAGGGCTGGGGAAAAGAGATCTTCCTTCCGGCAGACACTTCCGGCCCCCGCCGGATCCTGCTCTGACGCGGCAGGCCCCCTCCTTCTGCAGAGCACACATCATTTCACACAAGGAGAAAGAACTTTATGGATACGAATCAAACCAAAGGCCTGACCTCTGAGGAAGCTGCCCGGAGGCAGAAAGACGGGCGCAATGTCCTGTCGCAGGGAGATAAACAGTCTCTTCTGAGTATTATTCTCGAGCAGTTTAAATCTCCGCTGATTCTTCTTCTGATTGTCGCCGCAGTCATCTCTTTTGCTACAGGGGAGCTTGCGGACGGCATCATCATTGCCGTTGTCGTCATCATCAACTGCATCATCGGTACGATGCAGGAAGTCTCGGCCGGAAAATCGGTGGAAGCGCTCAAGCAGCTGACGGTTGCGACGGCGGTCGTCATCCGGGACGGCGTCGAGCAGACGATCTCCTCCGAGGACCTGGTCGTCGGCGACTATGTGCTCCTGGAAGCAGGCGACGTGGTCCCTGCGGACATCGCGCTCACACAGAGCAGTTCCCTGAAGATCAATGAATCCGCCCTGACCGGAGAATCCGTTGCCGTTGAGAAGGACGCTTCCGAAAAGAGCGATGAGAAGACCCCGCTTGCGGAGCGCAAGGACAAGGCCTTCATGACCTCGCTTGTTGAATACGGCCGGGGAGAAGGCGTCGTCGAGCAGATCGGGGACAATACCCAGATCGGCAAGATCTCCGGCATGCTGCACGCGATCACGAAAAATGAGACGCCGCTGCAGAAGAACCTTGACCAGCTCTCGATGGTGCTGGGCATCGCGGGCATCATTCTGTGCGTCCTGATGTTCTGCTGCCAGACCGTCATCTATCATACAGAAGTAATCGAGACACTCATGGTCTCCATCGCATTCGCGGTTGCGGTTATTCCGGAAGGTCTCGCTACGGTTGTGACGCTTGTCCTTTCTTCCGGCATCCGGAGAATGAGTGAGAGAAACGCGATCGTGAAGCAGCTGAACGCAGTCGAGACGCTGGGCGCCGTGAACGTCATCTGCTCCGACAAGACCGGCACCCTCACCCAGAACAGGATGACCATCGTGCGCTGGTACATGAACGCTGCGGAATCTGACGCGAAGGACGCGGATCCTTCTGATCCGCAGTTCCTGCAGATGCTGACCGGCTTCTGTGCCTGCTGCGACGCCAAATATGACACCGAGACCGGAGAAGGAATCGGGGATCCGACTGAGATTGCCTATATCAAATACGGAAAAGAGCTGCTTGCGGATTACGATGACCAGATGAGCAAACTGGTCCGGTTTGACGAGATGCCGTTCGATTCTGACAGGAAGATGATGACGGTCCTGTGCCGGGAAGGCGAAAATACCGTTTCCTACACCAAGGGCGCCATCGATTCGATTATTACACGCTGCGACCGGATCCTGGATCACAACCAGGTCCGTACGATCACGAACCAGGACGTTTTTGACGCAACCCATACAGCGGAAGACATGAGTTCGAGAGCGCTGCGTGTGCTTGCGCTGGCCTACCGCGAGGGAGATCAGAAGCCGCAGGAGGAAGGCCTGATCTTCATCGGCCTGTCCGCAGAGATCGACCCGCCCAAGGAAGGCGTAAAGGAAACCATCGCGCAGTGCCACGGCGCCGGCATCGACGTCGCCATGATCACCGGCGACCACAAGATCACGGCATTTGCCATCGCCAAGGAACTGGGCATCGCCGACTCACTGGAGCAGTGCATCTCCGGCATGGAGATCGATGAGACCGATCCGGAAGAATTTAAGAAAAATGTGCTGAATTACAGGGTGTTTGCCCGTGTCTCGCCTGAGAACAAGGTACAGATTGTGCAGGCTTTCCAGAGTCATGACAAGATCGTGTCCATGACCGGCGACGGCGTCAACGACGCCCCGTCCCTGAAGGCGGCCGATATCGGCGTGTCCATGGGCAAGGGCGGAACGGAAGTTGCCAAAGACGCCGCCGAAATGATCCTGGTGGACGACAATTTCATCACCATCAAGAACGCGGTGATGGAAGGCAGAAACCTGTTCAACAACATCCGCAAATCCGTCGTCTATCTGCTGCGCTCCAATTTCGGAGAAGTTGTGCTCATGGGTTCCGCCATGTTTACCGGGCTGGCCGCGCCGCTGTCCACCATCCAGATCCTCTGGGTCAACCTGATGACAGACACAGCGCCGTCTCTGGCGCTGGGCATGGACAAAGGGTCCGACGAGGTCATGCATGAAAAGCCCAGAGATGTGAAAGCGGGACTGCTTGGCAAGAGAGACTATCTCAGTATAGTGATTCAGGGCGCGATCGGCGGACTGATCGCACTGCTGGCTTTCCTGCTCCCGGTCCTGTTCCATTCAGGTCTCTCCGACGCATATGCCACCCTGAAGGGAAATAAGGAACTGCTCACGCTGTGCAGGACCTACTGCTTCTCGACGCTGACCATCAATGAACTTCTGATGGCGTACGTCTGCAAGACAACCGGAAATCTTGCCTTCTTCAGCAAAGAATCCTGGAACAATAAAGTCCTGAACATCTCCACCGCAGTCGGGATCGCACTTCAGCTATTCGTGCTGCTCTGCCCGCCGATGCGTTCTCTGCTGAAGCTTGCGAAGGTTTCCGCAGCGGATATCCTGTGCATCCTGCTTCTGGCTGTAGTCGGGGTTATGCTGAACGCGGCCATCAGCCTTGCCAAGGAGCGGCTGGACATCCGAAAAAACAGATAATATAAGAGTACGATAAGATATTAAAACCGCCAGCCGTCCGTGAGATGACCCCAGAAGCTAAACTTCTTTTTGGGGGTCGGTTCACCGTCCGGCTGGCGGTACTTTTTTTTTGGGTCGATTCACTGTCCGGCTGGCGGTACTTTTCTGCGGGCGCCCTCACGAGCGCCGTTCACCCTCTCCCGCGCGCAGGGATCTCAGGTCGATCCCCATGAGCAGGCTCACTCCCCAGATCAGGCCCAGGAGCGTGACAACCGGAATGATACAGGTGGTGACCAGCATGACCACAAAGGCGTCCATGAACTGATTTGCAAGAGACGCAGCCTCCTGCGGAAGACCCGGAACCGCCTCCGCCAGTTCCACTGCCCCTTCGATCACCTCTTTCGCTCCCTGCGCGGCGCCGTCTATCATATCTCCGACAGCCTCCCCGGCGTCTGCAATCGTCCCGGTCACAACATCCAGCCAGGACTGTTCTTCCTCAGACGTCTCTTTCTCCATCTTCTTTGCATCGGATGCTTCTGTTTCCGGAAGGTCTGTCTGGTGAAACTCGCCCTGCAGGTTGCGGGTCGCTTCCAGGGTTGCATTTACAGTCTGCTGATAGGAGTCGTCCACCAGTCTGGAGATGCGGATGCTGATCGGAACCGCCTCATACAGAATCAGGCCCAGCAGCACCAGCTTGATGCCCAGCTGCCTCCAGGACCGCCCTCCGGTCAGGACATACAGAATCAGAATGAGCAGCGCCGCGGGAATGATCCAGCAGAATGACACATATCCCATAATCGTCAGCATATACCGCTCCGCCGTGATGGCAGACAGGACGATCAGGAAATCTTTCCCGATCGATGCGATCTGGTTCGCATTCGGAGTTGCCGTATCCTCCGGTATCATGGAGATCAGAAATGCAGATCCGCTGGCTGCGCCGATCAGGAGCTTGGCCGAATCATCCCTGTCCTCCAGATATGCAAGCGACTTTGCATGATGGCTGGTTCTGGACGCCGCCTGTTTTCCGTATACGATCGAAAGCACAATCAATACTGCAAGAACTGCCGTCGCAATGATCCTGCCCCGTCCGATGTGTATGGGTTTCTTATTCCTGTTCTGAGATTCCATCTGCCCCTCTCTCCTTCCTTTCTTCTCCTTCAAACGCCGTCAGGATCCACGTCCTGTCAATGGCCGTATCGTCTTCTTTCATCCCGTCCCCGGATCCGTCCTCTGCGTGCCGCGCGCGGTATTCCCCGGGCGTAACGCCCTTCTGCGCCCTGAACGCACGGTTGAAATAGCTCGGATCGGTAAACCCGCACGCGGAGGCGATATCTCCGATCCTGGCCCCGGAATCCCTCAGCATCTGCGATGCCTTCAGGATACGGTATCGCTTCAGATACTGGATCGGGGACAGATCCACCGCTGTGTGAAAGCACCGCAGGCACTCGCTCTCACTGATGGAGGCACTGTCCGCGATATCCTGCATCGTCAGGGGTTCATCGTAATGCTCACTGATGAACTGCAGCATCTGCCGGATACGCTCTCCGTCGCGCAGGTTCTTGGGCGAATTCTTCAAAAGTGCAACCGGATGGTTCTTAAAGATCAGGAAGATCAGCTGCGAGAGAATGGTCCGGACACGGAACTCATAGCCGGGCTCATTTGCCGCCCCTTCCTGCCAGGCCGCTTCAATCAATGCCTGCGCCTGCTCATGCCAGGGTTTCCTGCCGTCAAAGGCAAGGCTCCGGGGCCCTTTTTTGATAATCGGGTCCAGGTACTTTTCCCAGTAGATACTGTCCAGCCCGCCTCCGACAAGGCGCGGATGGAAAACCATGGAATGGTAGCGGCATCCGGTTCCTGCAATCCCCCGCGCTCCGTGAAGCGTGTTGCAGTTGATAAACATCGCCTGTCCTTCATGCAGTCTGAACTTTTCTCTTCCCGTATGGATGGTCGTCACCCCATGTTCCACATAGATGCATTCCATCTCTTCATGCCAGTGCCACGCGACAGACATCTGCTCCAGATCGTCATGATAGAAAGCAATGGGGAACTGTGTTGTACCGTGGCACAGCAGCTCCTCTCCCTGTGAGCTGATGCTGTATGTTTCCATGCCGCAGGGGGAAATTGCCATAAAAACCTCCGTTTCTGACGATATTGTCCTATAAAATGGATGAATAGTACTAAACTCTTTTCGTATTTGATGATATGATCCTATCGCGTCGAGAGAAAAAGCACAAGAGGCATTCGGCGTGAAAATATATTTAATTAAATGATGAGAGGAGGAATCTATCGATGAAGCATCTATTTCAGTTCCATATTTATCTTGGAAGACTTGCAGACAGAACCAATGATGAGTTTCTGAATCAGGCGGAAGTGGAATCAACCGTGCGTCCCACCATGCTTCGGTGGTTTGGCGGAATGCATGACATGGAGTCCACCTATATCTGCCAGATGATGTAATTCCATCTGACCCTGCATATATGTCACACCCGGAAGCGGGCATCCCTTCAGCACAGAAGGGATGCCCGTTCTCCATCTCAGCCATTCAGCTCTGTTTAATTCTCAGCCGTTCAGGAACGCGTCGGCCCTCTTGCCGCGCCGGTGCGCTCGCACGATCTTCCTTCTCAGCCGTTCAGCACTTTGTTCATGACGGAGATATCTCCCCGCAGGCACAGGTAGACCAGGTCCCTGAGCTTATTGTGAACAATGAGCGCGCTCGGCGTACTCCCCAGAACCGCTTCGGCAAAAACAAACGTCATGTGATTGTCCGGATCCGCATACATCAGGAATCCTCCGGCGCCGTCCCATCCGAAATGGCCCTTCGCCGCGGTCGATCCTTCATTGTCGGTGAAGGTACGCACGCCCATTCCGTAGTTGTATCCTGCCATATAAGGGAAGGAGCGCATCATATCCAGATGCCGCACCGGATCCAGCTGCGGCGTGCGCATCAGGTCAACCGTCTCACTCTTCAGGAGCTGATACCCGTTCTGTGCCCGCCCTCTGTTGGCGAGCGCCTCTCCAAGCAGGATGTAGTCGCCGGCAGAGCCCGTCAGGCCCCCGCCGCCGGACTCATACTCCGGTGTGATGCGGAACGGATCCCCTTTTCCTGCGGGGTGCGGCTCCCAGGTCTTTTCGTCGCACTGGCGCATCTCCGAGACCCTCTCCAGCTGTTCGTCACTGATCCTGAAAGAGGTATCTTTCATCCCGAGCGGATCGAAGATGACCGTTTTGAGATACTCTCCGAAACGCATTCCGGATGCGGCTTCCACGACCGCCCCCAGGACATCGTGGCACAGCGAGTACTGAAAATGCGTCCCGGGTTCGAAATCAAGCGGACCGTCCGCAAATGCTTCGCAGATCTCGATCGTCCCGGCGTCCTGTCCTTTCTGTTCCAGGAGCCGGTCCACCGACCCGCGGTGCATATCATAGTCCAGGCCGCCGCTCATGGTAAACAGATGGCGCACCTTCATCTCATTTTTTGCAGGCGCGATACTGCCGTCTTCCTGCCGGACCGTAAGATGTCCGTATGCAGGCAGGTACCTGCTGACCGGGTCGTCCAGACCAAGCTTCTTCTCCTCCACCAGGCGCAGGGCCGCCGTACAGGTGGCGATCTTCGTCACGGAGTAGAGCCGGTACAGGTCATCGGCTGACGCCGGTTTTCTGCCTTCAGCATCCGAAAAACCGGCCAGATGCCTGTACACTTCTTCCCCGTCCTTGTACACGATCATATCGCAGGCGGGAATCCCGTAATGCGCGGACAGACTGTCCAGAAAAGCGGTAAGCGGTTCAAAATAATACATAGGCTGCCTCCTGTATCATGAAATTACAGCGCACTGAAGAACGCCTTGGCCCTCTTGCAGCGCATCAGCTGATATACAGTGCGACGCGGAACACTGCGTCTGGGTGATGATTGTTGCCCGGAAGGGGGTCGCGCACAGCCGCCGGATAGTCGCTTCCCCGGCAGGATCAGAACACTCCACTTTTTCTTCATGGCCTTCCTCCATTTTATGCAGGATCTTCACAGCGCCCATTTTATGCAGGATCTTCACAGCACCAGGTTGGTGATCATCCCGGCAGCGAAAGCAAACACGACCGTGAACAGGATGTATGCGAGAAACTTCTTCATCCCCATCACGATCTTCAGCGCTCCGAGGTTTGTGATCTTCGTCGAAGGTCCGGTAATCATGAACGCCGCAGCGCTCCCCAAACTCATGCCCTGCGCCATCCACGCGCGAAGGATCGGGATCGTACCGCCTCCGCACGCATACAGCGGAACCCCGATGGTTGCCGCCATCAGGACGCCCCATGCGCGGTTTCCGCCGAACAGCGCGGTCACATACTCTTTCGGCACATAGAGCTGGAACAGCACGGACAGCAGGACGCCCACCAGGAAATAAGGCCCTGTCGCTTTGATATTGCGTCCGAAGTTTTTCAGATAGCGGAGCAAAAGGTTCGGATCCGTATCGCGGGATGTGGGCTCCTCAAATCCGGAGAAATCAAAAAACGGTTTGTCCCTGTAAAAGAGCATGACCAGCCATCCGGCAGTGCAGCCGCACAGAAAACAGGACACGATGCGCACCGCCAGCGCCGCCGGGCCGAGCGCCGCACTGTAGATGATCAGCTGCGGATTCAGCAGAACCGACGCCATCATAAACGCCGCAAGCCAGTCATGCCGCATGCCATGGTTCGCAAACGACGCCGCGACCGGGATCGTCCCGTACATGCACAGCGGGCTGGCGATCCCCAGCAGGCACGCCGGGATCACCCCCAGGGCGCCCAGGCGCGATCCGTTCATCTTTTCAAACCGGCCGTGGATCTTATCCTTTGCAAAGACCGATACCGCAGAGCCGATCGCCATGCCGGTCACCCAGTACCAGAAGATCTGTCCCAGCAGAACCTCAAAATAGTACCAGATATAGATTAGCTCCCGTTTAATGATCAGAATCATCGATATTCACCAGTTGATATGTTCTGCTGCCCAGGCCGATCTGTTCCCCGTACTCCAGCGCGTGTTCTCCATGCAGCGTCTCTATGCTGACAATCAGGTCGCGGCCGTCGGGCGCAGCATAGACAAGATCGACGCAGGCCTGGTCCAGCGCGACCGGATCGGTTGATGCCAGGATCCCGATATCCTCCATCGCAGGCTCCCGCGGCAGCGGAACGCAGTCGCAGTCCACCGACAGGTTGTTCATGACATTGATGTAGAGAATCTTCTCCCCTGCATAGTCTGCCACCGCCTTGCCGGCCTCCGCGATGGACTCCAGAAAATCATCCTGCTTCGCTCCGTGGACGGGGAACCAGGCCTCATCCGACGTCCCCGCCCTGTGGATGCGGTTCTTTCCCTGCGCGGAGGCAAACCCTATGGACATATTCTTCAGCGCGCCGCCGAATCCGCCCATCATATGGCCTTTGAAATGAGACAGCACCACATAAAAATCATACTCGGGGAAATGCGCGCCCACCAGGTCGCCCGTCAGGTGCTTTCCATCCTGAACAGGCAGCTCAATGCTCCCCTCTTCGTCCAGGATCACAACCGGCGCGATGGCCGTAAACCCGTGATCCTCCGCCATCTGGTAATGGTACGCTGTATTAGAGCGCCTGCCCCCGAGGGCTGTGTTGCATTCCACGATCGTTCCGTCCAGCGAGCGGATAAAATCTCCGATCAGGTCCTCCCTCAGATAGTAGGTATCCTCACTGGCGCCTGTATGCAGTTTGACCGCGACCTGATCGCCCGGCTCCGGCGATACCTCCAGCGCCTCATAGACGGCCGACAGCCCCTGCGGACTGATGTCGGAAGTAAAATAAACAACCGGAGAGGCGGACGATGCATCTGTCGTTTCATGCGATGCATGCGGCTCTGATCCTGCACCGGGCGATGCCCCATCCTGCGTACATGCACTCAGAAAGAGGACACAGAAGGCGCACAGGATCAGCAGATATCGTTTTCTCATCAGTCTCTCCTTTCGCCTTCCTGCCGCGGTTTACTCAGCGGATGTCATAGACGCTTCTTGCCAGAAGCGTCATTCCCGCGCCTTCCATGATCTTTACCGTACGGCTTCCCTTTTCCATATCAAAATAGTTGTCGTCAAACTGCACATACCCGTCCGGGGAGTAGATCTCCACAGACTTTGCGTAGGCCTGTGCCGTGACAGTGGCTTCGCCCCTCTCAGCATCCACGCTGACTTCAAGCTTCGGATCTGCAAAGCGGACATGCTTGGGCGGCGCAAACAGAACGCTGCCTCCTCCCTGCCCATCCTTCAGGCGGTAGCTCAGATGAACGCTCCTGTAGTCATACTTCGAAAAGTCCATCGTGTCAAATGTGACGCTGGAAAACGGCGCGGCCGTAAAGCCGAAGCTGCCGCTTTCAAGGACATAGCTGCTCTCATCGCAAAGCTCCCACAAAACCTCGCCTGTCACCTCATCCCAGGTTTCATTGGATACGCTGAGCCTTGCCGTGCTGACAATGGGCGCCGGCTCGGTAACGACGGTGCGTCCCTGGGAGACGACACTGTCCTCCTCGCAGCTGACCAGCACCGGGGCGAAAAAGCGCTTCGCAAAGTACTGGAGCGCTTTCCAGCGTCCGAAATAATCCACGGACGCCCAGGAGGCGACCGGCCAGTTGTCATTCAGCTGCCAGTAGATCGCGCCCATGCACCTGTCGTCATTCCGGTTTCTCCGGAAATGCTCCACCCCGTAGCGGATCGCTTCGGCCTGGAGGAGCTGCGATGCATAGAGCAGGGTTTCAAAGTCGGTCGGATACAGATAGGTTGCCGACAGGTAGGACAGGATCTTGCCGTTGGCTCCGACGTTTCTCTGGTGCATCTCCATCACATAGGAGAAGATGTTGCGGTCCTCCTCCCTGGTAAAGCTCTTTACCGTCTCTATGCACGGGAAGGACTGGAAGCCGAATTCGGACAGATAGCGGAAATAATACTGCCGGTAGGCCGTAAACGGCTCATTTTCATGCCAGACTGCCCAATAGTGGACGTCGCCCCGGTCCGGATCCCACGGCGTGACATATTTTCCTCCCGAGGAAGGAGACGAGGGCCAGTAGAAGGTATCCGGATCTTCTCCGGCCAGCACGGTGGGCGTAATGTACTCGTTCTGGATCAGGTAGTCCGCACTCGTCACATCATCCCCGTCAAAGACCTTCTGCAGCGCAAACTGCTCCATCTCATTGTTGCCGCACCACAGCCCCAGACAGGCGTGATGGCGGATCCGGCGCACATTCTGCCGGATCTCTTCTGAGATATTTTCGACATATTCCGGCGTGATGCGGTAGTTGGCGCAGGCGAACATGAAATCCTGCCAGACCAGGAGGCCCAGCTCATCGCACTGGTCATAGAACCAGTCGAACGGATAGAATCCGCCGCCCCACACGCGGATGGCGTTGAAATGCGACACGGCGCACTGTTCAAGCAGCGTGCGCGTCCGCTCCGGCGTGATCCTCGAGAGGATGCAGTCTTCCGGAATATAATCGGCGCCCATCGCAAAGAAGGTCCGTCCGTTGACCTCGGTCGCAAAGGTCTCTCCCCACGCATCGCTCCGGCGCCGCATGGTCACCGTGCGAAGGCCGATCCGAAGGGTTTTCTCATCCGCATCTTCGCCGCCTGCAAGCGCTGCCCTGACTGTGTAGAGCGGCTGCTCCCCGAGTCCGTTCGGCCACCACAGCTGCGCAGAGGGAACCTCAAAGCGCTCTCCCTCCTGCAGCGTCCACGCCTCTCCCTGCGGGGAGACCAGGGTGATCTCAACCGGCGCATCCCCGCTCCGGGTCACCTGCACGCTGATCGCCACATGGACGCTTCCGCTCTTCGCTTCTTCTGCATGCCGCGCATCTCCCAGGGCGGAAGATCCGTCGCTGAGGGTATGCGTCTGCGTGACATGCACCTCCTCGATCCTGGCGCTGTTCCACCCCAGAAGCGCAACGTCCTTCCAGATCCCGCCGTCAGGAAGCCGGGGACCCCAGTCCCACCCGAACATGCAGTGGGCCTTGCGAAGATGGGGGAATCCCCGCATCGCGTCAGTCGATCCGCCCAGGTGGTATTTTTCATCCTCGGCAGCAATATAGTCCGTCGGGGACTTGATCACGACGCTCAGTTCATTCTCCCCCTCCTTCAGAATCCCCTTCACGTCATATTCATAGGCGCAGTGCATATTTTTGGTGCTGCCGAGAAGCTGTCCGTTCAGGAATACATCTGACAGCGTATCGATTCCGTCAAAGCGCAGCACCTGGCGGCGGCAGGAAAGGATCTGCTCTGAAGGCGTGAAGGTGCGGCTGAAGGTATAGTCTTCCTCCATCAGCTTCAGCGCGTCCAGTTCATTGTCTCCGAAATAAGGATCCTCCATCTTTCCCGCATCCAGCAGGAACGAATAGACCGAGCCGGGGATCGAGCCCGGGGTCGGTTCCGTATTCCCGGAAGTCATGATCCAGGTTCCGTTCAGTAATTCTCTCTTCATTCTTTCTTCTCCAGTCTTCTGCACGCAGGATCCTGACGGTCCCGCAATATGGATGCAGACGGTGCAAAACGGGGGAGGGTCTGCCCCTCCCCCGAAGGCCGTCACAAATCAAATATTACATCTGATTGATCTTGTCAGCGAGATCCTTGATCTGATTGTATGTCATCTGCCCGCCGAAGCTCACGATACCGCGCAGCGGCATGTATCGCAGCATGGCCATGGTCATTTCCTCGGTGACCGCTTCCGCGGCCGCATCCGTCTCATTGTCGTCGTTGTCTCCGCTGAAGCTCTGCATCATTCCGGAGATCAGCGGCTGAAGCGTCGTCATCGCTCTCGGGTCCTTCTGCAGATCCATGAAGATGGTGTCGGGCGTAATGTCCGTGGCCGGAAGCGTCTGTGTTCCCTTCACATCAACGCCTGCTTCAAGGACGATGTCCCTGCTGCTTTTGCCGATCTGGACCTGATACGTGCCGTCTTCCACATACCAGTCATGAATGCCGGTATGCCAGTAGGCAAATGCTCTCTTGTCGAGGACAAATTCCACCGTCGCCTTCTCGCCCGGAGCAAGGAACACCTTCTCAAAGCCCTTGAGCTCCCGCACCGGCCGCTTAACGCTGCATTCGGGCGGAGCGATATAGAGCTGCACGACCTCCTTGCCCGGCCGCGTCCCGGTGTTGGTCACATCCACGCTGACCTTCAGAAGCTGCGTGTCGTCCATGCTCGCCTGGCTGAGCGTCAGGTTGTCATAGGCAAAGGTCGTGTAGCCAAGACCGTATCCGAACGGGAAGAGGACGTCCATCTTCTTCGTCTCGTAGTAGCGGTAGCCGACAAATACGCCTTCACTGTAGACGGCCGTATTGCCCTCGCCGCCGTAGCTTAAGAAGGAAGGATTGTCCTCGAGCTTATTCGGGAAGCTCTCAGGCAGCCTGCCGCAGGGACTGACGCCGCCCCACAGTACGGCCTTTGTCGCCGCGCCGACGGCCTGGCCGCCCAGATATGCCTCGATTACGCCCCTGACGGAGCCGATCCACGGCATCTCTACCGGAGATCCGTTATAGAGCACCACGACCGTATCCGGATTGGCCTCTGCCACGCGCCGGATCAGTTCCACCTGGCAGCGCGGCATCCGCATATGCGTGCGGTCATAGCCCTCGCTCTCGAACGAATCGGGAAGACCGGCGACGATCACCGCCTTATCCGCCTTTTCAGCCGCCCGGACAGCCTCTGCGATCAGTTCCTCGTCCGGTTCCTCTCCTTCAGTGTCATATCCCTGCGAGTAGGTAATGTTTCCGTTTTCCTTCAAGGCATCCAGCAGGCTCTCAACCCTGAAGCTGTTGATGTGGGAGCTGCCGCCGCCCTGATAGCGGGGTTCTTTTGCAAACTTTCCGATGACAGCGACCTTCTCCTCCTCTTTGAAGGGAAGGACCTGGTCCTCATTCTTCAGAAGCACCATGCACTCTGCTGCCAGCTGTCCTGCCAGTGTGTGCTGCGCCTCCTTGTCCCAGACAGTCTCCGGCTTCCTGTTCGACAGGAACCGATCCAACATCGTCAGATAGCGGCGGACGCATTTGTCCACATCTTCCTCGGAAAGAATGCCTTCCCGGACAGCCTGCACCACACGCTCGTCATTGCTGCCGCCGGTGCCGGGCATCTCAAGATCCAGGCCGGCTGCAACGCCTTTCACGCGGTCGCTGACCGCGCCCCAGTCGCTGACCACGATGCCTTCGAACCCCCACTCATCGCGGAGAATCCCGGTCAACAGATCATAGTTCTGGGAAGCGTATTCTCCGTTCAGCTTATTGTAGGAACACATGACCGTCCAGGGCTGCGACCGTTTGACTGCCGCCTCGAACGCCGGGAGATAGATCTCCCTGAGCGTCCTTTCGTCCACCACGCTGTCAGAGCTCATACGCCTGTGCTCCTGGCTGTTGGCGGCAAAATGTTTGATGCTGGTCCCGATCTGCCGGCTCTGCACGCCGTCGATCAGAGCGCAGGCAAGCTCTCCGGCCAGATAGGGATCCTCACTGAAATACTCAAAGTTTCTTCCGCACAGCGGAGAGCGCTTGATGTTGACCGCCGGCCCGAGGATTACGCTCAGGTTCTCATGCTGGCAGGCGTCTCCGATGCCCTCTCCCTCTCCGATCTGCCGCAGCATATCGCGGTCAAAGCTGGCCGCTGTGGCACTGGCTGCCGGGAAGCAGACCGCCTTGATGCTGTCATTAATTCCGAGATGGTCTCCCTCTTCGTCCTGCTTGCGCAGTCCGTGAGGCCCGTCACTGACCATGACTGCCGGGATGCCGAGGCGCTCCACGGCCTTGGTATGCCAGAAATCCCCTCCGGAGAGGAGCGAGGCTTTTTCCTCCAGCGTCATTTCACCGATCAGTTTTTCGATATCCAGTCCCATATGATTCCTCCGTGCTCACTCGACTGTGCTCAGATCCCATGCTTCGTGAATCTTGGGAACGTCGCTGATCAGGCGCTTTGTGTACTCTGCCTTCGGCGTCAGGATGACCTCGTCCGCAGATCCGTGCTCCACAAAACGGCCATGCTCCATGATGTAGACGGTATCGGAAATGTAATACGCAAGTCCGATATCATGCGTGATAAAGATAACGGTCATGCCGATCTCATCACGCAGGTTGAGCAGCATATCCAGGATCGTCGCCCTCGAGCAGGCATCGATCATGGACGTGGGCTCGTCCGCAAGAAGGATCTTCGGCTTGAGCAAAAAGACTCTGGCGATCATCAGACGCTGCATCTGCCCGCCGGAGAGTTCGAACGGATACTTGTTGGTCAATTCCGCGAACTTCAGGTTGACGAAACTGCAGGCCTCCGTCATCATCTCCGTCTTTTTCTCCATCGGGAGGTTCTTTCCGCCCGTCATATTGATGCAGTCCAGAAGGACGGTATCAATCTTGTTGAAAACGTTAAAGGAAGAGAACGGATCCTGGAAGATCGCCTGGATATTTTTCCAGTACTCTTTCTTTTTGCGGGTTGTGGAGATGTCTCTCTTCTCGCCCCTGAAATAGATCTCTCCCTCCGTAACCGGGAGAAGACCGAGAAGCATCTTGGAGAGCGTCGTTTTTCCGCTTCCGGATTCGCCGACGATACTCACCAGCTCCCCTTCATGGAAATCAAAATCCACATGGTTTACCGCAATGTTCTCCTTCTTCCCGGAACCGAATATCTTCGTAACGCCCTTCCCGCTGATGCACATCGGATTGCCTGAGACATCTCTCCGGCGGTCAAGACTGACAGTCGCTGATTCCCCGGCAGCGGGAGCTTCACTGATTATTTCCTGCCCTCTGACGTTCATCTCTTCTTCAGTCTTCACTCTTATACACCTCCTTCAGTTGTTCCACGCTGAATGAACAGCGGTACGCGCGTCCCGGTGCGAATTCGACCAGCGGCATGGCGTTGTATCTGCAGGACGGCTGCGCATATTTGCAGCGCTCCGCAAACCGGCATCCCTGCGGCGGTTTTTTCAGGTTGGGCGGCGTCCCGGGGATGGCGGTCAGCTTATTGTCCCTCGTGCCGTCCTCCGGAACCAGGATCGAATGCATCAGTCCTCTGGAATACGGGTGTACCGGGTCAAAGACCATCTCCGACGCGGATCCTCTTTCCACAATCTGCCCCGCGTACATGACCATGATGTCATCGGTCACGTTGTAGAGCAGCGGGAGCTCATGCGTGATGAAGATCATCGACCTGATAAAGCCCTTCTCCATCATGTCGCGGAGCATCTTAATGACAACCTTCTGGCTGGTAACGTCCAGCGCGGAGCTCGGCTCATCGGCGATCAGGACCTTCGGGGAAAGGATCGTGGAGATCGCGATGACGACACGCTGCTTCATACCGCCCGAAAGCTCAACCGCATATTTATCCAGGGCATCCTTGGGCAGATGGACTTCCTCAAAACGCTTTTCCGCCATCTCCCGGATATCCTTCTTGTTGGCTTTCGGATCATGCGCCCGGATCACGTCCTCTATAAACGTAATGATCCTGCGCGTCGGGTTTAAAGCATTCATGGCAGCCTGCGGAATGTAGGCCACATCCGATCCCAAAACCGTTTTTCTGACGACATCCGGATCCAGCCCGGAGATATTCTTGCCGTCCACGATGATGTCTCCGCTCATGTAATGGAGCGGTGCAAAATAATATCCCATCAGGGAAAGTGCCAGTGTAGACTTACCGCATCCGCTCTCACCTGCGATTCCGAGGCTCTTGCCTTCCTCGATCGATAAGGAGACGTGATCCACGGCGTACACATCCTCGCGGAACCTCGTCACATATTTCGTGGTCAGCCCGTTGACTTCCAGCATTTTTTTTGCCATGTACGTCACCTCCTTAACGCAGCGTCGGATTGAAGACCTGGTCGAGACCGGTATTCATCAGATTCAGTGAGAACGAAATCAGGGTAATCATCAGGATCACGGGGAAGTAAGCCCACCAGGATCCGTTCAGATGCGCCGAGTACAGCATCGCCCAGTTCATCATCAGGCCCAGCGTCGGGACTTCTGTCGTCTTCGGTCCGAGTCCCAGAAGCGAGAGCTGTGCCTCGGAAAGGATACCGCTCGACACCTGCAGGATAAACGCCATTACGACATAGCTGGCGATATAGGGCAGGATGTCGGTCAGCAGGATCCTTGCCAGAGAATGACCGGACAGTTTTGACAGATTGACATGGTCACGGTTTCTCAGGGAAATGACCTGCGAGCGGACCGAACGGCATGTCCAGGTCCAGCTGGTAAGACCGATGACCAGAGCCACGACCGATGCGCCTCTCTGTTCCTGTCCGATGGAATAAGAGATCAGGATCAGCAGGATGAAGGAAGGAACAACGGTGAAAAGGTTCGTAATGAACATGATCGCGTCATCCACGAATCCGCCCATGTATCCGGACAAAAGGCCCAGCAGCAGACCGATCGCCGTCGCGACAACGCCTGCAATAAGGCCGATCATGATCGAAGTGCGCGTCGCGGAGACCATCTCCTTCAGAACGTCACGCCCGAAGTTATCGGTTCCGAGAACCAGCGTCTTTGTATTGGCCACGTTTTTCACATTGACATAGTCTTCAGGCGTGATCGTGGCAATCTGCTGCTCCTCTCCCGCGGCATCGTTTTCGAAGACCTTCATCTGTCCGCCCGCACCCATACTGCTCAGGGATTCGTTCAGTCTCTTGTAGTAGTTTCTCTCGGCTTTCGTCATCCCATTCGGACGGGCGCTGTCGTCATAGTTCGCGCGCCACAGATCCATCAGGGCTTCCGTATCCATATAGTCCAGACCCTCAATGTCCACTTCCATCGCAGAGAGCCATGCAACCATCTTGATCCTGTCTTCTTTGCCAAGGACCGCATCCAGACGCTTGTCCGCAGCATCCGGGAGCTTGAGCGTTTCGGTGTCGGTGCCCACGCTGTCATACAGCGAAACATAGGTGCCCGGTTCCGCGAAAGTGCCTACGCCGATCATATCCAGCGGATTGCCCGGATGAAACAGCGGATAAAAAGTAATCAGCAGCAGGATGCCGACAAAAATGATAAAGCCGGCGACGAACTTAGAGGAGTGGAATACCTGTCTTAATGTATTTTTCATGCTTCCACCTCCTTGTCACGAATCAAACTGCGCGGCTTTGACCCTGGGATCAATGAAGCCGTATACGATATCCAGCACAAAGCTGATCGTCAGAACCATCAGGGTAATGATCAGCGTCGCTGCCGAGATCAGCGGATAATCGCCGCCCGAAATGGCAGTGAACAGCGTTGACCCGAGTCCCGGATAGCTGAAGACTCGCTCCGCAACCAGGGCGCCTCCGACCATTGTTCCGATCGACATCGCCAGACCGGTGATCTGCGGAAGCATGGCATTGCGGAACACGTATCTCACAATGGTCCTGTCCTTGATGCCCAGGAAACGGGCATATTTGACATAGTCCGCATTCAGCTCGTAGATCGACATCGAACGCATGCCGACAGCCTGTCCGCCGATGGACACCAGCACGATGCTCCAGAAGGGAAGCTGATAGTGGGCGATAACGGACTTGACAAACGGCCAGCTCAGGTTCGGAATCATATCATAATTGTAGCCGCCCGCCGTCGGTGCAATCTTCAGTCTCACCCCGAAAAGCACCAGCAGGATCACTGCCATACCGAATGCAGGAATACTGCTCATAAACAGGGACAGCGGAAGCAGGACTTTGTCGAATCCTTTCTTTATATAGGCGGCAAGTGCCCCGAGTATGTTTCCGATCAGCCACCCTACTATGATCGCGGGGAACTGCAGGGCGATGGTCCATGCAATGGAGGAGGCTATAATCTCACTGACTTTTCTTGGATACTGGCTGAAGGACGTTCCCAGGTCTCCGTGAAAAAGATTCTTTACAAAAATGAAAAACTGCTCAACCAGCGGCTTGTTTGTGCCGAATTCTTCCTGATACTTCTCATAGATCCGCTGTGAAGCGCTCGCATCCGTCACGCCCTGCGCCATCTTACCGGTGATGGCCGCAACAGGGTCGTTCGGCATCAGGCGCGGAAGAAGGAAATTCAAAATGACGGCAACCACCAGCGTGATCAGGAACCAGACGATCTTTTTCCCGAAATATTTCCGATAACCTTTCATGATCACATACCTCTATCCTGTATTGACGGGGGATTCCATCCCGCAGGACAAGCCTGCCTGAAAAGAAAAAGGCCATGCTTCCGTGAAGAAGCATGGCCTCATGCCCCGCCTGTTAGATTCACCGCCGGCGGTTCATGATCCGCCGGCAAAAGGCTGATTCACAAGAATTATGATGAATTTTGTGAATAATCTCAGTCTACAAGCTCCAGATCATACAGAGCAGCAATGCCATAACCGTCTGTGCAGTCTGAAGGCGGAATATTTCTTCCGTCGCCATCCTCCGGGAAGTTGGTCCATACGGACTCATTCACGGCGTGGAATACAACAGGACGATACATAAGAGCAAAGCTCGGAACCTCTGTCAGATAGATCTCGATCGCTTCTGTATACAGGGCTTTGAGTTCATCAGGATCTGTGGTCAGCGGGATCTGCTGAACGATTTCCGTGGCACGGTCGTTCTTCCACTGTCCCCAGTTGCCGGTCCAGTTGTTCTG
>CAJOKX010000062.1 GCA_905235415.1 uncultured Lachnospiraceae bacterium
TGCTGGACGAACGTCCACTGGACGTTCAGCACCGTGGCTGCAGCAACTCGCAAAGCTCAGTCGGCTGCCTATGGTTTTCAGTTGTGCCCACAGAACTCCGTGCAGAAGGTCGGAGGCTGGCCTGTGAACTGTAACCTTTTGCCCGCTTTTTGCCCCGTCTTTTGCCCTCGGGAAAGAAAACGGGTGAAATGCGGTTTAATTATGATCCGATAACGGTTGACAGGCGGCCCCGGCAGTGGCATAATAAGAAAAAGAACATTTGTTTGGACTGGAGGACTGCCATGACTGTTGAAGAGATGAAACAGAAGAAGATCGAACAGGGATGGACGAATGAACTTCTTGCAGAAGCGTCCGGCGTCCCGCTTGGTACGCTGCAGAAGATTTTCGGCGGGGAGACAAAGGCACCGAGAAGAAAGACCCTGTCTGCACTGGAAGCAGTGCTGGATCCGAGAGAATACCGCTCCTCGAGGTCACTGTACAACTATCCCTCCCGGGAGGCATATGAGGCGGATATGCTCCGCGAGATGCCGGCCCCGTACAGTGTTGCGATGGAGCGGGAATGGCATACGGTGGATGAGTACTACATGCTCCCGGAAGACATGCGTGTGGAACTGATCGACGGGGTTTTCTACGACATGGGCGTGCCGTCCAAACAGCATCAGGGAATCCTCGCAGAACTGTATCTGCTTTTCAGGGAATGCGATAAGCATGATCTGCCCTGCAGTGTATGGCTCTCGCCCTGTGATGTGCGGCTGGACCGGGATAATTACACGATGGTTCAGCCGGATCTGTTTGTGATCTGTGATGATGATTCGGATCCTGAGGCGATCCGGTTTGAGGGGGCGCCGGATCTTGTGGTGGAGATCGTGTCGCCGTCATCCGGGACGCGGGATAAGTACAAAAAACTGCAGAAGTATCACGATGCAGGCGTAAGGGAATACTGGATCGTTGACCCGAAGAAGCGGAGGGTGACCGTTCATTTTCTTGAGACAGAAGAAGATCCGGTGTTTTACAGCTTCAGCATACCGGTCGGGATCTCGGGCGGCCTGTGCAGCATCGATTTTTCCAGAGTGATGGACCATGTCGGAAAATATCTGCCCCGGTAAGAGGCTGATATCCGTCCTGTACGACGCTGATATCCGTCCCCGTACGGCGTACGCCGATGCATCCTGACGGGAGAGGTTGCGCTTGCGGGGGCAATCAGATAGAATGGACGGAGCACGGATTTTTGCAGAGGATCCGCTGTGCACAGGAAGAGCACACGGATCATTGACAGAGAGGAACGCAGATCATGGCTCTGGTACAGAACAGAATCGTAGTGAAGGTCGGTACATCCAGTCTGACCAATGACGCAGGCAATACAAACCTGAGAGCATTTGACAAGCTTGCGCTGGTCCTGTCGGACGTGGCCAATATGGGATATCAGGTGATCCTGGTCTCCTCCGGCGCGATCGCGGTCGGGACGAGCAAGATGGGCCTGAAGAAGAAACCGGAGACCATGCGCATGAAGCAGGCGGCGGCCGCGGTGGGCCAGTGCCAGAATATGTTCCTGTATGACAAGTTCTTCGGAGAGTACGGACATACGATCGCGCAGATTCTCCTGAACGCTGCGGACATCGAGCAGGAGGAGAAGAAGGAGAACCTGACCAACACATTCGAGGCCCTTCTGGAGAACGGGATCATCCCGGTTGTCAATGAGAATGACTCTGTCAGCTACACGGAGATTGAATCAAAGGACCGCCTGTTCGGTGACAATGACATGCTCTCCGCGGTGGTTGCGGTGCTTGTCAGGGCAGAGCGGCTGGTGATCTTTTCGGATATCGACGGCCTCTATGAGGCGGACCCGCGGTTCAACCCGCAGGCGAAGCTGATCCGCCGCATCGAAGCGATCGACGAGGCGCTGTATGAGAGCGCGGGAGGCGCGGGCTCACGGCGCGGGACAGGCGGAATGAAGACGAAGCTGCAGGCAGCGGAACTGGCCACACGGCAGGGGATCGACGTAACAGTGTGCAACGGAAACAGGCCGGAGGTGCTGCATGACATCCTGCACGGAGTTCCCGCGGGAACCCTGTTTGCCGGGAAGAAATTCATCTGACGACGGATATAAGGACGGGCAGTCCATTGCATATACAGACGGAACCGGGGAGCAGTGCGGCATTTTGCCGTGCTGCTTTTTTGACGCAGTCGGGGAGACCTCCCGGCTGCGTCAAAGGTCTCGCCTCCGGCTCGGTCGTCGCTAAACGGTCCCAACTGGCGACCAGCGACTCCGGCGGATCGCAGACGCGCTCTAAGGAAGATGGTGTTAACGCGCCGCGCACGGAACTTTCGTGGTTTAAAGTGTTTACTTTAGAGGACGAAAGTGTTACACTGTAAACTATGGTTGGTGCAGTCAGACAGACCGGAACTTCGAAGCGCGGATGCCGCGTTTTGCTGTGTCGGGCGGATACGGAACGGACGAAACGGCGCGAAGACGTGCTGCTGAAAGCCGGGATAAGAGAGGGGGACCTTTTATGGCAGGAAGAGACAGAAAGCGCAGGAGAGCGATGTATGACACCATCTTGAAACTGGGTTCCTATGAGGAGTGCTGTGATTTCTTTGATGATCTGTGCACGGGGAAGGAACTGGAGGCGCTGGAGCAGCGTTTTGAGGTGGCCAGGATGCTCGCGCAGAATAAAGTGTACATGGATATTATGAAAGAAACGGGTGCAAGTTCTGCAACGATCAGCCGGGTGAAGCGCGTCTTTTCAGACGGGACCGGCTGCATGGAGAAGATGATAGAACAACAGCTGAATGAGGAAGCTTAAAACGCAGAAAAGAAAGGATCAGTGCCATGGCGAATGTCAATAAGAGAGCCCTGGATCTCGGGACGCAGCGTTCTGTGATCCGTGAGTTGTTTGAGTTCGGCAAGAAGAGGATTGCGGAAGTCGGGCCGGAGAACGTCTTCGATTTCTCGATCGGCAATCCTTCGGTTCCGGCTCCGGAATCGGTCAATGAGACAGCGATCCGTCTTCTTCAGGAGATGGACCCGGTGCTTCTGCACGGATACACCAGCGCGCAGGGAGACATGGATGTGCGCAGGAGGATCGCGGAGTCGATTGAGCGCACGCAGGGATTCAAGGTCAGCCCGGACAGCCTGTATATTTCGACCGGCGCTGCAGGCGCACTGTGCGGATGCCTGAACGGCCTGCTGAATCCCGGCGAAGAGGTGATCGTGTTTGCACCGTATTTCCCGGAGTACAAGGTCTTTATCGAGGGCGCCGGCGGACAGATGCAGCTGATCCCTGCGGATATCGAACATTTCCAGATCGATTTTGATAGATTTGAGGAGGCGCTTGGCCCCAATACCAAGGCGGTCCTCATCAATTCCCCGAACAACCCGTCCGGCGCTGTGTACTCTGAGGAGACGATCCGCCGCCTGGCGCAGGTTCTGGAGCAGAAGAGCGCGCAGTACGGTCATGTGATCTACCTGCTCTCGGACGAGCCGTACAGGGCCATCGCATTTGACGGGGTGCAGATTCCGTGGGTACCGTCCTATTACCCCAATACGATTGTCTGCTATTCCTGGTCGAAGGCACTGTCCCTTCCGGGAGAGCGTCTCGGGTATGTCCTGGTGTCTGACGAGATGGAAGATCATGATGAAGTCTATGCGGCGATTGCCGGAGCGACCCGTTCGCTGGGGTATGTCAGTGCTCCGAGCCTGTTCCAGAGAGTCTGCGCGCTGTGTGTGGATGACACGAGCGATATCTCTGTCTACGAGACGAACCGCAACATCCTGGTCGGCGGGCTCAGGGATCTGGGATTCACCTGCGTGGAGCCGCAGGGAACCTTCTACATGTTCCCGAGGACACTGATTCCGGACGATGTGGAGTTCTGTGAGAAGGCGAAGGACTTTGATCTGCTGATTGTTCCCGGCGCCGGATTCGGATGCGCGGGACACTGCAGAATCAGCTATTGCGTGCCGACAGAGCGCGCGGAGAGGTCGCTGGAAGCGTTCGCGAAGCTGGCGGCATATTATCAGAAATAACGATACGGGAGGAACAGAGATTATGCCGGTAACAGATTTATTAGTCAGAAATGCGCGTGAACACGGGGATGAGGTCGCATTGGTTGAACTGAACCCCAGCATGGTGGATCCCAGAAAGACTTCGTTCAAGGAATTTGACCTGGTGCAGCAGACGGAGCCCCGTCCGTACCGCCGCGAGATCACATGGCAGGTATTTGACGAGAAGGCAAACCGTGTTGCGAACATGCTGATCAGCAGAGGGGTCAAAAAGGGAGAGAAGGTCGCCATCCTGATGTTCAACTGCATGGAATGGCTTCCGATCTATTTCGGAATCCTGAAGACGGGTGCCGTCGCGGTTCCGTTTAATTTCCGCTATACCACCGAAGAGATCACGTACTGCCTGAAGCTGGCGGAGGTTGAGATCCTGTTCTTCGGACCGGAGTTCATCAAGCGCATCGAGGACAACGCGGATGAGATCGGGCAGGGCCGCCTGCTGATCTATGTGGGGGACGGCTGCCCTGATTATGCGGAGAGTTACCGCGAGCAGGTCGGCGACTATCCGAGCACGGATCCGCAGATCCCGCTGACCAATGAAGACGACGGCGCAATCTATTTCTCCTCCGGGACAACCGGCTTCCCGAAGGCGATTCTGCATAAGCACCTGTCCCTTTACCAGGCGGCCGAGATGGAGGCCGTCCATCACCGCACAACGAAGGACGACTGCTTCCTGTGCATTCCGCCCCTGTACCATACCGGCGCGAAGTTCCACTGGATGGGGTCTCTGTGGACCTGTTCGAAGGCGGTTCTTCTGAAGGGAACCAGACCGGACGTGATCCTGAAAGCGGCATCGGACGAGCAGTGCACGATCGTATGGCTCCTGGTTCCGTGGGCGCAGGATATCCTGGATTCCCTGGACCGCGGAGACGTGAAGCTGTCGGATTACAAGCTGGACCAGTGGAGGCTGATGCACATCGGGGCGCAGCCGGTTCCGCCGTCTCTGATCCGTCACTGGCTGGAGTATTTCCCGAATCATCTGTATGATACCAACTACGGTCTGTCAGAGTCTACAGGCCCCGGCTGCGTGCATCTGGGACTGGACAATGTCCATAAGGTCGGCGCGATCGGAATTCCCGGATACCGCTGGGAGTGCAAAATTGTGGACGAGAACGGCGCTGACGTAAAGCAGGGAGACGTCGGAGAGCTCTGTGTCAAGGGCCCGGGCGTCATGACAGAGTATTTCAACAACCCGGAGGCAACGGCGGAGGTCCTGAAGGACGGATGGCTGTATACGGGTGATATGGCGATGCAGGATGAAGACGGTTTCATTTTCCTGGTAGACCGCAAGAAGGATGTCATCGTATCCGGCGGAGAGAATATCTATCCGGTGGAGATCGAGAACTTCCTGGAGGAACATCCCAAGATCAAGGATGTCGCTGTGATCGGACTTCCGGATAAACGCCTTGGAGAGATCACCGGCGCGATTATTGAGATCAAAGAAGGCGAGCAGTGCACGGAGGAGGAGATCAATGAGTTCTGCCTCGCGCTTCCGCGCTACAAGCGGCCGAAGGCGGTGATCTTCGCAGACGTCCCGAGAAATGCGACCGGAAAGATCGAGAAACCTGCGCTGAGAAAGCGCTATGGTGTTGAGAACCTGGTGGCGAAAGAAAACCAGTCCTGAAGCAGACATTTAGCAGCGCCGCGGCGATGAAAAGCCGCGGCGCTGCCTGCGTTTTGGGGCAGTGTACGCACGCGCTCTCTTTGGGGGATCCGGACCGGGTGGAGCGCAGCCCATGCGCTGGAAGGCTTGGAGAAAGCCCGGCAGCCCGGTTATATTTATGCTTGCATTTTCTCTGTTCTGTGGTAAGATTATTTCACGTGCACTTTTACGATTTAAAGCATCTCAGCATAGATGCGTCGGCGCATGAATGCAGCAAAGACTGAAGCACAGAGGGAGAGCGGTATATGGCAGTCAAGATCTTATTTCTAATCATCTTCTTTATCGTGATGATCACGATCGGCGTCATGACGAGAAAGAGGGCAAGCAGCAGTGTGGATGGTTTCGTCCTGGGCGGAAGGACCGCCGGGCCGTGGCTGACGGCATTCGGTTACGGAACTTCTTATTTCTCGGCAGTTGTGTTTGTCGGATACGCAGGCCAGTTCGGATATAAGTATGGCATCTCCGCCACATGGGCCGGAATCGGCAACGCTGTGATCGGATCGCTTCTTGCGTGGATCATTCTGGGACGCCGTACCAGGGTTATGACAAAGCACCTGAATTCCCGCACGATGCCCGACTTTTTCGGAAAGCGGTATAATAGCGACGCGCTGAAGGTAACAGCTGCGCTGATCTCATTTGTCTTCCTGATCCCGTATACCTCATCTGTCTATAACGGACTGTCCAGACTGTTCCGTATGGCGTTTGACATCCCGTATTCCACCTGCGTCATCGTGATGGCGGCGCTCACCTGCGTGTACGTCGTGCTGGGCGGATATCTGGCGACGGTTGTCAATGACTTTATCCAGGGCATTATCATGCTGTTCGGCATCACTGCCGTCATTCTGGCGGTGCTCAAGTCAAACGGCGGATTCCTGACCGCGCTGACAACGCTTTCACAGTATGAGAGTGACCTTCCGGTGACCCAGGGCATGCAGGGCGCATTCGTTTCCTTCTTCGGCCCGGATCCGCTGAACTTGCTCGGCGTTGTGGTTCTTACTTCGCTCGGTACCTGGGGCCTTCCCCAGATGGTCGGCAAGTTCTATGCAATCAAGGATGAAAAGTCGATCAAAGCCGGAACGATCATCTCCACCATCTTTGCGATTGTCATCGCAGGCGGATGCTATTTCCTGGGCGGCTTCGGCAGACTGTACAGCGAGAACCCGGCCATCTACAATGCAGACGGTTCTGTTGCCTATGACGCAATCGTTCCGACCATGCTCGCGGCGCTTCCCGACATCCTGATCGGTATCGTGGTGGTGCTGGTCCTGTCGGCTTCCATGTCGACGCTCTCTTCACTGGTCCTGACATCCTCGTCTTCCGTGACGCTGGATCTGATCGGCCATTTCAAGCAGGATATGGATGAGAAGAGGAAGCTCGTTATCATGCGCGTCCTTCTGGTATTCTTCATTATCCTGTCGGTTGTGCTGGCACTGAATCCGCCGACCTTCATCGCGCAGCTGATGGGCTATTCCTGGGGTGCGCTGGCAGGCTCCTTCCTGGCACCGTTCCTGTACGGACTGTACTGGAAGAAGACCACGAAAGCATCCGTATGGGCGTGCTTTATCTCCGGCGTAGGCATTACCGTGGGCAACATCCTGTTCCACTTCTTTAAGAGCCCGATCAACGCAGGCGCATTCACGATGCTGATCGGCCTGGTGATTGTACCGGTTGTTTCCCTGCTGACTCCGAAGATGGATAACGCACAGGTCGAGGATATCTTCTCAGGATATGAGGAGACCATCACGATCAAGAGCAAGTACAGCCTGGAAGAGGATGCGGACGAAGCATAATGGAGGAATTGAAGAGTAATTGAGGGGGAGCCCCCTTCACGAGAAGCTATGATGAGAAGCCATGTCAGGCAGCCGGCCTGACATGGCTTTATTAAAGCCGCGCAGGTATCACCCTGTGCAGGTTTGCCGGCCGTGCGGATGCGCTGCTGTGCATGCGTGCGGGTTTGCAGCCGTGCGGATTTGCAGATGGCAGGAAGCCTCATGACTGGGCAGTGATCTGCTCTTTTTCCATCCGGCGAAGCTCCGGCATCACCGTCAGGAGCATGGTGATGAAGCAGGCAAGGCCTCCGATCACATTGGAGACGGGCTCGGCCAGAAATACGCCCCGGCTTCCCATGTGGAATGCGAACGGGAGCAGGTAGGTCAGCGGAATGACGATGACAACCTTGCGCAGCAGAGAGAAAAAGATCGCCTGCTTCTTCTTTCCAAGCGACTTGAATACGGTCTGTCCGGCGTACTGGAAGGTCTGGAAGACAAATGCGGAGAAATACAGCTGCACGGCAGGGATCCCGGCGGAAAGAAGCGCCTGGTCCGAGGAGAAGATCCTGATCACAAAGGCTGTGTTGGTCATCATGAAGATCCATGCCGCGATCGTATAGGCAAATCCCAGGATGGTCAGAATCCGGATGCTGCTGATGACTCTGCGGGGACGGCGGGCGCCGTAATTGTAGCTGATCACGGGAGACGAGCCGTCGGCAATGGCAAAGATGGGCGTATCCATGATCTGCCTGATCGACGTGATGATGGTCATGATGCCGATATACAGGTCCCCTCCGCACTGGGACAGGACGCCGTTGCATGCGACGGAGACCAGGCTGTTGGTCACCTGCATGACAAATGCGGCAAAGCCCAGGCTGACGATGTTCCGGATCTGTCTTCCGTACCGCAGCATTTCCCGGAGCGGCATGTGCGTAAGACGCATGGTTGCGGATCCGGAGCTTAAGAACCGGAGGACAAACAGGGCGGACAGAGCCTGTGAGAGAACCGTCGCCCACGCGGCGCCACGGATTCCCATCCCGAAGCGGAAGATAAAGACCGGATCGAGAATGATATTGCACAGGGCGCCGATCATGACGGTCGTCATGCCGATGACGGGGAACCCCTGCGCATTGATAAACGGATTCATGCCGGCTGCGATCATGGAAAAGAGGGTGCCGAGCAGATAGATGCGCAGATAACTCTGTGCATAGGGCAGTGTGACGGAAGACGCGCCGAAGAGCCGCAGGAGCGGCGTGCAGAACACTTCGCCCAGAAGCATCAGGGCGGCTGCCGTCAGGATCTCGAGCCGCAGGGAGAGATTGAGGATGAGCTGCGCCTTCTTCGTATCCCCCTCGCCGTATGCGATCGACAGGAGGGGAGAGCCGCCGCTTCCGTAGAGATTCGTGAAAGCGGAGATCAGGATGATGACCGGAAAGCACAGTCCGACGGCGCTGATCGCGGAGGTCCCGGCAGACGGGATGCGGGCGATATAGATCCGGTCCACGATGCTGTACAGAAGGTTCAGGATCTGCGCGGCAAGGAGCGGAAGCGCATTCTGCAGGATGCACTTCAGGATGGAACCGTTTTCAAAGTCTATATGTCTGATCTTGTGCTGTTTCATGTTTCCTGTGCTCCGATGGGGCCGGATCTCCCCCGCGCTCTAAGAGAGATGGTGCAAACACACCGAACGCGGCAGGAGGCCGGGGCGTTCCTGAATGGTTCAGGACAGGTTTTTTTGCTTTCCCATCATTCTATCACATGGATGGAAGATCTTTCACAGAACTTATTCCCATTTCCGTCAGTCTGTATGATACAATACTCCATACAACATTCCTGCGGCGCATGCTGCTGAAAATGGTTTTGAGTGATTTGGAGGACTGCATATGAAGAACCATTGGAACAGACTTCGTTATACACCGACCCTTCCGCTTGGAAAAGACGGAAAACTTGTCACTGCATCCAAGGAACATCTGGAACTTTCGCGCGCTGCGGCAAGTGAAGGAATGGTCCTTCTGAAAAATGAAAACCGGGTCCTTCCGCTTGCAGGGGGAACGAAGGTTGCGCTGTTCGGGAAAGCCACGGCTGATTATGTGAAAGGCGGCGGAGGCAGCGGAGACGTGACGGTGCCGTATGTCCGCAGCCTGCTTGATGGGTTTCGGATCAAGCAGAAAGAAGGAAAGGTTGAGATCCTGGAATCTCTTGCCGGCTTCTATGAGACCTATGTAAAGGAGCAGTATGAGAAGGGGGAGCAGCCGGGCCTGTTTGCAGAGCCGGAGCTGCCGGAAGAGCTGCTGGAAGAAGCGAAGGCATACACGGATACGGCGATCCTCTCGATCTGCCGCTTCTCCGGAGAGGGCTGGGACAGAAAGACGGTCAAGACCGACTCCTACCAGCTGAACCCGGATGAGGAGAAGATGTTCAATCTCTCCGAGAGTCTGTTTGAAGACAGTGATTTCTGCCTGACACATGCCGAGCGCAGGCTGGTACAGCGTGTCACGGAGAACTTTGACAAGGTGATCATCGTACTGAACGTCGGAGGCATGTTTGAGACCGGCTGGATCAAGGACGATTCTAAGATCCGGGGCGCTCTTCTTGCATGGCAGGGCGGCGTGGAGGGCGGCCTGGCCGCAGCAGACATCCTGGTCGGCGACGTGAACCCCTCCGGCCATCTGGCAGATACGTTTGCTTATTCGCTGGAAGATTATCCGTCTGCGGAGACGTTCCATGAATCCGCCGACTATGTCAGCTACACAGAGGATATCTACGTGGGCTACCGGTATTTTGAGACGATTCCGGGCGCGAAGGAGAAGGTCGTCTATCCGTTCGGCTACGGCCTGTCCTACTCAGAGTTTCTTCTGAATCCGGTCTTCTGCACATATGCCGATGAGAACATCCTTCTGAGCGTCAAGGTCACGAATGTGTCTGAACTGCCCGGCAAGGAAGTGGTGCAGGTATATGCGAAGCTTCCGCAGGGGAAACTCGGCAAACCCGCGCTGACACTGGTTTCATTTGCCAAGACAGGGATGCTGGGATCGGGTGTATCGCAATCGATCGATATGTCATTCCCGATCCGCACGCTTGCTTCCTACGATGATCTCGGGAAGGCCGCGAAGTCTTCGTGGGTGATCGAAAAGGGTGAATATGAGTTTTATGTGTCTGACAACGTCCGGAACCTGACGAAGGTGCTCTACACCTGGAAGGTGGAAGAGGATATCGTACTTGAGCAGCTGGAGGAAAGATGCGCGCCGAAGAAGCTTCCGGAGCGTCTGCTTGCGGACGGCTCTTATGAGGCGCTTGAAACGGGTGAATATCCGGAACGCGTCCTGGGGATCGAGCCGCTTGAGAACCTGATGGATGAGTTCCCGCTTCCGTCCGTTCCTGCCATCGAGGGCGGACAGATCTCAGACGTCGAGAAGGCGATGCGTGAAAGGATCCTTCTGGACGACGTGGCGGACGGAAAGAATACGCTGGAAGAGTTTATGGACCAGCTGAGTATCGAAGAGCTGATCTTCCTGACCGGAGGACAGCCGAACACAGGCGTCGGCGTCACATTTGGCTGGGGCAACCTGAGTAAGTACGGCGTTCCCAACGCGATGACGGCAGACGGCGGAGCCGGGCTGCGCGTTCTTCCGGAGACCGGGGTCAAGGCGACCGCATGGCCGTGCGCGACGATGCTTGCCTGCACCTGGGACCAGGATCTTCTGGAGAAGGTCGGAGAAGCCGCCGGCAGGGAAGTGAAGGAAAATAACTGCTGCGTGTGGCTTGCGCCTGCGATCAACATCCACAGAAGCCCGCTGTGCGGAAGAAACTTTGAATACTATTCAGAGGATCCGCTGCTTGCAGGTCTGTGCGCAGGCTCTGTCGTGCGCGGCGTGCAGAAACAGGGAATCGGCACCTGCATCAAGCATTTCTGCGTGAACAATAAAGAGACCAACCGCAGAAACAGCGATTCCAGAGTCAGCGAGCGGGCGCTTCGCGAGATCTATCTGCGGGCGTTTGAGCTGATCGTGAAGCGGGAGCAGCCCTGGGCGATCATGTCCTCCTACAATCTGCTCAACGGAACCCACACCTCGGAGAACAGAGACCTTCTGACCGGCATCCTGCGCGATGAGTGGGGATTCAGAGGCTTAGTCACCACAGACTGGTGGACCACCGCGGAG
Organism: uncultured Lachnospiraceae bacterium; assembly: GCA_905235415.1. Taxonomy (GTDB): domain Bacteria; phylum Bacillota; class Clostridia; order Lachnospirales; family Lachnospiraceae; genus Porcincola. The sequence continues at coordinate 11,650 of CAJOKX010000062.1, forward strand.
CATTATCTGGAACTGAAGGCGGGCAATGACGTCAAGATGGGCGCCGGATATCCGAAGAGGGTCAAAGAAGCATACGACAGGGGCCTGATTACCCGGGAGGAGATCCAGGTCAATGCAAGACGTGTGCTGGAGCTGATCCTGCGCCTTGCGTGAGCGGGCAATGATCCGTTTTCAGACGGAGACGAAATGTATTCACAGCAGAACAGATGAAGATACAGCCGCGGAGCATGCGGCAATAAGGGAGAGTCGAGTATGGCAAAGGTCAGGACGATTGAACAGATCCTGAACGAGAACGGGCTTGCGTTTGCCCCCAATATGGAAGAGCACTATATGGCTGAACTGGAGACCATATGGGATGACGCCTGCGCGGAGAGCGGAGGCGAGGTGAGTGACGCACAGATCGATGAATATCTGAATGTATTGAAGAAGATGGGACTTGCGATCCCGGTCCACAGCGAAAACCTGGAGCGGGAGAAGAGCAAGAACAGCAGTGCTGTCCCGGATCCCGAGATTCTGAAGATGCGTAAGATTATCCAGGATGAAAAGGCAGCGGAGCTTGCCGAGAAGAGAGCCACCAAAAAGGCGAAGGAGATCTCCAGAGCCTCCGGGCCGGGGATCGCAGGGTGCGGTCCCATGATGTATACCGGTGGGAAGGGGGAGGAGAGCGCATCCCAGGATGCGCCGGATCCGGATGAGGTTTACCGGATCTTCCCGTCCCAGGGGAAAACGGATCTGGGACATACCGTGTTCCTGATTCTGGAGATCCCCGAAGGCACAGAGGTTCCGCACAGGATCAGCGGAGGATTTGTCAATCCGCAGAGAAGACTTGCCTTTGAATACTATGACGGGGGCGAGCGGTATCATATGTCGCGCCTGGATATGAGCGGGGCGGACATCCGTTTCCGGAATATGTTCTCGTGGCTGGGCGAACATCATATCAGCGTCAGGCTGAGCGGAATCGTGGAAGGCAATTCCTTCCTTGTCTACCGGATCAAGGCGGTCGAGCCGCCGCTGGACGGGGGAAGCCTGCAGATGATCGAAGACGACCTACTCCAGTATATGATCGAGCGGATCCGCACGTCGATCCTGCAGGCGCCGGAGGAAGAGATCCCGGAGCAGATGGCAATGAATGAACTGTCGGACATTGTCAGCTTTATGGCGTGCTGCGGGGACACGCTTCCGGCGAACATCCGCCAGTGGGCACGGAAGAATATCGTGACTGCAGGCATGGAGGGCGGCAATGCAGATGAGAAGCGTCACGCGAAGCGTGCGCTGTCCATGATGCTGCAGGTGCGCTGGAGAAGCTCTTATTTCGATCCGATCGATCCGGTGGAGGCCAGACGCATCCTTGATGAGGAACTGTACGGCCTGGAGGCGGTCAAGCAGAGAGTCATTGAAACGATCATACAGATCAACCGGACGCATACGCTGCCCAGCTACGGACTGCTTCTGGCAGGACCGGCGGGCACGGGCAAAAGCCAGATCGCGTACGCGGTGGCGCGTATCCTGAAGATCCCATCGGCGGTTTTCGATATGAGCACAGTGCGGGATCCGGAGGCCCTGACGGGGACGCCGCGCATCTACACGAACGCGCGGCCGGGGCGGATCATGGAGGCCTTCTCCATGACAGGCAGCTCCAATATTGTGTTTGTGATCAATGAGCTGGATAAAGCCAGCCACGAAGGGCAGAACGGCAATCCGGCGGACACACTGCTGACGCTGCTCGATAACCTGGGATTCACAGACAACTACATGGAGTGCCAGATCCCGACGGGAGGCGTCTATCCGATCGCCACTGCCAACAACAAGGATCAGATCTCCGATCCGCTTCTGACAAGATTCGCGGTCATCGACATCCCGGACTATACCCCCGAGGAGAAGAAGATCATCTTCCGGGAGTATTCCCTGCCGAAGGTGCTTCGCAGGATGGGGATGCGGCCGGAGGAATGCCGCCTGACGCCGGGTGCGGTGGACGCCATCATCGATCTGTACAGGGAGCGCCCGGGCTGCAGAGACCTGGAGCAGGCCGCCGAACATCTGGCGGGGCATGCGCTGTTTGAGATCGAAACCAGGAAGGTCACGGAAGTGGAATTCAACGCAAGGCGCGTGCGGGAGCTTTTGCGCGGGTGACAGGCTGATGAGGCCTGCTGAACCCGAAACAGGTGCACATGAAGATACAGAACGGGTACGTATATACGCCGGACTTCCGGTTTGAAAAGAAGACGCTGACCATCAACAGCGCTGCGGGCACTTTTGAAAGTGCCGCGCGGGACGAAGAGATTCTGGATGCTTCGGGCTGCTATGTCATTCCCGGACTGATTGATATTCATTTCCACGGGTGCATGGGCGCGGACGTGTGCGACGGGACCTTGCAGTCTCTGGAGACAATCGCCGCGTATGAAGCGCAGGAAGGCGTTACGTCAGTCTGCCCGGCGACACTGACGCTTCCGGAAGAGGAGCTGCTTGAGATCCTTGCGTGCGCCGCCGCATTTGCATCCGGGGAAAGAGACGCCGGAAGGGCGGACCTGATCGGCCTCAATATGGAGGGGCCGTTCATCAGCCGCTCAAAGAAGGGCGCGCAGAACGGACGGTACATCCGTCCCTGCAGCGCAGATCTGTGCCGGTCTTTCGTGAAGGCATCCGGCGGCCTGGTGAAGATAATAGGACTTGCCCCGGAGGAGAATCCGGGGTTTGAAGAGTATATCGCAGAGGTAAAAGATAGTGTGCGGGTATCGCTGGCGCATACCGATGCCGACTATGACATGGCGATGGCTGCATTTGCAGCAGGCGCGAGCCATGCGGTGCATCTGTTCAACGCCATGAGCGGACTGTCCCACAGGGCGCCGGGCGTGGTCGGGGCCGTGCGGGACTGCAGGAATGTCACGGCGGAACTGATCTGCGACGGCAACCACGTTCATCCCGCTGCCGTGCGTGCAGCCTTCGATATGCTCGGCGACGAGCGGATCGTCCTGATCAGCGACTCCCTTCGCGCATGCGGTCTGGGAGACGGAAAAATGATGCTGGGCGGACAGGAAGTGGAAGTGCACGGGACAAGGGCGACCCTCACAGACTCCGGCAGTCTGGCCGGGTCCGTATGCAGTCTGATGCGGTGCCTGCAGACCGCGGTGCTTGAGATGCATATTCCGCTGGAGAGCGCGGTGCGCTGCGCCACCCTCAACCCGGCACGTGTGATCGGCGCACAGGAGACGGTCGGGAGCATAGAAGAAGGAAAACGCGCAAACGCGGTACTGCTGGATGAGCGGGACCTTCATGTCTGCGCCGTTATAAAAGATGGGATCCGGATCCGGTGAGGATCCGGTCTTTCAATCACAGGAAGAACCGGTCAAAGAAGGAGGGCGGGAGCATGGCGGCAGAGAATGCATTACTCGTAAAACAGGCAGAGGCACTTATACAGGATGTCCCGTATTTGACGGCCAATCTTGCAAACATCTCCGCTTTGCTGTATGCGTCAGTCCCGGAGATCAACTGGGCAGGATTCTACATTCTGGAAAACGGCAGCCTGATTCTCGGCCCATTCCAGGGGAAACCCGCGTGCGTGCGTATTGAGCTCGGAAAAGGAGTCTGCGGAACGGCGGCGCAGGAAGACAGAACCCTGGTTGTTGCCAACGTCCATCAGTTTGCGGGCCACATCGCCTGCGACAGTGCATCGGAGTCTGAAATCGTTGTTCCGATCCACAGAAACGGAACCCTGTTTGGCGTTCTGGATATTGACAGTCCGAAGAAGGACCGGTTCACACAGGAAGACCGGAGACTTCTGGAGGCGCTGGCAGAAGTCCTGGAAGCACACCTCTTTTCACACATGTCTGAGAAATGAGGCCCCGAAGGGAGCTCTTTTTTTCGGACAGCGATTCATTTACCGGATTCTGCGCAGGATGGAAGAATATTTCCATTTTTGTATTGTCTTGCTGATTGGATTCGACAGAATTCCGGCCGCAATGCCAAGGATCCATACATATTTCCAACTGATAAGAGATCCGATCAGAATGATGGCCGCTATAATAACCGCCCAGTAGAGAAAACAGAATCTCCCAATCGTTTTATTCAGCTCACCGGCAACATCAATTCCGTTTGAATAACTGGCCGGCGCATTCTCGTGACTTCATAAGAGTCGTGAGTTAGCCGGCCCCTATTATTTTAAGAACAAATAACCAGCCTGCAACAGTTTGTCCAACCCACTCATTTCTGGATTTCTTCTCACAGCAGGCTAACCCAATCTCACAAGTATGTTTCTGTTTCTATATCTCCTAAAATAAGAACGCATCCATTCATGCAGGCATGACAGATGCGTTCTTTTCTTGCTGTAAATGTTTTGAGCCACTCAAGTCCGAAAGCCTTCGGCTTCCGGATTGTACGGCATTCGCCGTATGAATCCGGTGAAAGCAAGTCTTTTGTGAGCAAGCTCCCGACGGCTTGCATTCAACGTCTTCACATGGCTCAAAGCTTATTCATACTCAATTGTTCCGGGCGGCTTGGATGTGATGTCGTAGAAGACGCGGTTTACATGGTCGACTTCGTTTACGATCCGGGTCATCACGCGCTTCAGGACGCTGTACGGAATCTCTGTCACGTCTGCGGTCATAAAGTCGACCGTATTGACGCTGCGCAGAGCGATCGCATAGTCGTATGTTCTCTCATCGCCCATGACGCCCACGGAGCGGACGTTGGTCAGCGCCGCGAAATACTGGCTGGCGGTCTGGTCAAGTCCCGCCTGCTTCATCTCTTCGCGGAAGATCGCATCTGCATCCTGGACGATCTTTACTTTTTCGGCTGTAATGTCACCGATGATGCGGATCCCCAGGCCGGGACCCGGGAACGGCTGCCGCATGACCAGCTCTTCCGGGATGCCCAGATGCAGCCCGACCTTGCGTACCTCATCCTTGAACAGGTCGCGGAGCGGCTCAATGATCTCCCTGAATTCAACAAGATCCGGAAGCCCGCCCACATTGTGGTGTGATTTGATCACAGCGGATTCTCCGCCCAGGCCGGATTCCACGACATCCGGATAGATGGTTCCCTGTACCAGGAAATCCACTTTGCCGATCTGATGGGCAACATCTTCAAAGACGCGTATGAACTCTTCCCCGATGATCTTACGTTTTTGCTCCGGATCCGTCTCACCCGCAAGGCGTGCATAGAAACGGTCCTGTGCATTGACGCGGATAAAGTTCAGGTCATAGGGACCTTCCGGACCGAATACACGCTCCACCAGATCGCCTTCATCCTTGCGCAGCAGGCCGTGATCGACAAATACGCATGTCAGGTTCTTTCCGACCGCTTTGGACAGCAGGACTGCCGCAACTGAAGAATCAACGCCGCCGGAGAGCGCGCACAGGATCTTGCCGTCTCCGACCTTCCTGCGGATCGCTTCGATCTGCCTGTCTGCAAAATCATCCATTCTCCAGGAGCCTGAACATCCGCATACGTCCAGCACGAAATGGCTCAGAATCTGTTTGCCGTATTCGGTGTGCAGAACTTCCGGATGATACTGGATCGCGTACAGATCTTTCTCCCGGCACTGCGCAGAAGCAACCGGACAGTTGTCCGTATGCGCAGTGACTTCAAAGCCGGGGGCAAGGCGGGAGATATAATCATTGTGGCTCATCCAGCAGATCATCGAAGAAGGAAGCCCTTCATACAGAGGACAGCTGACCGGGTCGATGGTTACAGACGTCTTGCCGTACTCACGCTCGGGCGCCCGTTCCACCGTTCCGCCAAGGACATGCATCATGAGCTGTGCGCCGTAGCACAGCCCGAGAACGGGGATTCCGAGTTCAAACAGTTCCTTCGGCGCGGTTGCAGCCCCTTCCAGATAGACACTGTTCGGACCGCCTGTGAGAATGATCCCCTTCGGGTTCATTTCACGGATCTTCTCAAGCGGCGTCCTGTAGGAATAGATCTCACAGTAGACCTGGCACTCGCGCACCCTCCTGGCAACGAGCTGGTTGTACTGACCGCCGAAGTCAATGACAATCACTTTTTCCATTTGTTCTGCAGACATATATCATCCTTTCCGCCGGATCATTTCTCTGGCACATGCACAGATTCTATCATCAATGGAAGGTCAATGGAAGGGTGAATCGATCAAAGAGACACAGTGTGTCATGGAGCGTGCAGCGGGCGCTGCAGTTCACAGGCCAGCCAACTCTGCTTAGTTTGTGGGCACACTGAAAACACGTTGCCTACCCGCGCTTTGCATCGGTTGCATTGCAGCCTCTCCCAGCTCCTATAGAAGCGTGGTCGCTTTCGAGG
>CAJOKX010000063.1 GCA_905235415.1 uncultured Lachnospiraceae bacterium
GAAAAGGTGACCGAAGCTGCTGAGACCGCAGCGGAGACCGAAGAAAAGGTGACTGAGGCGGCTGAGACCGCAGCGGAGACCGAAGAAAAGGTGACCGAAGCTGCTGAGACCGCAGCGGAGACCGAAGCCAAAGAGACCGAGGCTAAAGAAACGCAGGCACCTTCAACAGAGAAGGAAGTGACAAAGACGCCGGAGACGGAGGAGGCAGTCCTTGCCGCCGCCGAGGAGAGCGATAAAGAGGAGGAACCTTCTGCAGAAGAAGCAGAAGTGACCAAAGACGCTTCCAAGGAGGATGAAGAGGCATCGACAGAGAAGGCTTCGGTAAGCAAAGACAGGAAGGGCGGCCTTCTCACCACCAGCTCAACGGAGAGATCCGTCCAGACGAGTTCCGGCAGCAGCTCCAGACCGCAGACAGCGGCGACCCTTGCGGGCGTCGGAGCGGAGCAGGAGTCTGAGACAGAGAGTTCCGTAAAGACCGGAAGCGTTACGGTGACCGACTCTTCCAGGACGACGGTCAGCACGGGCAGCGCTTCAAGAACGCCCGTCCTTGTAAGCGGCGGTTCTTCCACCAGTAAAAACCGCGCTTCCGTCACCAACATCGATACCGGGACAACGATCGGCACCTACCGCAGAATCGCAGACACAGGAAACACCAATGTGGTTGTGACGCCGCAGACCGATGCCGCGCAGGATACGAATCAGTCAGGCGGACTGATCGAGGCCGGCAGCACGACCTATCAGGATACAAGCATGGATGGAACGCAGCAGGAGATCGTCATTGCAGCGCCTGAAGCGCCTGCAGCGCCGGAACCGGAGTACCGCACCGTGGTCAGCGCCTGCAACATCCGCAGCTATCCGGATTACGGCGACAATGTCATCGGATCCCTCGGCGGAGGCGAGACAGTCCTGTTCTACGGCCTGGAAGGCGGATGGGATAAGATCGAATACAATGGAATCGTCGGATATATAGGACCGAAGTTCCTTCAGTAAGGCACATCGCTTCATCCGGCAGGCCGGATGAAGTGCGGAAGCGAATGAAGAGGGAGAAGAGCGGAAGAAGAGAAGCTCTTCTCCCTTTCTTAGAATATCCGGGTTTAATATGCCCGGTTCATTTTCACAGCAACAACGATCAGACATACAGAAAGGGGCGGACCGTATATGATCAGACTGGTTGCATCGGATCTGGATCTGACAATGGTGCCGGAGGGCACATTTGACCTGAATCCCGAATACTATGACGTGATCCGCGCGCTCAGGCGCAGGGGGATTCTGTTTGCCGCCGCGAGCGGCCGCCACTATACCAGCATCGTGAAGCTGATGCATCCGGTGAAAGATGAGATCGCGTATCTGGGCGGAAATGGATCCTGCGTGGTTCTGGACGGAGAACTGATTGAGTCCTTCGAGATCCGCATGCAGACCTATCAGGAGCTTCTGCAGCAGATGCGCGTGTACGAGCCGAAGATCATCGTGACGGACCATCCGGACTGCGTCTATTCAGATACCGAGGACGAAGAGATGTTTCAGTGGATGCTGAACGGATACCGGGTCGACCTTCGAAGATGCAGGGATCTTTCAAAGATCGAAGCGCCGGTGGTAAAGACAGCCATGTACGTTCGCTCTGCTCCGGATCCGTGTGCAGACGCCCTGCGGGAGAGATTCGGCGGTGAGCTGAATATCATGCCTGCCGGCGGGCACTGGGTGGATATCGTATCAAAGAAGACGGACAAGGGGATCGCCCTCGAGACGATCCAGAAGCGTCTGGGGATCCTTCCGTCCGAGACCATTGCCTTCGGAGATAACGACAATGACATCGGGATGCTGACACGCTCCGGACGCGGCTATGCGGTCGCCAATGCGCGCGATAAAGTAAAGGCGGCGGCAGATGAAGTGATCGGCCCCATGGAAGAGGACTCCGTACTGAAGGTATTAAAAGAGCTTCTCTGATCAAAGGTACGGACTCCATACTTCATAAAGGACCCCCATACTGGATAAAGGACTCCCTCATACTTGACAAATCAGACCTCCTAATATAGTATTATGGCACATACTAAGTAGTTATCAATACTATATAAAGCGGTGAAAAACACCGCCAAGGGGAGGACAATACAATGACAGCAGCAATCAGGGAACCCGGAAGCGCCATCACGCATGCGGCAGGAATCATCATGGCGGCCATCGCATCCATTCCGCTTCTGACGAAGGCAGCAAACACATCACCCGTGGACATGGCGGCAGCAGCGATCTTCCTGCTGAGTCTCGCAGCGCTGTATTCAGCCAGCACGATCTATCATTCCGTCGTTGTTTCGGGTGCGGCACTCCGCCGGTTTCAGAAGGCGGACCATATGATGATCTTCGTCCTGATCGCGGGAACCTATACGCCGGTCTGCATGCTGACACTGCACGGCAGGGCGGGCAATCTGATGCTGATCGTGATCTGGTCTCTGGCAGCGGCCGGAATGGTGGTCAAGATGTGCTGGATCACCTGTCCGAAATGGTTTTCTTCTGTGATCTATATTGCCATGGGGTGGTCCTGCGTCATCATCATGAAACCGCTCGTCAGAGCATTTCCGCCCGCAGGGATGGCATGGCTTGCGGGAGGCGGCATCATCTATACGGTCGGCGGCATTATCTACGCGCTGAAGCTTCCGCTCTTCAATCAGAGACACAAGAACTTCGGAAGCCATGAGATCTTCCATCTCTTTGTGCTGGCAGGAAGCCTGTGCCATATCATTTTCATGTACAACTATGTATTGTGAGACCAGGGATGAAAATGAACCGCGCAAAGCTGTGAGGCCGGAGATAAAAAAGAACCGCGCAAAGCTGTGAGGCCGGGGATAAAAGTGAACCGCACAGAAGCTGTGGGACCAGGGACGAAAAGTCCGGTTTCACAGCTTCTTTTTCTGCTCTTGGAAACAGCAGACGTATACACACAAACGGCAGACGTGTATACTGAAAAAAATCTGCGAAAAGAATCAAAAACATGTGACCTCAAGGCTCCGGAGGCCGTCAGTAGGGATAAGAGAGAAAGGAGGACAATATGGAAGACCGGGAGATCATTGATCTGTACTGGGCAAGATCCCAGAATGCGGTTGCCGAGACGAAGACCCGGTATGGGCGTCTCATCTATTCGATTGCCATGAAGATCCTCCGCCGGCATGAGGATGCGGATGAGTGCGAAAATGACACCTATCTCAGGGCGTGGAACAGTATGCCGCCCGCGCGGCCCGCTGTCCTGAGCGCATATCTCGGAAAGATTACCCGCAACCTTGCACTGGACCGCTATGACCAGGAGCATGCAGCCAAGAGAGGGGGATCCCAGATCCCGCTGATCCTGGAGGAGCTGGAGGAATGCATCCCGGATGAAAGCGGTATGGAACTTCCGCTGGAAATGAAAGATCTTCTGAATCATTTCCTGGAAGAACAGACTACGACGGCCAGAAAGATCTTCCTTCGAAGGTACTGGTTCGGCGACAGTGTCAAAGAGATCGCACTGCTCTACGGGCTCGGGGAGAGCAAGGTGAAGATGACGCTGCTGCGCAGCCGCCAGGCCCTTCGGGAGATGCTGGAGAGAGAGGAAGTGACCCTATGAGCACGCAGGAAGAAAAGAGAAAGAAGTCTGGTGAATTGCTTCACGCATTGACCGATATCGATGACAGATTCGTAGAAGAAGCGATGGAACAGGACGCCGGCCAGAAGCCGGGAGCCGGTCAGACTCCGGATGTCAGCCAGAATCCGGAAACCGGTCAGACTCCGGATGTCGGCCAGAATCCGGGCGCCGATCAGAATCCGGAAACCGGTCAGACTCCGGGTGCCGGGCAGAACGATTCGGGGAAGGATACCTCCAACGGAGGGAAGATCCGCCGGTACAGCAGATGGGCCCTGACGGCAGCAGCCTGCCTGGTCGTCCTGGTCGCAGGGCGCACTGTCCTGCTTCATCAGCCGGGGAACCTGACAGAGCAAAAAAACGCCTCCCTGGTGAAGACTGAGAGTGAAGCTGTGATACGGGATGAAGCGGCGGACGCTGCGGACACAGCAGTGAAGATGCAGGATGAAGACAGGGAAGAATCTGTGCAGGATCAGCTCTCAGAAGACATCCCGGCTGCAGAGAACCAGGCTGCAGAGAACCAGGCGGCAGAGAATCAGGCGGCAGAGAACCAGGCAGCAGAGGGCCCGGCTGCACAGAACCAAGCAGCAGAGGGCCCGGCTGCACAGAACCAGGCAGCAGACATCCCGGATGCAGAGAACCTGGCAGAAGAGAACCAGGAAGCGGATGCACAGATCCTGGAGGCGGCGGGAGAGAGCGCATCGTCCGTGCAGATGGCGAATCCGTTCATAGACTCCGGGACCCTGCAGGAAGCAGAGAAGATTGCCGGCTTTTCCATGGGTCTTCCGGATGCGGATGCATCCTCTGACAGGTATCTCTTCCGTGCAGTGGAAGGGGAGATGCTGGAGGTAATCTGTCTCGATGAGGAGCAGGAAGAAGAATATCGGATCCGCAAGGGAATCGGTGAGGACGATATCAGCGGAGACTATACGGAGTATGCACAGGAGAGCACGCTGACGCTGCCCGGAGGAATCCGCGTCACCCTGCGCGGCGATCAGAAAGAGCAGTGGACAACGGCCGTCTGGACGCAGGAGGCGGATGGGGAGGATCCGGCGTATGCATATGCAGTGTGCGGCAGAGGACGCACCTTTACAACACAGCAGATCCGCCGGATTGCAGAAGCAATGATGCAGGAGGACTGAATCCTGAAGCGATGATGCAGGAGGACTGAACCCCGAAGCGATGATGCAGGAGGACTGAACCCCGGAAGCGATCATGAATAAGAACTGAACCCTCAAAGGCGGCCTTGTGCGCGCCGGCGAAAAAAACTGCCGCATGATGCAGGCTTTGCGGTGTGCATCATGCGGCAGAATACTGTCCGTCTGACCGGATTTATGATTCAGATCATTTGTCTTCTTCAGACGTCTTGCCGGAATCGGCTTTCTGCAGGATCATGCTCTGTACGAACTGATCCTGGCGGTTCATCTCCTTGCCGGCCTTGCTGTGTTTCAGATAGAAATAACCGAAGATTGAATAGGTCAGGGCGCCGACCAGATTGACAAACAGGTCTTTCATCGTATCAATGATTCCGATATCGAGGTATCCGCCGTTGACCAGGAACTGCTCCCCGCCTTTCGTCTCGATGATCGTATTCGCAATGTCTTTGATCATGAACGGCACCTGGGAGTTCTCCGGATCCAGCTTCACGGAAGAGATGGTACCGACGATGAAATCCTTCTGCATATCCAGATGGAAGAGCTGGTCGGCAGAAAACTCAATAAATTCCCAAACAACGCCGACCGTCATGGAGAAGCAGAAAGCAACGACAGTCAGATAGAACGGGGACAGGTTCAGTCCGTCCTGGCTTGCATTGAGTATATATACAAGCGAGAAACCGATGGCGGCACACAAAAAGCCGTTGAGCGTGTGCAGCATGGTATCCCATCCGGGGATCCTTGTATAGTACTTATTGATCTCACCGAGGATCTCAGCCGCGAAAATGAACAGATAGATCGTGATCTCGAAGCCTGCCGGAATATTGATTCTCAGCGCCCTCTCAAACAGCGCGGGAAGAAGGAACAGCACCAACGAGAGGACGCACAGCGCAAGACCTTCATAATTGTTCTGGAAAAAGCATCTGACCGCCGTGAGGATGACCAGGGTCCGCAGGACTGAGTAGACGATAAAGCTTGTCCGGTCTTCCCTGATCTGGGATCTCAGATTGTAGATCAGTCCCTTTTTTTCTTTGTTTGATTTGCCCATAATGAATCACTCCCTGTTTCTGTTCATGTTTTCGCTGCATTGCAGCATATCTGTTATATTATATCACTCTGTTATGTCACTCAATGGCCATCAGTGCATCAACAACTGCATCGCGCACTGCCGCATTGACCTCCTGCGCCTTTTTCCGGGTCTCCTGTCTGGAATAATAGTAGACCTTGAGCTTGGGCTCCGTCCCGGACGGACGGACCGCGAACCACGTGCCGTTCTCCAGATAGAAGCGCAGCACATTGGACGCCGGGATGTCCTCATACCCGTCCTTGTAATCGATGACCTTCACAACCCTGTATCCTGCGACAGAATCCCAGCTGCCGTCCGGGCTTGCCGGCGCGGCCCCTTCCGGAAGCACAGCGCCTGCGGGAAGATTCCCGCGCACATGGTCCATGATCCGGCGGATCCTGGCTGCGCCCTCGACGCCGGTGAGCACGATGTTCGTCGCGTCCTCAGCGTAAGCCGCATACTGTTCGGCGATCCGGTCGAGCACCTGGAAGAGCGTCAGCCCCTGCTTTTTGTAATATGCAGCGGCTTCCGCAATGAGCATCCCGGCGCTGATGCCGTCCTTGTCGCGGATCTCGGGACAAGCGGCGTATCCGACTGACTCCTCATATCCGAACAGGTAGGTATATCCGTGTTCCTGGAGAAATGGAATGCGGCCGCAGATATTTTTAAATCCGGTGAGGGACTCGAACATTTCCACGCCGTAGGCCTTCGCAATCTCCGTGGTCAGCGTGGAAGTGACGATGGACTTCACCATGGCGCCTTTTTCAGGAAGCGTTCCGGCATCCCTGCGCCCTTCCAGAATATAATTGACCAGCAGATAACCGGTCTGGTTGCCGTTCAGCGGCACATAGGTCCCGTCGTCGGACAGCACCTCGACCGCGAAACGGTCCGAGTCGGGATCGGTTGCCATCAGAAGCTCCGCACCGACCTTTCTCCCGAGCTCCTCACTTAGCCGGAACGCTTTGGGATCCTCCGGGTTCGGATATCCGACCGTCGTAAAGTCGGGATCGGGATCCTGCTGCCCGGGGACGATGTGGAAGTTCGTGAAGCCCCGCTCGCGCATCATCGTTGAGAACGGGATGGAACCCGCTCCGTTGAGCGGCGTGTAGACGATCGGGATCGACAGATCCAGATCCGCGCCCTCATGGATGGCCAGGTCCTCCACCATATCCAGATAGAGCCGGTCTTCCTTCTCCCCGAGAATCGTGATCCTGCCCTCGGCAACCAGATCGTCATACCCGGAGGCATCCACATCCGCATCCAGGAAATAATCCAGCGAATCGATCTGCTGCATCATGCCGTCGGCGACATCCGCGCTGACCTGGCAGCCGTCGTCCCAGTAGACCTTGTAGCCGTTGTACTCCTTCGGGTTGTGGGACGCCGTAATGTTGATGCCCGAGACGGTATGCAGCACACGGATCAGGCAGGCAAGCTCCGGCGTGGGGCGCATCGAGTCAAATGCATATACGCGGATTCCCGCCCGTGCCAGGATGCAGGCAGCCAGCTGTGAGAATTCTTTTGAAAAATGGCGCGGATCGTGTGCGATGATCACGCCCTTTTCCATCGCCTGCGGGCCGGACATGCAGATATAACGCGCGATTCCGCGGGTTGCCCTGCCGACCGTATACAGATTCATGCAGGCCGTTCCGGGACCGACGACTCCGCGCAGTCCCGCGGTGCCAAACTGCATATCCTGATAGAAACGTTCTCTGATCTGCGCGTCATCCCCCTTCATGGCAAGAAGCTGCGCGTGGAGCGGATCCGTCTCCGGGATCCGGGAAAGCCATAGCTCATATCGTTCTTTGTAATCCATTGATTGTTCCTTTCTGCCCGCCGCCTTCATGTGCAGGCCCTGTGGGAACCGGAAAGCTTCAGATGGTTTCATTCTACCATCAAACCGTATAAAATGCTAAAATAAATGCCACAGAGGTGCAGATATGGAAACAGAGAAGAATCAGACTTTGACGCAGCTGCTCGAGGAAGACAGGGAGCAGGTCTGCGCAAGCCTTCAGGAAGAGAGAGACGCCGCGCGGGCCAGGCAGGTGCTGGAGAAGGAGACAGACCGTCTCATGTTCCGCTCCGCGCAGATGTCCGAGGATCCGGTCAGAGTGCAGGAAGTGCAGGGCATGCTGCAGGTGGTCCGGAACACGCTGCCGCTCCTGGAGACTGTGACGCAGACGGAGATCTGGGAGAAGCAGCAAAAACAGGAAAAGGACAGGAAGGTGCGGATGACCCTTCCGGCAGCAGCATCGCTCCTTGCGGGCGTCATCTGCATTGTCGCGGGCCTGATCGGGCAGTCCATCGCAGGACATGTCCTGCGGCCCATGGCGGTTCTGTGGACGGCGGCAGGCTGCGCGCTGCTTGTGCTGGGCGGATATCTGACAGGCCGCGGAGGCAGAAAGAAACCGGGCAGGGAGAGCGCAGGCGCATCAGAGGGCGCCGTCTCCCAGACATTTCTGATAGATCCGGCAGCACTCTGGCACGTGATGCAGGGCATCGTCATGACGGCAGACCACAGCCTGGAGGAGACGGGGGAACTGGCGAAGCTCACGGAGATGGGCGGCAGCGGCAGCAGTCCCGGCCCCATGAGCAGGGAAGAGATCGATTTCTTCTCGGAGCTTCTGGAAAATGCATACGCCAGGAGGCGGCAGGATCCGGATGACCCGGTCCTGTCGGAGCAGGTGGAGAGCATCCGCTACTACCTGCACGCCAGAGGCGTCGAGACACTGGACTACACGGCGCAGAATGCGAAACTGTTTGAACTGCTTCCGTCCCCGGGCACCAGCGCAACACTCCGCCCCGCCATGCTGTGCGGCGGCGTGCTGATCCGCAGGGGCCTTGCCGCGGGCGGGTAAAGGTTTGATTCAAGAGGACATACATGGAACGGTACTATGGATTTGACCTGGGGGACGCGGAGAGCGCGGTCGCCAGGCTGGAAAAAGACCAGGTCAGAAAGGATCCGGACATCCTTCCGGTCGGCGAGGAACTGAGCTTTGTCACTGCGTTCGCAAGGACTGCGGGCGGAGAGTTGCTGATCGGGGAGAGCGCCTGCTACGCGCCGGATGTGACGCGCAGAGCGCTGCGCTTCAAGAGCAGGTTCCTGACCGACCCGGAGAGCGCGAAGGATATCCGGACGTTTGCGGCCGGCGTGCTGGACAGTCTGAAGCGGGACGGCCTCCTGGGAGAGGGAGAGGATTCCTGCTTCTATGTGGGATGCCCGGCCGGGTGGAGCCGGAGCGACCGTGAACTCTACCGCAGGCTCTTTGAGGATGCGGGGTATCCGCCCGTCCGGATCATATCGGAATCCAGGGCAGCCCTGATCGCGGCCTGCAGGTCGAAGCATCTCCAGGTTGCGTACGACATCCTGGCAAAACCGGTGCTGGTGGTGGATGTGGGATCATCGACCACTGATTTTGCGTTCATTGAATCCGGGAGAGAGGTGGAGCTGCATACCGCCGGAGAAGTGATGCTGGGCGGCGGTATCATGGACCGCATGCTTCTGGAGGAATGCGTGAAGGAGAGCCCGGAGAGCGCCGCGGTTGAGGCGGTCTTTCAGAAGAGCGAGGGCTGGAAGAATTACTGTGAATTCGCGGCAAGACGGCTGAAAGAAAAGTATTTTTCCGATGAAGCGTACTGGAAGGACCGTACCCTGACGCGGAGCATCGGGATCCTCTATGAAGGAAACTGCACGCTGACGCTGCGCATGGACAGCGAGATGGCGCGCCGCCTGCTGGAAGAGAGCGCGCCGGGATTATCCGGAAGTTCATTTCAGGAAGCCTTCTGCAGCAGCCTGACGCAGATCCGGTCTTCGCTGGGGGAGGACCTGCCGGAGCTGATCTTCCTGACCGGCGGCGTTTCCAGGATGCCGGCGATCGCAAGATGGTGCGGAGAGGCGTTTCCGGAGGCAGTCGTCATCACGACCCCGCAGCCGGAATTTTCCATCGCCCGCGGGCTTTCCTGCAGCGGACGCATTGACGAGGACATGCGTGCGTTCCGCAGAGAAGTCGACGATCTGATCGAGACCAGTACGGTCGAGAACATCGTCTCGTGCCATATGGATGACCTGTACCGCAGAATCGTAGAGGCGCTGATCGATCCGATCCTGGAAAATGCGGTTATGCGTGTGTTTGACCGGTGGCGCAGCGGGGAGATCAGCCGGCTGACGGAGATTGACCGGGAGCTTCGGGAAGAGATCGAACAGTATCTGCGAGGGGACGAGGCGCAGAAGATCCTGGTGAGCACGGTCTCATCATGGCTGACCCCTGTGGCCTATGAGCTGGAAGAGTTCACGATGCCGATCTGCGTGCGGCACAACGTCCCGTACCGGGCGCTGAACCTGAGCAGTTACCTGTCGGTGTCCGATATCGATATCCGGATCCACACGAAAGATATCTTTGCCATCGACCAGATCACATGGATGATCAACGCGATCATTTCGATCCTGGTCGGGCTTCTGTGCGGCGGCAGCGGGATCGCGCTGATCACGGGCGGCCTCAAGGGGATTGTCGCCGGCGCCATCCTGTCCCTGAGCGTGCTGCTGATCGGGCAGGACTATCTGGAGAATCGCGTGATGGACGTCAACATCCCGAAGCCGCTGCGCAAGATGATCACCCGGTCCGCATTCGAGAACCGTATGAAACGGATCTCCCCGGAGGTGAAGGCGAACTTCTACGAGAGTCTGGAAACGGATAAAAATGAGCAGATCACGACGCGCCTGACGGATGAGATCTCGCATCAGATCGAGCAGTGCCTGACGAAGATGTCGCAGATCGTAGAGATCCCGCTCGGGTAAAACCATACAGGAGAACGATAACCATGCAGTGCAGGAGATTCACCGCCCTTGTTCTGCCGGCGGTCCTGCTGGCAGGATGCCTGTCTTTGTGCAGTGCGCAGGAGCCGGCGCCTTTTGCGTATATGCAGCTCGGCGCCGTCCCGAGGCGATACAGCCTGATCGACCAGGGCCGCAAACCAACGGTCCGCAGCCAGGGGGAGCTTGGAACCTGCTGGGCAATCTCGGCGTGTTCCGCGATTGAATCTGATCTTCTTCCGCAGAAAAAGCAGATCTTCTCGCCGGACCACATGTCGCTGCGCAACGGCTATGAGACAACGCAGGAGGACGGCGGGGACTATACGATGATTATGTCCTACCTGGCAGGCTGGAAGGGGCCGGTTGAGGAGGCAGAGGATCCGTACGGGGACGGCGTGTCGCCGGAGGGCCTGCGCGCGCAGGTGCATGTGCAGGAGATGCAGCTGCTCCGGGGCATGTCCCGGCAGCAGATCAAGAAGATGATCCTGCTCTACGGGGCGGCGCAGTCCTCTCTGTGCATGGACCGCAGCCGGACGGACCTGGATGCCTATGGCTATTATGCGAAAGAGACCGCCGCCTACTACGATCCGTTCACAGAGGAGCTCAATCACGATATCCTGGTCCTCGGATGGGACGATACCTATCCCAGGGAGAACTTCCGCATCCGGCCGGCGCGGGACGGCGCGTGGATCTGCCAGAACACCTGGGGGGAGGACTTCGGGGACGACGGCATCTTCTATGTATCCTATGAGGATAAGAACCTCTTCCGGAAAGGCGGAATCGTATACAGCGGGATTGAGGAAGCCTCGGATACACAGCGCGTCTGTCAGCAGGACAGCCTGGGATGGCTCGGAAGGCAGGGCTACGAAAGAGAGACGTGTTATTTTGCAGGCGTATTCCAGGCCGGCCGGCAGGAAAGCATCCGGGGCATCGGCTTCTATACGACCGGTCCGGGCACTGCCTGCAGGATCTTCCTGATCCCGGAGTATACGTCGCCGGAGGATCTGGAGAGCGTGGCGCCGGCGCAGTCAGAAGAGATCCCCGCCGAAAAGGCACGGCTGCTGGCCGCGGGGCAGATCGCGAATGCGGGCTTTCATACCGTCAGGATCCCGTCGGAGGTAAACCTCCGGAAAGGACAGACGTACGCCGTCGCGGTGGAGATCAACACCCCCGGGGAGGGGAAACCCGTCGCGGTGGAGAAGGCGAAGGATCAGTTCACACAGTCCGTGACCACGCAGGGGCACCAGACCTATCTGAGCAAAGACGGAAGCAGATGGGAAAACACGCAGGAAGCCTATGAAACCAATGTCTGCATGAAAGTGTACACGGATAAACAGCAGTTTCCGTGGAGCGAATGAGAAAGGAAAGAAGGAACCGGGATGACGGGAGAGATCATTGTAGCAACGGGAAACGCGCATAAGATGCAGGAGATCCGGGAGATATTGTCGGATCCGGGCCTTGGGCTTGTCAGCATGAGCGAGGCCGGAATCGATGTCGAGATTATAGAGGACGGATCGACCTTTGCGGAAAATGCCATCATCAAGGCGCGCGCAGTTGCCATGGCGAGCGGCCGGATGGCACTGGCGGATGATTCGGGCCTCGTGGTGGACGCGATGGACGGCGAACCCGGGATCCAGTCCGCCCGGTTCATGGGAAGAGATACCTCCTACGACATCAAGAACAGGGCCATTATCGACCGGGTCAATGAATACTGCCGCCGGCAGGCGTCTGCGGAGGGCTCTGGCGCGGAGGATGCAGCGGGGGCAGCAGCGGAGGAAGCAGCGGAGGAAGCAGCGGAGGAAGCAAGACCCGGAAGCCTGGCGGACGGAACGCCCGGGCCGCTTCGCTCTGCACGGTTCGTCTGCGCAGTAGCAGCAGTCTGGCCGGACGGGCGCGTAGAGTGCGTCGAGGGCGTCATGGAAGGCCGGATCGGCTATGAGATCGCCGGGGAGAACGGATTCGGATACGATCCGATCTTCTTCCTGCCGGAGAAGGGGAAGACATCGGCGGAGATCTCCCCGGAAGAGAAGAACGCACTCAGCCACCGCGGACAGGCATTCCGGAAGATGAAGGAATTGCTGGACGAAGAACAGTGAAGATGCCCCGGTTGTATTTATCGGAAGGACGGTGTACACTATTTTAAAGAAAACAGGGGACAGAAGATTAAAAAAATAAAAAAGGTAGTTCGATGAAGATATTAGTGGTCAGCGATACACATGGCGTCGATGTCAATGTGGCAGTCGCGCTGGACCGGGAGTGGCCGGTGGACGCGATCTTTCACCTCGGGGATTCGCAGGAGGACGAGGAGGAGTTTGCGGAGATTGTGGCAGGAGAAGACGTCCCGGTCTACATGGTGAAGGGAAACTGCGATTATTTTGTGGATTATCCGCCCTCCCGCATCCTGGAACTGGCCGGGCACAGGATCCTGATGGCGCACGGACACGGGTACTATGTGAACTTCGGAACGAGGGATCTGGTGGCGGACGCGCAGGCCAATGACTGCGATGTTACAATCTATGGGCATACGCACAGGCCGCAGATTGATGACAGCGATCCGAATCTGCTGGTCCTGAATCCCGGCAGCATCACCTACCCGCGCCAGGAGGGCCGTCAGAAGACCTATATCATTCTGGATCTGGAAGAGGGAAAGAGGCCGGAAGCGGAAATTCGGTATATCTAAATAAAAATTCATATCAAACCGTGAAACCGGGCGTGGTTTTTCTGAATTGGGGATTGACAAAGTCGAAAGGGCATAATATAATCCCGATTGTGTCTTGGGAACAGGATTGCGGGGTGTGGCTCAGTTTGGCTAGAGCACCTGCTTTGGGAGCAGGGGGTCGCAAGTTCGAATCTTGTCACCCCGATTACACGACGACAACTGAATAAGTGTCATTTGCGGGTGTAGTTCAATGGTAGAACACCAGCCTTCCAAGCTGGATACGTGGGTTCGATTCCCATCACCCGCTTTCTTTTTTTGTTACAGGACAAAAGGATATGGGATTTGTTTATGAAAGAGATCAGGACTGAAACCATTACAACCTCTTTTCTGGCAGGGATGATGATCGGAATCGGAGACATCGCGCTCCTGTCTGTTGAGAACAGTGCCATCGGGGCGTTCCTGTTTTCGACCGCGCTCCTGTCGATCATCGCGCTGCAGCTTCCGCTCTATACCGGAAGGATCGGAAAGGTGATCAAAAACGGGACTTATGTGTACTGCCTGGTGATCCTGCTGTGCAACATCGCCGGCTGCTGCGCCTCCCTGTGGTTCTTCATGTTGATGCGGGAAGACGGAAAGACGCTGGTCCTGCAGACGGCGGACCGGAAAGCGCAGATGGGGTTCCTGCAGCTGTTTATTGCGGGCGTGCTGTGCAACATCCTGATCCACATCGCGGTGACGGCGAAGCGGGAAGTGATCACAGTCCTGTGCGTCATGGCATTTATCTTATGCGGATTCAGGCATTCCATCGCGGATGCAGGGTATGCCGTCCTCGGTCATCATCTGCTCCCGTGGCTGTTTGTCCTGCTGGGAAATACGGCCGGCGGACTTCTTTGCGAGTATCTGCTGTTTCCGCAGCGCTCCGGGCAGAAAGCATAGCAGATATGGTTCACAGACCAGCCTCCGACCTTCTGCATGGAGTTCTGTGGGCACAACTGAAAACCATAGGCAGCCGACTGAGCTTTGCGAGTTGCTGCAGCCATGAAAGCGACCACGCTTCTATAG
>CAJOKX010000064.1 GCA_905235415.1 uncultured Lachnospiraceae bacterium
CCGGGCAAGAGAGTCCCGGGAAAAGACAGCAGCAGTACGATTCAGGAAACTGATCTACTCACAGTGCACAGCGCTATGACAGATTCATTTTCATACAAACCGGCAGGCGGTAACAGCCTGCCGGGCTCCCTCCTTAAAAATGTACCGCACCGCGGAGGCGGAACCAAAGGTTCCCTTCACGGTGCGGTTTTGTATTCCTCAAATAATCTGTTTTCCGCCTACCCACAGCTGCCGGATCAAAGCTGTGTCCGCGATGGTCTGATCCGGTCTGCCTCCGACCAGCAGCAGATCCGCAGGCCATCCTTCTTGAATCATTCCGAGACGGTCTATTCCGAATGCCGCGACGGACCTGCCTGTGGCGCCTGCCAGGACCTCAGCAGGCGTCAGGCCGCATCTGACCAGAAGTCCCATCTCTCTGTGGATGGATGATCCAAATGCAACTGCCGGGGCAAATGATCCTGAGTTGGCGTCTGTTGCGACGAGAATCTGTACACCGCATCTGTGCAGAAGGCTCACAGCATCTTCCGCATTTCTGTAATGCTCCGGGCGATAACCATTTCTGCGGCTGTTTGCAAAGGTCTCCATCATGACAAGTGTCGGCGCTACGGCGATCCTTTTTTCCGCAATCTCCTGCGCCAGCTCTTCCGGGTATTTCTCCTTCATCGGAACGTGGAGCAGGATGTCAGCTCCCGCATCCACAGCCTGCCGGACCGTTTCTGTCTCTGTTGCATGAACCGCCACTTTCAGGCCGCGTTCATGTGCCGCTCTGACGATTCCATTCAGAGCTCTCCTGCCAACAGAATGCTTCCCGAAGAGCAGGACCTTGATATATCTGGCCCCGCTCTGAGCGGCCCTTTCCACAAAGCCGCCGGGATTCATCACGATCCCCATCGCCATCCCTGCAGAACTCACAATCCGAAGGTCTCTGGAATCTCTGACCAAAGATGCATTTCCATTGACATCAAACGTGGCGGTAATGCCGGCGCTGGTCATACTGCGGGCCTGATCCATCGTTTCCATATGCGTGTGGGCGTCAATCAGCCCCGGCATCAGGAATCCGTCGCCGCACGCCTCCCGTTCACAAGGCTTCACCGACGTAATCATCCCGTCTTCGACAGTGACACAGGCCCCATCCCATACACGCTCCCCGTCAAACAGCGGGTATTTTAATTCAACCATCATGCAAATTCCCTCAGGAAATAAGGTGCCCCGGAGCAGACAACTCAGCGCCACGCATTTTCCCAATACTCCTCTGCGTCCTCAAAATCCTTATCCCAGTCGAAATAAAATCTTCCGCATCGACATAATACATTTCATATATCTCTTCATCTCAGATGCCCCCCTTCCGCCAGCGGATACTTCATCGAAACATTCATGATATGTGCAATATTCTGGTCCCCGGCGAATCTTGTCCTGTCAGTGAAGTCTTCATCCAGCGCAAGCCACAGCAGCGGATTGATTTCTTCACGCAGCAAGACATCCTCTTCCAGCATGCCCACATACATCTCCAGATCAAAATCCTGATAGTAGTAGCGGATGTCCATAAAATGATGCAGGCGGATCTGCGCAGCGGTGATCCCTGTCTCTTCCCGGAGTTCCCGATAGGCAGCATCTTCCGATGCCTCACCCGGCTCCACCTTGCCGCCCACAAAGTTGAGCAGCCCTTTGAATGGTTCCTTGACCCGCCGGCAGAACAGGGCCGCGTCTTTTGTTTGGTTGAATACGATGATGCAGTTATATGTCATGTGCACGGCAGGTATCCTTTCTTGGTTTTCTTTATAAGACCGCAGGCGCACTTTCCATCTCAGATCTTCTTGATAAAACGTTTCTGCGTTTTGTCGCATTCATACCCCACATGCTGATAAAATGCATGTGCTTCTGTGCGAACGATATTGCAGTTTAAGCGGATGAACGTATATCCCTCTCCGGCTGCATACTCTTCCAGTGAAATAAGAAGTTTTTTCCCGATCCCCCGGCTCTGAGCCTGCGGATGGACCGCAAGGGCAATGACATTCCATCCATTTTCACCGTAAAGCAGATTGTACCTTTCTGCCTGGATAAATCCCTGCACCTGGTGGTTCGAATCATCCTCGTACACCGCAATATAGTAAGTTGGATCGCCGGATAACTCCTGTATACGCTGTGTAAGGAATGCAGTATTCGTTTCATGTCCCAGGGATGTTCTGCATATGAGCTCCAGGGCTTGTGCATCCTGTGTCTGAATTTTTCTAATCATATCTCATGTCCTGATCTTCCGACTCTATTGCCAACAATTGGCTTCCTGAATGCATCGATACTGATCGATGCATCTTGCAATGGCACAGCACCTTTGTTTTTGCCGTTTCCACGCACATCTCTTCCCGTACATGGCACCATGGCAAACAGCACCTTGGCAGACACGCGCGCCTAGATCTACATTAATTGACCGGCAGGCAGCCGTCAATCCTTATGATGGATACAAACAATCAATGATGAACTGAGCCAGAGCGGCACAGCCGCTTTCAAGGCATAGGGATTGACAGTTCTTGATATTCCTATGCCTCACTCCGGCTCGCGCCTTGGCTTCTAGGCATAGGGATGGACCATTCTTGGGATTCCTTTGCCTCGCGCCAGATGGCAACTCGGCTTCCGGGCATAGGGATGGACAGTTCTTGGGATTCCTATGCCTCGCGCCGGATGGCAACTCGGATTCTGGGCATAGGGATGGACAAGTCTTGGGATTCCTATGCCTCGCGCCGGATGGCAACTCGGATTCTGGGCATAGGGATGGACAGTTCTTGATATTCCTATGCCGCGCACCAGGTTGCGCCACGGCTTCCGGGCATAGGGATGGACAGTTCTTGATATTCCTATGCCGCGCACCAGGTTGCGCCTTGGCTTCCGGGCATAGGGATGGACAAGTCTTGATATTCCTATGCCGCGCGCCAGATGGCAACTCGGCTTCCGGGCATAGGGATGGGCAAGTCTTGATATTCCTATGCCTCACGCCGGCTCTCACTTCGGATTCCGGGCATAGGAATGGACAAGCCTTGATATTCCTATGCCGCGCGCCGACTCGCACTTCGGCTTCTGGGCATAGGGATGGACAAGTCTTGATATTCCTATGCCGCGCGCCAGGTTGCGCCGCGGATTAGAAAATAAATATTCCATACACCAGCGTCACGCATGATTCAACACCGCTAAGCACAATACTGTCCAATCATATTCTTTATGATTTCCAGGTTAATGGGTTGCCGGACAGTCTCCATTGTCAGAATCAAATGAACTCCCGGATAGATCCCGTGTTCTTCATAAAGTCTGATCCTTTGAATAGCGCGATTCGTATATTCCGAATCATCCATCATGCCTAAATGCTCCCAATACAATACTTCTCTGTCGCTCTTCCTCAGAATAGTAAAGTCTGGGTGAATCAGGCTAGTCCCAAGCTTCAGCGGGCATTCGTACCGGTAGGGTATCCCTTCTTTCAATAAAGCATTTGCGATCATGACCTCAGATTTGGAACGGACTCTGTTTCCGGAGTCTGTATAGTGTATGGGCATATCTTCAGCAAAGGATTTGTGCTCATATGTATATTCCTCCCACTTGCTGACATATTCATCATCGGACAATATGACAGCTTGAACATCTTTCTTTCTGACATCTGACAATGATGAGTAAATATTCTTCAAGCACTCCGGATCATATGTGTTCAAGAAACGTTTGATTGCTGCATCTTGCTTTTTTGAAGCTGCCAGAATCTGCTCATCATATCGCTTCTGTACCAGAGTTGCTGCCTTGTTCCGTTCCGACACATGCATATAAGATCCATTTTTATCACTAGGTTTTTTCCTGAAATAATACTGATACCCGGAATTGTGTTTGATGACTCGCACTTCCCCTTCCGGCGCAGATTGCAGCTGCTTCTCCTTTTTTGTAATAATCTTGCTGAGCTTGTTTCTCTCTTCTGTCAGTTCTTGGATGATTTGTTTTCCGTTCATTCGCTTTCCTCGTCTTTCTGTACATGTGTTTTGTTATTGGTAATTGTGTTGGTACCATACTTGATTCTGGATGCCCCGCGGCGGGCGGTGACGGCGATCCGAGGCATAGAGATGGGACGTCAACTTGATCTCCTATGCCCCGCGCCGACTCGCGCCTTGGCTTCTGGGCATAGGGATGGACAAGTCTTGATATTCCTATGCCTCACTCCGGCTCTCACCTCGGATTTCGGGCATAGGGATGGACCACTCTTAATATTCCTATGCCTCACTCCGGCTCTCACTTCGCATTCCGGGCATAGGGATGGACAAGTCTCCGGATTCCTATGCCCCGCGCCGGATGGCAACTCGGCTTCTGGGCATAGGGATGGACAGTTCTTGATATTCCTATGCCTCACTCCGACTCGCGCCTTGGCTTCTGGGCATAGGGATGGACAAGTCTTGGGATTCCTATGCCTCACTCCAACTCGCGCCTTGGCTTCTGGGCATAGAGATGGGCAAGTCTTGATATTCCTATGCCGCGCGCCAGATGGCAACTCGGCTTCTGGGCATAGGGATGGGCAAATCTTGATATTCCTATGCCGCACGCCGGCTCGCGCCTTGGCTTCTGGGCATAGGGATGGACAGTTCTTGGGATTCCTATGCCTCGCGCCGGATGGCAACTCGGCTTCTGGGCATAGGGATGGGATGCTTTCTGCCCTGCACTGGAAGGTGATTGTGATTCGGAGCATAGGGATATGAGTGTCTGGCGGGTTTGGATGCCCCGCGCGATGTATAGTCTTGAGTGTATTCTTTTTTTCCTGCAAACTCAACACAAAAATCTTGTTGCCGCCCCGCGCAGGCTTGCTTCATGGATGTGAAGCATAATTAGGACTTTTGTGAAGCTTAAATGCAGAGTTCACGTCCTTCTTTATGCTATGATATGTTTATGAAGCCACAGCAAGCCGGGTAGCTATCTTTAGATGGCTGATTCCACCTGATGCTTTCAGCGGCTTTGTCCAGATGGCCGATTCCACTTGGTGCTTTCAGCGGCTTTGTCCAGATGGCTGATTCCACCTGATGCTTTCAGCGGCTTTGTCCAGATGGCCGATTCCACCTGATGCTTTCAGCGGCTTTGTCCAGATGGCCGGTTTCACCTGATGCTTTCAGCGGCTTTGTCCAGATGGCCGGTTTTACCTGATGCTTTCAGCGGCTTTGGCCAGATGGCCGGTTTCACCTGATGCTTTCAGCAGCTTTGTCCAGATGGCCGGTTTCACCTGTTGCTTTTGATGCTTTTAATACTTTCGATGTTTTCAGCTACTTACCATACGGATCTTAAAAAGAAATGTTTGCAGATTCTGACGTGTCTGCAGATTCCGGAGATGTGCCATGAATTACTATGATGAATACAGAAGCAAGCTGCGTACGAGTGACGAGGCTGTGCAGGTTGTCAAGAGTGGGGACTGGGTAGACTATACCGTCGCGCTGGGCTTTCCTGCGCTGCTCGATGCGGCGCTTGCAAGACGCCGGGATGAGCTGAAGGATGTCAAGATCCGCGGCAACCTGCTCTTCGGACCGATTCAGGCTGCTGAATGCGACCCGAACAGGGAACACTTTATCTACAACAGCTGGCACTGTTCTGCGTATGAGCGCAAGCTTGCCGACAGGGGGCTGTGCAATTATATCCCCATGGTGTTCCACAATGTCGTTCCGTATTACCGGCATTTTCTGAAGGTAAATGTGGCGATGCTGGCGGTGACGCCGATGGATCGGCATGGATACTTTAATCTGTCCTGCAACACCGGGACGTCCCGGGGCATCGCGGAGCAGGCGGATATTGTGATTGTGGAGATCAATGAGAATCTTCCGAAGGTCTGCGGCGGATTCGGAGACTGCATCCATATCTCGGAAGTGGATTATATCGTGGAGGGGGAGCACGGACCGCTTCCGGAAGTGGTTACGGGACCGCCGTCTGACGTCGACCGGAAGATTGCGGAATACATCCTGCCGTATATCCAGGATGGCGCTACACTGCAGCTGGGGATCGGCGGAATGCCTACCGTCCTCGGACAGATGCTTGCGCAGTCCGATCTGAAGGATCTTGGAATGCACACGGAGCTGTGCACGGATGCGTACGTGGATCTGCATGACGCCGGCAAACTGACAAACCTCAGAAAAACGATCTTCCCGGGAAAAGGAGTGGCAGGATTTGCTTTCGGAACCAGGAAGCTCTACGACTGGCTGGATGAAAACCCCGGGCTGTCTTTCTGCCCTCTGGAATTTGTAAATGATCCTTCCGTCATCGGACAGATCGACAATATGGTCTCCATCAACGGATGCATCAGTGTCGATCTGTACGGACAGGTCTCTTCGGAGAGCTCCGGCATCCGCCAGATCAGCGGAACCGGCGGACAGCTGGATTTCCTGAACGGCGCGTCAACATCCAAGGGCGGGAAGGCATTTCTGTGCCTGCCCTCGACCTATACAGACAAACAAGGGCAGATGCACTCCAATGTGCTGCCCCTGTTCAACGGAGAGATCGTGACATCGCCACGATCCCAGGTCTACTTTATTGTCACCGAATATGGTGCGGTCAACCTGGAAGGACGTTCCACCTGGGAGCGTGCGGAGATGATTATCTCCCTTGCCCATCCGGATTTCAGGGATGACCTGATCCGCGCCGCTGAGAAGCAGAACATCTGGGTGCGTTCCAACCGCCGCTAAGATGCAGAGGGTCCGGGTGCGTTCCAATCGCCGCTGAGATGCAGAAGGTCCGGGTGCGTTCCAACCGCCGCTGAGAAGCAGAAGGTCCGGGTACGTTCAGCGCGCCATCTCTTCCAAGGTTTCCCCTGTCAGGCGGTAGACTGTCCACCCGTCCATCGGCTGTGCGCCAATAGATCGATAGAATTCGATACTTGGCGTATTCCAATCCAGACAGGACCATTCCAGACGGCCGCACCCGCGCTCTACCGTGATCTGCGCAAGTCTCTTCAGCAGGGCCTTTCCGTATCCCTTGTTTCTGTACTCCGGGAGGACAAAAAGGTCTTCCAGATAGATCCCGGCACGGCCCAGGAATGTAGAGAAGTTATGAAAGAACAGGGCGAAACCGACTTGCTGCTCTCCTTCACAGGCAATCAGCACCTCTGCCTTTTTCTTTTCAAATATCCATTCCCGGAGCAGGTCCTCTGTCGCCACCACCTGATCCGACATATTTTCATAGTCTGCGAGCTGGCGGATGAAGCTGAGAATACTGCCGCAGTCTGCTTCTGTTGCAAAGCGAATCGTCATTGCCGATCTCCTTTTTTGTCTTGAAAATGCGCCCGTCAGGGCCTGTTGCTTTCCCCGTTCTTCGTACGCCCGGTCCGTATCCGCTTTCTGTTACTGCACTCCCCGGTCTTCGTACGCCCAGTCCGTATCCGCTTTCTGTTACTGCACTCCCCGGTCTTTGTACGCCCGGTCCGTATCCGCTTTCTGTTACTGCACTCCCCGGTCTTCATACGGCCGGTCCGTATACCCCCGCTCCTGCAGCCGCTTCACAAACCGGTCCAGCCAGGCCCTGTTCACCAAGCGAAATGCTTCGTATCTCCCAAGTTTTTGAACCAATTGGGGGCTGGTTTTGTAGTACAGCTTCACAAACGCCCTGCCCAGCACGCATTTTCGCAGTCCGTCGTCGCGGAACCTTCTTAAGGTCCATACCTGCGGGCAGTCGTAGGAGCCATATACACAGGTAGCTATGTAGCAGCCTTCGCTGTCATGATGGGTGTATCCTCCCAGTATGTCAGGCGAGCTGTCCCCGACCTTTTTCCCATTTTTGTCGTAATGAACATATCCGGTAAAGGTCGGATCCGTGCGGCCGGTCTTATGCCCTTTATTGTCATAATGCGTGTAACCGCCGAGTATATTCGGATCTGAATGCCCGACCTTTTTCCCATTTGCATCATAATCCGTATACCCGCCCAATATGTTGGGCCGGCTGCTGCCGGTCTTCTTCCCGTGCTCATCATAATGGGTATACCCGCCAAGGATATTCGGGCTGCTGTGACCTTTCTTTGCCATGATTCATCCTCACAAAGCGCTTCCGGGTTCGCCCTGCCGAAGGCCGCTGCCCACTTCGAAGTGATATTTCACGATCCCCAGATCCACCTTTGAAAATGGGCCCCTCCTGTCAGTGAACGTTACGGTCCCGTCTTCATTCAGGCGAATCTCATATCTCTGCTGATTGATCGCGGTGGGTGCAAGCAGGGCAAGCTCCACGCCCTTCCTGAACCAGTCCGGCTGAACCGCAGGGCCGGATGCCACCTGGTCAAATGTTTTTGACTTATGCGGCCTTCCGGAATCCTTTCCGTAACCAATCGCAATCACGATCACCAGACGCTCACCCGGTCTGATTTCCGCCCGCACATTTTTAGCGTTAAAGGTTCCTGCCCAGCATGTGTTTAAGCCCAGCTTCTGTGCCAGCAGTACAATCTTCTCTCCGTAATAACCGATCCGCTCTTCCAGAGTGCCGTCATCACGGCCAATGCACGCAATCACACTCGGAGCGCTGCCCAGGCCTCCGCCGCTGCTCCGGTCCGCTCTAAACGGACGTCCACCGGACGTCCAGAGCCCCATCGCTTTGTTTAAAAGGCGGTCAAACGTCTTGCCTGCATCTGTCAGCAGCTGCAGATGCAGGTTTCCCTTTTCATTGCATTCAGATATTAATTCATTCAGCGCAGTAATTTTGTCCGGTTCGATCGCTTTATCCAGGTACGCCCGAACCGAATGGCGGCTGTGAATTGCTTCGATCTCTGTCATCACGGCCATAGTCCTTCCATTTTTCAGAAATTGTCAGTTCATCGCCTTCCGTACCATCTCCTGGTACTCTTCTACGGCCGTTCTTGGTGCAATGATCCTGACGGATCCGCCCCACTGAAAGACCCATGCGTAGAATGTCGGTGATGTACAGACATTGACATTCGTTGTGAAATGGGTTTTATCTTTTTGCTTCACCTGGAGATCCATACCTAACTTATCGATGACGCCTTTCATCACTTCGTTTCTGGTCCTTTTGGATTACCTCTGCGATGGTCTCCGCAGCTATACGGGATCCGACCTCATTCGGATGGCTTCCGTCCTCCTCATAGAGATTTTCAGTCACAGAAAGCGTATAGAACTTCTGTCCCACATCCGCGACCAGCGCATTGTTCAATTCCCCCGCTTCATGATAAGAAGCGGACATCTGGGATGCCATCACATCGTACGGAATGCCCAGCTCCTGAATCCGCGAACTTCCCTTTTGATATGCCCAAGTCGCGTATAGAACGGGGGTAGCCCCCGCTTGCCGGCTCAGCTCACAGAGTCGTGAAACACTCTTCATGAAAGCATCCTTCGAGGTGACCGCCGCATTACTCTGTTCCTGCAAAACTACATAATCCCAGGTCTCCTCTTTAAGCGCCTTCATTGTTCTTGCCCCTATCTCAGTTTCCGGGTTGAGCTGCTCCGCAAGGTAAGCACCGCCGCGGGTATGTGCAACCACCTCAGCACCGGTCAACTGCGCAAGGGTAGATGGCATGTCATGAAAATAGGTGAAACTGTTTCCAAGCATCAGGATACGCATAATTCAAACCTCTTGGCATATAATGAGACAACTGCCTGCTATTTGCACAAATTCTCTTTTATAGTCTACACGAACGTCCCGAGTTTTCAAACAAACAATGCCGTTCATGGGCGACATTGCTTGATAATCCTCACATTATGCATTTGATTCCAAAAAATGATACCCGGCCACTTTTAAAGACTCAATCGCTCTGCCGTATTCTGCTTCCTTCATCAGAATGTAGTCTGTGTTGTACGTGGAGATCGCGAATACACTGATCCCATTCATTGCCAATACATCTGTTATTCGTGCAAGGATCCCGATCAGTGAGAAGTCCAGTTCACCGCAGAGCCGGATCGCCTTCCATCCATCATCACGGCATATCGTATTCTCCGGAACAATTGCTGTCGGACAAACAAGAGAGTTTTCCTCATCTGTCCTTCCGGAAAAGACAAAAGGCCGATCAATATCTACACCACTGTAGTCCTCAACCTTGCAGACAGAGAATTCACCCGATACCAGTTCAAGAAGAATGTTATTCCTGACCGGATCATTCCTGTCAGGTTTTTTCGTGATCGTCTCCCGGCAGAAGATCTCTCCCCATGCAGTAGTTTCAAATTCCGTCAGCAGAGAATTGTATCTCGCATAATCATCCGGATGAAGGACAAATATGTACGAGCGCTGCGTTCCGCGGTGGAAGGTCATGACGATAATCTGCCCATCCCGTATGTACTTTTTGATTTCGACCTTTGCCTGCTCCCAGGCGTCTTCAGTCCTTCTCCCTTTATGACAGTAATAGACAACATTCTGTCCGCGGTCATAATACTCAACGACCTCCTCCGGAAGAATATATTTTTCACTGTCCTTTGTGCCGGCCTGTTTCCGATAAGTAATGCCGTTATCCGGATCTGCATATACCAGTTCTGCATCCTTCAACATCAATAAGGAATTATTAAACCACAGGCGGCGCGCTATTTTGCGTGCATTCACTTCATTTCCATCAGCACGGAGCATGTCATTATAGTACATTGCACCGGGAATTAACTCCGCCGACTCGACCATCTGAACAGACTTATGCTTACATCCTGCAAGCATTTTCAACTGTTTAAAGATTACAGGATCGTATTTCTCATCCCCGGAGTTATCCAGATACTTCGTGAATTTCCCGTCGGCCGACTTGTCATCTTTGGTCAGATACCAGTTGACTCCAATTTTGATGCCCCGGTTTGCAAGGAAACGCAGGAGTCCATATTTCCCATAATCACCAACATCTCCGACGTATTGATTCTTCATAATTCCACCTAACTGTTTAATTGTATTAGCTCACTTCCCTCTGCCAGTCAAATAAAGGGCTTACTCTTAGAATCTCCCGCTTGCCCCTATCAGTCTCTCCAGATCATCAGAGGTCTTCGCAAGATCCAGGAACACATCTGGTGCGATAATGCAGGTAAGACAATCTTACCAAAAAAGGGGACAACGATCATGGCTCAATATGTATCTGAAGTAACTGCTGTCTCTACAAAAGGGCAGGTAGTACTGCCAAAAGCCATCCGTGACAAGCTCAACCTGGAGGCGGGAACAAAGCTTATAGTCTTCACCGATGGGGAAAATATACTCCTAAAGCCAATCCTTCAGCCCTCTGTGGCTGAATTCTCCGGTCTTCTTGATGCAGCGCAGAAATGGGCGTCGGATGTTGGTATGACAAAAGCGGATGTCAATGAAGCTGTCCTGTCTGTCCGAAGCAGGAAGAAAGCTTCTATATGAAAAATAGAGATGATCTGAGAGCCCCTCGGCGGGCATTGTCTGGGTTCAGCTCCTGCCTGTACTTCTAAGAAGTCTCCTCAGAGCGTTTCCCGTCAGCTTGATCCCGTAAATGCATGCGCTCATCATCCCGTATCCATACAGGATGCCTGTGCACAGCCGTCTTGGGTTTGTTGATTCGTAGGATGTGAACTTCTGGGCGCATCCGTCCGCCATCAGCGGAAGTGTCAGAAACAGACTCTTCCATGAGCTTTTGTGAAAACAGGATGCGGCGATCCCGGCTGCATGCCCGATCACAATTCCCATGCATCTGGCGCACAGCGGGAACTGGTACTCTCCGATGAAATAACTCCGCTCCGGCATCTGATGACACCCGCAGTACTTCCTGCAGAAGCGCATAGACGCCATCCATATGCGGTCCGTCCTGCTTATACTTTCCCGATCCGTCCTGCTTATACTTTCCCGGTCCGTCCTGCTTATGCTTTCCCGGTCTGTGCTGCTTATGCTTTCCCGGTCCGTTCTGCTTATGCTTTCCCGGTCTGTCCTGCTTATGCTTTCCCGGTCTGTGCTGCTTATACTTTCCCGGTCTGTCCTGCTTATACTTTCCATTTCTTTCCGCATGTATTGCATACCCAATAGGATTCTGTGTGGGATTGTTTTCCTTTTGTGCAGAATCCGCACAGAAGGCCCAGGGGGCCGGTCAGAATATAACCGCAGCACCCTTTCCCGACGGAATAGTCTGTTCCCTCCGTATGAGATTCTGTGATGATCTGGCAGTTCTCACTTCCGCATTTCGGACATTTCATTGTTCAAGCCTCCCATTTATACATCCTGACATCTTCGTTCAGGTATCGTAATCCAAGTATCCTGGTTTTAGTACAAAGGAAATGCTGATGGACCCAGCGTTTTTCTAAGTATTAAGTATAATATATTGGCCTGTTGAAATCCACACTCCTACTCATGAACGTGTTATACTGACTGTGCGTTTCGTATAATTACACACTGATGAAGATCACGATCCGGCCCGGGGCCAGCTTGTGCCGGTCTGGGGGACAGACTATCCCGGTCCGGGGCCAGCTTGTACCGCTCCGGGGACTGGTCTCCCCCGTCCGTGATCCCGGAGGGCCGCAGGGTTTTGACATGGGAAATAAGAGAATTCAGAAACGTATTAACGAACAATTATCAGCAGATGAGCAGGTAAAGCTGGATCGTTTCCAGGAGGAACGCTCTGACAACCTCGAACAGCTGAAAGGCAAGATGGTCGGGTATCTTTCCGCACTCAACGATGGCGTGATTGCGATCTTCATTACTGTAATGATGCTGGAGATCCCCTATCCTTCCGCCACGACGAGCTATCACACGTTTTTGTGGTCGATTGCGATCTTTATGGTCAGTTTCTTTATCATCGCTGATTTCTGGTACGATAATAAACGTGTTTTTCAGACGTTCCGCGAGGCGGATCACCTGGTGGTCGTTGCGGATTTCCTCTTTCTCGCTTCGCTTGCGCTCATCCCGGTTACAACGACCTGGATCATGAACGAAGGGGGACGGTACGCAACGATTCATTTCGGCATTGTTTATCTGATCACGCTGCTGATGCAGCAGCTGCTCCTCTTCTCCGGTGTGCGGGACCGGTTCCGGCACCATACGTCCCGGCTGCTCCGGATTATTCTCATGCACATCGGTTTTATCCTGATTCTGGATGCCTGCCTGATCACTCTTAGCTGGTTTTATCCGAAACAGGCGATGGTCCTGTTTATTGCAGTTCCCCTGATCAGCTTTTTCAAGCCGGATTCGACCTTCAGACTGGTGTCGGACGGATCCAAAGCATCCATTTCAGAATAGCCTTTTTCCGGGATCGGGTGAAAATGGCTGCGGATTCACAAGAGAATTCACAAGGTTTACAAGGAAGGATTTTTATAATGAAGAATCTGCGTTTTTCGATTGCGTCTGCACTGATGATCGCCTGCCTGGCGGCTGTCCCGGCTTTTGCCGTGGCCCCGGCAGCCGAATCTGAATTGACTGCCGAATCCGAATTCGCTGCCGAATCCGAATTCGCTGCCGAATCCGAATCGGCTGCCGGATCCCTGCTTTGGGAAGATCCTGTTCAGCTGCAGGAAACAGAGGCTGCCCCGGAAGCGGTCCCGGATTTTCTGCAGATTGAAAATGGGATTCTGCAGCCTGTACTCCAATACAGTGATATCCGTGACCCCTCTTACAGCAATGCGAACAGCGAGAACCTGACCTTCTGCGTCTATGTGGAGACTGACCATGACACGGACGGAGACGGTCTGGCGGATCTGGTCAAGGCGCTGGTGATGGTTCCGCGCGCTGCGGTGGAAGGGGCCTATAAAGCTTCTGTAATCTATGATCCCACGCCGTATGCGGCGGGGGAGCTTGACCCGCAGATTGAGAATTCAATCACGATCCCTGAGAATTTGTCGTTTGACTACGACCTCCTCTATCAGCCCGGCGAGAAACGGGAGAGTGCCGGAGTGATCAGCACGATGGACGCCGCGCTGAACGCCAACCCCGGACTTGACTGGAACTACACGGTTCCGGTTTCGGGGGAGTGCGGATACTATACAGCAGATTCCTATGTATATTACCTTATAAGGGGCTATGCCATCGTTCTCTCCTCCGGCATCGGAACCTACGGGTCGGAAGGATATGAGCTGTGCGGAACGGATCTGGAGTGCGATTCCCATAAATGCGTGGTGGAATGGCTCGCGGGAAACCGCAGGGCTTTCGCGGATCCGGCAGGCACGCTGGAGATCGCTGCGGACTGGTGCAGCGGCAATGTCGCCATGACGGGCACCTCATACGGCGGCACCATTCCTTTCGAAGTGGCCACGACCGGCGTGGAAGGCCTGCGCACGATCATCCCATTTGCCGGAATCGCCAGCTGGTATGACTACTCCAACTCGCAGGGCGTCTCTAAGATTTTCAGCGTCGATTATACGGATCTCCTGGCGCTCGACAATGCAGGCGCTCTTTTCAAGGATGATGACTGGACGGTATTTGACCAGAATTACCGCGCTTATCTCAGTCAGACATCCATCGACCAGGCGGCGACGAACGGGGATTATGCACCCGTCTGGGAGGCGCTGGATTACAGCAGGAAATGGGAAAATATTCAATGCTCCGCGCTGATCGTCCAGGGGCTCAATGATTTCAATGTGACTTCGAAGCATGCGGATCTGATGATCCGCGCCTTTGAGAAGGCCGGCATGCCGGTGCACGTCATCTGGCATCAGGACGGACACAACGATCTGGAAGGCATGCTGATCAACGGGATTTTCTGGCAGGATCTGATGAACGGATGGCTCGCCCATTTTCTGTACGATGTCGACAACAACGCGGAGGATCTGCCGGCGGTTCTGGCGCAGAGCAACATCGACGGCACATTTACCGCATATGACTCCTGGGATGAATATACCTGTGTTGAAACCGGACTGACTGCCGACTCCGAAACGGGGATCGTCAACACGACGGACCTGGGCACGTATGTCAAACAGTTCACAGGCGGACAGCCGAACGCTGTCGATTCCTCCGAGCTCTATGAACAGATCTATCTCGGCATGGAGGGCGAGCTGTCCAGCATGAGCCGGATCGACCTTCCCGAAAGCACTACCATCTACGGCGTGCCGCAGGTCCATGTGAAGCTTTCGACGGACGTAACCGACAAGGACGGCCTGATGGTCACCGCAGTCCTGATCGACTGGGCCAACGATATGCCCTTTGAGGCATATATGCTCAAACAGCGTCTGCACAACGTCCTGCCCCGCAAAACACTGGGATATGCCGATCTCGGGGGAAATGCGGGCGGTACGCAGATGGCGGAATATGTCCGGGACACTACGACTGCAAAATGCATTTCCTTCGGATGGACCGATCTTTGCAATCCCGGACTTGGATATGATTCTTCAGAGTATACCGAATCCTTCGACCTGGAGGCCGGCACTTACTACGATTATACCTTCTACATGATGCCCACTGTCTACACGCTCGCACCCGGGCATACGCTGTATCTGCTGCTCACCGCATGGGATCCGTGCAGGGTATTTCTGGATGAAAGCTTTAACATCGATCCTTCCCTGGACAGCCCGGATCCGAAATATCAGTACAGCTACCGGATCGACTACCCCTCCTCGACGGCGCTGATTCCGACCGCGCCCGAGGGAAATGACAACTGGGCAGACCAGGATCTGTGGGGCGCTCTTCAGCGATGAGCGCCTGAGAGCTTGTTCGCTCCTGGCTTGCTCCTGATCAGCTCCTGACTTGCTCCTGATTAGCTCCTGCCTTGTCTCAGAATGCCCCCGGGGGCATTCTGACGCTTATGCGAGACGATATGTGCGGATGAAGTCGCTCTCCCTCATCCCGCTCTGCATGTAGCGCAGGAAGATCTCCGCGCAGGCGTGGCTGTCGCTGTCTGCCTGGTGATGATCCAGGCAGATCCCGTAGTAGCTGCACAGGTCATTGAGACGGTGCTTCATGTCCGGGAGCAGCGCCCGTCCGATCCGCGCGGTGCAGCAGTACCGCACCGACTCTTTCCATGAGATCTCATAGTCCTGCAGACATTTCTTTAACACACCCAGGTCAAACACCGCGTTATGCGCCATCAGGATGCCGGAGGACATCACCGGCTCGATCCGGTTCCACAGCTGCGGAAATGTCGGGGCATTGCGCACGGTTGCCGCATCGATCCCGGTCAGCTGCGTATTGAAATAGTCAAAGTCCGCCTCCGGGTTCACATAGGAAAAATATTCATCCCGGATGACGCCGTCCTCGATCACGGAAATGCCGATCGCGCTCATTCTGTTGTTATACCGGTTCGGCGTCTCCACGTCGAATACTACATATCGATACATGTCCATGTGTCCCTTTCACTTTTCTCCCGGATCCGCCGATTTCCCGATCTGTCCGTTCTGTCCTAATCCCGTCCGTTCGATTTCCGGATTCGTCCGTTCGATTTCCGGGTCTGCGCTGTTTCTTCGAGGCCCGATCCTCCCTGTTTCCCGATCTGTCCGATATGAGATATTTACTCTCTTTCAGAGCGTTTGTAAAGGCTGCAGATTCTTCTTGACCTTCGATTAAAAATGGCTATTGTATTTTTATATAGTATTATACCATTCCAAACTGACATGCATCGGAGGTGTGCAAAATGAAAAAACGGAAAGGACTCTATCCAAAAACCGCAGCGGTTCTGACGGGTGCGATGCTGCTTGCGTCGGTTTCTTCTGCTGCATTTGCGCAGGATCTGTCTGCCGCTGAAACGGAGACGGAGCCGATGAAGGTGTCTTCGGGCGTCGATCTGGGAAGCGTCGAGACGGAAGCGGATCAGTCGAACGCGTCCTATACGTCTCAGAATCTGACGTTTTATTTGGGTGACCTGGAAGCGTCCAAGGAGTATCCCGTGTATTTCATCAATGACGTGATGGATCTGCCATACATGAATCTGGCGGATTTTGCGGATGTGATGTTCCAGGTTGCTCCGGATGCGAAGAATATTTATGGTCTGAATCTTGAGACAGACGGTTCTGTTGCCTTACTGACCAGAGAGAACGGATTCTCCATGATGGTTGATTTCGATGCGGATACGATCCTGTTTGATGACTATGATGAATTCGTTCACGGAGTCAATAATTACTGTCTGCTGGATATCGTGTCCGACAATTTCACGGATGATGAGGGCACTTCTGTCCTGATCGACAGGGTCTCTGAGGGTTCCTATGACCGGTACGGGAAATCGATCGAACTGGATCTGTACGAGTATGATATTCATCTGTACTGCTCTCCGGAGGACGGCCTCTATCTGCTCCCGATGCAGACGATGTCTGATTTTCTGCTCTCCGTCCCGAACGGCTACTGCTTATTGTTTAACAAGAAGGCCGTGTATTATGCAAATGGAGGCCGCATGGTCACGGAGGACGGAGAACCCACTCCTATGCTGAAGGCCTTCTATGATGTGCCAAGCGAAAACCTGAGTGATGAGCTTGCGTGGTTCAGCTACTGTGAACTGTGCATGGCACTGGACAATCTGTACGGACTCAAGGAGATTCATGACATCACCACTTTTGACCAGCTCTTCTCGGACACCGGGTACAAGGATGCGCTCTTAAGTACCGATCCGAATGTGAAGGACGGCGCGCTGAGTGATTTTATCAACTACTACCTGGATGACCTGCATTCCGACTTTAAGGTCGCGTCCTATCTGACGGATGAGGCGCAGTCGAGCAGCCTGGAGAGCCTCTCTACTTTGAGAAGCGATGCGGCGGGAGAACGCTTCTCCGATGCCAGAATAGAAGCGGATCACGAGATTCTGTCCTATGAAGAGGTCGGGGATACAGCCTATGTTACATTTGACCATTTCATCATGCCGGGCGAAGGATCCACTTATGTGAACGGAGAGATCCAATACGATGAAGATCCGGAGACAACTGATACCGCAGCGCTGGTGATCTACGCGCACCAGCAGATCACACGCAAAGACAGCCCGATCAAGAACGTGGTCATCGACCTGAGCCTGAACGGAGGCGGCGATGTAGACGCCGCGGCATTTGTCTGTGCGTGGTATCTCGGAGAGGCCTGCCTGAGCGTCAGAAGCTCCCTGACCGGTGCGATCTCGACCGGCACCTACCGGATCGATACCAATCTGGACGGCTCCTTTGATGAGGAGGATACGCTCCATGACAAGAATCTGTTCTGCCTGATCGGGCCCTACAGCTTCTCCTGCGGCAATCTGGTTCCGAATGTATTCAAGTCATCCGGCATCGTTACGCTTCTGGGCCAGCAGTCCGGCGGCGGAAGCTGCTCTGTGATGCAGCTCTCCACGGCTTACAGCTCCCTGTTCCAGATGTCTTCTCCGAAACATATGTCCTACATCAAAAATGGCTCCGCATATGATACAGATACCGGGATCCAGCCCGACTGCACCATCGTGAAGCCATCGAATTTCTACGACCGGAAAGCTCTGACAGACTATATCCACCAGCTCTTCTAATGAATCTGCAGCGCCTGATGAATCTGCAGCGCATGTTGAATCTTCGGGAGCAGGTTCCAACGCCTGCTCCTGCAACGCCTGCTCCTGCAGCATCTGCTCAAGCTGCAGCGCCTGATGAATCTGCACGAGCAGGTTCCAACGCCTGCTCCCAATTACAATGGGGACTTCCGCATCCACTGCGGAAGTCCCCATCCTTTCTTTGTTTCCGTCCTCTACATTTCCGTCCTCAACGGACACGTTTCCGTCCTCAACGGAAGTTTGGCGCTGCCGGATCTTACTTCACGGACACTTTGATTCTTGCCATGACGCCGTTCTGCGCATATGCATATACATAGCACGTTCCCTGCTTCCTGGCCTTTATGACGCCCGTGTTCGATACGATTGCGACCGACGGGTTGCTGCTTTCATATCCGACC
>CAJOKX010000065.1 GCA_905235415.1 uncultured Lachnospiraceae bacterium
GAAAGACTTAGATTATTTATTATCTTATAAAAAAAATTTTAAATGTGTAGAAATTGATACATATAAATTATATTTATATCATTTTCAGTGTGCCCACAAACTCAAAGCAGAGTTGGCTTGCCTGTGAACTGTAACGCTTCGGCGTGCCGAAACCTCCGCTGTGCATTGACTTTGCCGCGTTAAAGAGGTACAATACACAAGTTCAAACGTGCCGTAAGGCGACTCTTTATGTAGGAGGATTTGGTTTATGAAAATCAGAAAACTTCTCACTGCATGCGCGGCCGGAATGGCGATTGCGGTTCTGGGCAGCTGCGCAGCAATGGCGGGCGGCGACATCTATGTCGAGTTCACCACCAATGTCATGTCTCTTGACACGAATCTTGCAACAGACGGCGAATCCTTTGAGATCATCGCGGACTGCATCGACGGTCTGACACAGATGGACGCCGAGGGCGCTGCCATTCCCGCAATTGCGGAATCCTGGGATGTTTCAGATGATGGATGCACCTACACCTTCCATCTGAGAGAGGATGCAAACTGGTCCAACGGCGAGCCTGTAACGGCTGCGGACTTTGAGTTTGCGTGGAAGCTGGCGATGACCGCCAACGTGGAATACAACTACATGTTTGACTCCTCTGTCGGCGCAGTCAAGAATGCGGACGCGATCCTGTATGAAGACGGCGATCCGGATACGCTGGGCGTGAAGGCAGTTGACGACAAGACGCTCGAGGTGGAGCTGGAAGTTCCGGTATCCTTCTTCCCGTCCCTGCTGTATTTCCCGACCTTCTATCCGATCAACCAGGAGTTCTATGAGAGCTTTGGCGACGGCGAGTACGGCACCAGCCCTGACTCCTTCCTGTCCAACGGCGCATTCCTTCTGGATGACTACATCCCGGGCGCTGCCAGCATGACCGTTGTGAAGAATCCGGACTACTATGACGCAGACAAGATCAATCTTGATTCCATTACCTATCAGGTCGTCGGATCCTCCGACCAGGCCCTGACCGGATTCAAGAGCGGCAACCTGGATCTTGCGGTTGTCAGCGGCGACCAGGTCGCGGCGGTGCAGGATGACGATTCCCTCTCCGGCAACCTGAACGTGGTTGGCGCGGGCTATATGTGGTATCTGTCCTTCAGCCAGACCGAGAACAATTCCAGCGACGGATCTCTTGGCAATGTCAATCTGAGACTGGCCATCACCAACGCCATCGACAGACAGTCCCTTACCGACAACTATGTCATGGACGGATCCCTTCCGACCTACACCGCAGTTCCGCCGCAGTTTGCAGCGAGCGCTACGACCGGTGAAGACTTCTCCGCGGATCAGGATATGTTCCAGGAGTACATCGCATTTGATACCGACAGAGCGACTGAGTACTACGAGAAGGCCAAGGAAGAGCTGGGTGCTGATTCCTTCCAGCTGACCATGATCTACGGCAACAACGAGGGCGACGAGGTCGCGAAGGTTGCGCAGGCGATCAAGGAGCAGGTTGAGGCAGCGCTTCCGGGCGTGACGATTGATCTGCAGGCCATGACCAAGGCAGAGCGTCTGGAGAAGATGCAGAATGACGATTACTGTGTAGCACTGACCCGCTGGGGCCCGGACTACGCGGATCCGATGACCTACCTTGGCATGTGGGTTACCGACAACGCCAACAACTATGGTTTCTGGAGCAACGAGGAGTATGACCAGCTGATCACCGACTGCACCTCCGGCGCGTATGTATCTGATTATGACGCACGCTGGGATGCGATGTATCAGGCAGAGACCCTGGTACTGCAGGAGGCAGTCATTGCCCCGCTGTACACCAAGGCCAATGCAAACCTGATCATTGACGATCTTGAGGGCGTTGAGTTCCATCCGGTTGCTCTGAACAGAGTTTACAAGAACGCAGTCCTGAACTGATGCGGCGATGAAACTGTCTGCGATGACACGCAGGCAGAGCGCATTGAAAACTGTGTTATAAGAGATCGACAGGCAGCCCGCCGCTGTGGCTACGCAAGCCAGGACGGCGGGCTGCATTCTTTCATGCAGGGAGACAGCGATGGCAAGATATATCGTGAAAAGAGTCCTGATGGCAGGGGTGACACTGTTCATCATCACATTTCTGCTCTTCATGCTTGTGCGTATCATGCCCGGCAATCCGTTCCCTTCGGAGCGTATGAGCGATGAGGCGATCGCCAAGAAGAGAGAAGAGATGGGCCTGGACGACCCGATCCTGGTCCAGTTCGGCAATTATATGAAAGAGGTTCTGACCACCGGAAGCTTCGGCAAGGGATCTTCGCTCTACAACGGAGCGCCGATCTCCTCGGTTCTTCCGACGGCGATGAGCAACTCCTTTAAGATCGGTGCCGTTGCGATCCTGTTCGGCATCACGGTGGGGCTGATCCTGGGAATTGCGGCAGCCCTGAACAGAGGGCATTTCTGGGACGTTTTCTGTTCGGTGCTGTCCATCGTAGGCGTCTGTGTCCCATCCTACGTGTTTATGATCTTCCTGCAGTATTTCTTTGCCTACAAGACGACCATTTTCCCGTTTTATTTCAACAACCGGAGGTTCTGGCTGTCGACGATCATGCCGGCGCTGTCCCTGTCCCTGTTCTCCATGAGCACCATCGCGCGTTTTACGAGAAATGAGATGGTGGAGGTGATGGACAGTGATTATGTCCTGATGGCGGAGTCGAAGGGCATGTACGGGACCAGACTGGTGACGCGGCATGTCCTGAGAAATGCGCTGATCCCGGTTGTGACGGTCATCGCGCCGCTGATCGTGGATCTGCTCACCGGCGCGCTGGTCGTAGAGAAGATCTACGGCATCAACGGGATGGGCAAGCTGATGGTCGACGCCATCACCGGAGAAGGCATCGATTACAACTACGTGCTGGCGCTGGGCATCATCTATTCCGCCCTGTACATTTTCATCATGCTGGTGCTGGATATTGTCTACTGCCTGCTGGATCCGCGGATCCGCGTGGCGGGAGAGAGAGGAAAGAGGCGCAGGGAGGATGCAGCCGGAGCAGGGTCTGACCCCGGAGAGGGGGTGACTGTATGAGCAGGAAGAAAAACGTTGTTTCAGAGCCTGCTCTGCAGAGTCTGCAGGAGGCGTATGTCCCGACGCAGGAAGACTTCACGTTCGACACGTCCATCGATATCCATACCGACCGGAACTATGCGTCGGTGGGGTTCTGGAAGGGCGTCGCGACAAGGTTTTTCAAAAATAAGCGCGCGGTGATCGGTCTGGTGATCATCGGGATCAGCATCTTCCTGGCGCTCGCCGGCCCGTATATGAATCAGTATGGCTACAGTGATATCCAGTCTGTCTATGATGAGGAGACGGGCAACGAGGTGACGGCGAGAAGCCTTCCGCCCAGGATTCCGTGGCTGCACAAGCTCATGACGGGAGAAGCGTATGATGATCCATTCGCGGACAGGGTCTTTCTGTTCGGCACCGACTCGCTGGGACGCGATCTGTGGACGCGTGTCTGGTACGGCGCAAGGGTCTCGCTTCTGATTGCATTTGTAACGATCTTTATCGATATGATTGTCGGAATGACCTTCGGCCTGGTCTCGGGGTATTTCGGAGGGATTCTGGATGACTTCATGCAGCGTTTCCTGGAGATCGCCAACTCGATTCCGAGACTGGTCATCGTGGGCGTGCTGGCAACGTTTATGCCCAAGGGCATCGGACTTGTCATCGTGGCGCTGCTTCTGACAGAGTGGATCGGCATGAGTAAGATCGCCCGCGCGGAGATGCTCAAGAACAAGGAGCAGGAGTAT
Source organism: uncultured Lachnospiraceae bacterium (assembly GCA_905235415.1). Classification (GTDB taxonomy): domain Bacteria; phylum Bacillota; class Clostridia; order Lachnospirales; family Lachnospiraceae; genus Porcincola. The sequence continues at coordinate 3,776 of CAJOKX010000065.1, forward strand.
ATCATGGCGAGCCGCACGCTCGGAGCGGGCAGCGGAAGGATCATCTTCATTGATATCCTGCCCAATACGATCGGCCCGATCATCACGCAGATGATGTTCTCGATTCCGAACGCGATCTTTACAGAGGCGTTCCTGAGCTTTGTCGGCGTCGGCATCATGCTTCCGCAGTGCTCGATCGGTTCCCTGATCGAGGACGGATTCAACAACATCACCACGCTTCCGTATCAGATCGTGCCGCCCATCCTGGTGCTGGCTTTCCTGATGCTGGCGTTCAACTTCGTGGGCGACGGCCTGCGCGAAGCGCTGGCTCCGCGGATCGAAGATATGTGAGGGGGTGCGGAATATGGCTGATAAGATACTGGATATCAGAAATCTGGACATTACCTTCACGACGACCGCGGGCCCGGTGCACGCCATCCGCGGGGTGAACATGGACCTGGAGCGCGGCGAGACGGTCGCTGTCGTGGGCGAGTCGGGCTCGGGCAAATCCGTGGTCATGAAGACGGCCATGGGCATCCTGGCAGGCAACGCCGAGATCAACAGCGGCGAGATTCATTTCCGCTATAAGGAAGACGACGGATCCACACAGGACGTGGATATCCTGCAGAAGGATGAGAGATGGATCCGCAAAAATATCAACGGCAGGAGGATCGCGATGATCTTCCAGGATCCCATGACGTCGCTCGATCCGACGATGACGATCGGAAAGCAGCTGATGGAAGGGATGATCATGCACCTGAAGCTGTCCGCGCAGGAAGCCGCTGCGCGTGCGGTGAAGCTGCTGGAGGAGGTCGGGATCACCGATCCTGCCAAGCGCATGAAGCAGTATCCGCACCAGCTCTCGGGCGGGATGCGGCAGAGGGTCGTCATTGCCATGGCGATTTCCTGCAACCCGGACCTTCTGATCTGCGATGAGCCGACGACGGCGCTGGACGTGACGATCCAGGCCAAGATCCTGGAGCTGATCAAGCGGCTGCAGAAGGACCACGGGATCTCGGTCATTTACATTACGCATGACCTGGGCGTGGTCGCGAAGGTGGCGGATTATGTCAACGTCATGTATGCGGGAAAGATCGTGGAGGTCGGCAATATCGAGGAGATCTTCTATGATCCGAAGCATCCGTACACCTGGGGGCTGCTCTCGGCCATGCCGGATCTGGAGACCGATGATTCGAGGCTCTATACGATTCCGGGATCCCCGCCGAACCTGCTGCATGAGGTGAAAGGAGACGCGTTCGCGCCGAGAAACCAGTATGCGCTGAAGATCGATACGATCGCGGAGCCGCCGATGTTCAAGATCAGTGAGACGCATTACGCGGCGACATGGCTGCTGGATGAGCGCGCGCCGAAGGTGGAGATGCCCCAGGAGCTTCAGAAGAGAATCCGCAGAATGAGGAAGGAGGCGAAGGAGGATGCCGGCTGATTACAGTCAGGAACCGATCCTGAAGGTCGAGCACATGAAACAGTATTTCAAGGTCAGCTCCTCCTATACCGTCAAGGCCGTGGATGATGTGAGTTTTGACATTTATCCGGGAGAGACGTACGGGCTGGTCGGGGAATCCGGGTCCGGCAAGACGACGGTCGGGCGCGGGATCATACGGCTGTACGACCCGACGGACGGCAGGATCACCTTCAAGGGAAAAGACATAACCGGAAAGATGGACAGGGAGACGACCAATCTGCTGCGCACGAAGATGCAGATGATCTTCCAGGATCCGATGGCCTCCCTGAATCCGCGCAAGAAGATCGGGGATATCATCGGCGAAGGGCTGGATATTCACCAGATGTACAGCACGCAGGAGGAGCGCAAGGAGAAGATCGACAGGATCCTTGCCAAGGTCGGACTTGCGGCCGAGCACTATGACCGGTATCCGTACCAGTTTTCGGGCGGACAGCGGCAGAGGGTGGGAATCGCCCGCGCGCTGATCATGAATCCGGAACTGATCATTGCGGACGAGTGCATTTCCGCGCTGGACGTTTCCATCCAGGCGCAGGTGGTCAACCTGATGAAGGATATCCAGGAGGAGACCGGGACCGCGTATCTGTTTATCGCGCATGACCTGTCCATGGTCAAATATATTTCGGACCGGATCGGCGTGCTGCATCTGGGCAGGATGCTGGAGACCGGGACGACGCAGGAGATCTTCTCAAACCCGATGCATCCGTATACACGCAGCCTCCTGTCTGCGATTCCGGTTCCGGATCCGGCCACGGAGAAGGAGCGGATCGCCCTGGAGTATCATTACGAAACCAGCGGACTGAACTATGACGAGGGCAGCCTGACGCTGGTCGGGGGCAGCCACTATGTACACGGAACGCCGCAGGAGATCGAGACCTGGAAGAGAGAGACGCAGGCATAACCTGCCTTCGTGCAAAGGAGGAATGGGAATCTATGGCGAAGATCGGAATACTCGGAGCCGGCACCTGGGGCATGGCGCTGACCCGGATGCTGGCAAAGGAAGGACACGATACGACCGTCTGGTCGGCGCTCGCGCAGGAGGTTGAAACCTACAGCACGACGCGCAGACAGCCGAATCTCCCGGGAATGGTGATTCCGGACTCGGTGCAGTTTACGGGAAATGTGCAGGAGGCGTGCAGCGGCAAGGACATCCTTCTGTTTGCGGTTCCGTCGGTCTTTGTGCGGTCCACCGCGAAAGCGGCCGCGCCCTTTATCCCGCAGGGACAGATCATTGTGGACGTGGCGAAGGGAATCGAACCGGATACCCTCCTGACGATGACCCAGGTGATCGAAGATGAGCTGGGAAAAGGCGCGGCGCGTCTGGTGGCGCTGTCCGGGCCGACGCACGCCGAGGAGGTTGCGCAGGATCTGCCCACGACGATCGTGGCCGCCTCGAAGGATGAGGATGCGGCGCTGAAGGTGCAGCAGATCTTCATGAATGACGTCATGCGCGTCTACACGAACAGCGATGTCCCGGGCGTGGAGCTGTGCGGCGCGATGAAGAACATCATGGCGCTGGCGAGCGGCGCGGCGCTGGGCCTCGGGTACGGGGACAACACCAAGGCGGCGCTGATCACAAGAGGCATGCATGAGATCACGACGCTGGGAATCGCGATGGGCTGCGACGTCAGGACCTTCTACGGGCTGGCGGGTATCGGCGACCTGATCGTGACGGCGACCTCGGTGCACTCCAGAAACAACCGCTGCGGCCATCTGATCGGTCAGGGAATGAAGCCGGAGGATGCGGTCCGGGAAGTCGGCATGGTCGTGGAGGGCATCAACGCCATTCCGGCGGCGATGCAGCTGAAGAAGAAATACGGCATCTCGATGCCGCTGGTGGATGCGGTCGACGCAGTTGTTAACCAGGGGGCGGACCCGAAGGAAATCGTGCGCAGCCTCATGACCCGCGCGCCGAAATCGGAGCTTGACTACCGGGGAAGCTGAGGGTTCCGGTTGACTTTCCAAAGCGCAGCGGTAATAATAGAAAATGTACTTTACTAAAGTAAAGCGGCAGCATGACAAAGCAGTGCAGCCGCATCCGGTCCCGGCCAAAGGGCGCGCAGAAGGATGCGGACGAAAGAGTGAGGGAGAGAGTATGAAGGAGTTTAGGAGAAGGAAGGGAATGTTCCTGCCGGTTCTGGCCTCGATGCTGGTTCTGTGCACGGCACTCCCCGTATTCGCCGAGGAGGCTGAAGAGGCGGCTGAAGCTGTGTCGCCGTTCTTCAATTCCTGGTGGGCGCTGGCGCCCGCATTCGTCGCCATCATCCTGGCGCTGATCACGAAGGAGGTGTACTCCTCGCTGTTCATCGGGATCCTGTTCGGAGCGATCCTGACAGCCAACGGCAATTTTGAAGGCACTCTGCAGACGGTCTTTTCAGACGGAATCGTCGCCTCGATGTCGGATTCGTACAATGTCGGCATCCTGGTCTTTCTGGTGATGCTCGGCACGATCGTCGCGATGATGAACAAGGCCGGCGGGTCGGCCGCATTCGGCCGCTGGGCCGAAGAGCACATCAAGACCCGCAAGGGCGCGCAGTTTGCAACCATCCTGCTGGGATGCCTGATCTTTATCGACGATTATTTCAACTGCCTGACCGTGGGATCCGTGATGCGGCCGGTCACCGACCGTCACAAGATCTCCAGGGCAAAGCTTGCGTATCTGATCGATGCGACGGCAGCGCCGATCTGCATCATCGCGCCGGTTTCCTCCTGGGCGGCAGCAGTCTCCGGATTCGTAGAAGACGGAAGCGGGATCCAGCTGTTTATCCGCACCATCCCGTACAACTTCTACGCGCTTCTCACCATCATCATGATGCTGACGCTGACGGCCAAGGACATCGATTACGGACCAATGGCGAAATATGAGAAGAATGCGAAGAAGGGGGATCTGTTCTCCGGTTCGAATCCGTACGAAGGAATGAAGGACGACGTACCGGAAGGCAAGGGCCGGGTCATCGACCTGATCCTGCCGGTCCTGGTGCTGATCGGCTGCTGCGTGGTCGGAATGATCTATACCGGCGGATTCTTTGGCGGAGCAGATTTCATCACGGCATTCTCAGAGTCGGATGCATCCGTCGGCCTGATGCTCGGATCCGCATTCGCAGTACTGTTTGCGATTATCTATTTTGTTGCGCGCAAGGCTTTCGGCTTCCGCGAGGCCATGAGCTGCCTGCCGGAAGGATTCAAGGCCATGGTTCCGGCCATCCTGATCCTGATCCTGGCATGGACGCTGAACGGCATCACCTCCGGTCTGGGCGCCGACACCTATGTGGCGGGCCTGATCGAGAATTCCGCGCTGGGACTGCAGATGTTCCTGCCGGCGTTCATCTTCCTGATCGGCTGCGTGCTCAGCTTCGCGACCGGCACGAGCTGGGGAACCTTCGGCATCCTGATTCCGATCGTCCTCAAGGCGTTCCCGTGGTCTGCGGGCAACCCGATCTCCATCGTCTGCGTCGCTGCCTGCATGGCAGGCGCTGTCTGCGGCGACCACTGCAGCCCGATCTCCGATACGACGATCATGTCCTCTGCAGGCGCGCAGTGTGAGCATGTGAATCACGTATCGACACAGATCCCGTACGCAGTGACCGCGGCGATCGTATCCGCGATCGGATACCTGATGGCAGGCGTCTTTGCGGTAAAGGGACTCCCGGCGGTGATTGCGCTTCCGTTCGCGGGACTGCTCATGATCATCGTGGCGCTCGCGCTTGGAAGGAAGACCGACGTCGGGACGGAGTAAAGACCGCCGGCCGATCGCAGCTGCGCTCTAAGGAAGATGGTGCAAACGCACCGGGCGCGGCGCGGCCAGAGTGCCGCGGCGTTCATAAATCCATGATTCTATTTACCCCCGCACTTTTTGCCGGACGGCAAAGAGGCGGGGGTTTCTGACGAATAGTGGATTTTTTGTGAAAAATAGCGCAAAACATGACAAAATAAGCGATGTTCCGGTTGGCATTACGGCGGCAGAGTGCTATAATAACTGCGTTATAAATCTATTCTGAAATAGTGGCGGCGTGAGCAGTTTCTGGGGGAGAGGTACGGCTTACAGGACTTCTATTCGGTTATTCTTCCGAAGAGATGGATCGGGGATCCGCCTGATCTGTGCCTCGGCAATCAGCATCAACAGGAAAGACATCGTAATCATTGCTTCTCCCCCGCTCTTCGTGGAGCGGGTTTTTTGATTGTCCCCCTCGTATTTTACAGGAAAAGACCGCTCACACATGAAAACGGGATATGCACGCCGGACAGGATGACAGACTATGGCGAAGAAAGCACAGAAACAGGGCAGTGATCCCATATCTGCCCAGGAGCTCAGGCGCCTGAAGCGGACAGAGCTTCTGACGATCATGCTGGAGCAGAGCATGGAGATTGACCGGCTGAGAGCGGAGCTGGAAACGACCCGCGCACAGATGGAGGAGATGAAGACTTCCGGACAGGAGCAGCTGACAGAGAATGTGAACCGTCTGCAGCAGATGGTAACGGAACTGACGCGGAGGATCGACGCAAGATAGAGCGCGGCCATCCGTCCGAAATGCTTCTGGTGCAGGAAGGAATACAAGAATCATGGGAAATGACATCAACCGAGAGGGTGCGGGCGCATCGGCGGGAGTGATTCTTCCGGAAACGGGCGTCATCCGGGAAGAGCTGACGCGGGAGCGGAAGCGCAGAACCTTCAACAGCACCCTTCGAAGCACGATCTTCGTGCTGGTCACGGTGGCGGCGGCCGCGGTCCTGGTGGCAGTCATGCTGCTGCCGGTGCTCCAGATCTACGGACAGTCCATGAACGGGACGCTCGAGAACGGAGATATCGTCGTCTCACTGAAGGGAAGCTCTTTCAACAATGGCGACATCGTCGCATTTTATTACAACAACAAGATCCTGGTGAAGCGGGTGATTGCAGGCCCGGGAGACTGGGTAGACATCGATCAGGACGGCACCGTCTACGTCAACAATGAGAAGAAGGAAGAGCCTTATCTGGTAGGCGGGCCGGCATACGGAGACACAAACATCCAGCTGCCCTATCAGGTGCCGGACGGAAAGATCTTCGTCATGGGGGATAACCGGGCGGTATCCGTGGATTCCAGAAACACAGCGGTCGGCTGCGTGGCGGAGGAACAGATCGTAGGAAAGATCGTCTTCAGGGTATGGCCGGTCAAAGGATTCGGCGCGATACACTGACGCATCGCATATCAGGGTCATGACTTGGATTAAGAAACATCTTACAACCTTACTGCTGGTGCTGATCGCACTGGTCGGACTGGGGCTGATCGCATATCCGACCTTTTCCGACTGGTGGAACAGCTTCCATCAGAGCCGCGCGGTCGCATCCTACGCCGGAGCCGTCGCGCAGCTCGATAAAGAGGAATATGACGCGGTCATCCGGGAGGCGGAAGCCTACAATCAGAAGCTTGCAAAGTCCGGCATGCTCTGGAAAATGGATGAGGAGCAGGAGGAGGAATATAAGTCCGTCCTGGATGTGACCGGGAACGGGATAATGGGATATATCGATATCCCGAAGATCCATGTCCAGCTCCCGATCTATCACGGGACCGAAGAGAAAATCCTGCAGGTTGCGATCGGGCATCTGGCAGGAACCAGCCTTCCGGTTGGCGGAATTCCCTCCCACTGTGTGGTATCCGGCCACCGGGGCCTTCCGTCTGCGAGGCTGTTTACAGACCTCGACAAGCTGGTCGAGGGCGATACCTGGACCATCAACGTGCTCGACCGGACGCTGACCTATGAGGCGGACCAGATCCGTGTCGTCGAACCTGAAGATCTGTCAGAGCTGCAGATGAAGGAGAATCAGGAGTACTGCACACTTGTCACCTGTACTCCGTACGGGATCAATACGCACCGGCTTCTCGTCCGGGGACACCGGATCGAGAACGCGCAGGGGGACGCAGACGTCGTGGCGGACGCGCTCCAGATCGAGCCGGTGTACATCGCACCGTTTGCGGCGGTGCCGCTGCTGATTCTGTTATTCATCCTGCTGATGGTGTCGACAGGAAAAGAGAAGGCGGACAGAAAAGCGAAGGAAAAGGCGTTCCTGCACTACGCCGGAATGACGAAGCAGGAGCTGGAAGATAAAGAACTGCTGGAAGACAGACATCTGTAGGAGTGACATGCAGGGTCAGACGCAGGAGACGCGCTGACAGTCACTGAAGCGCTGTTTTTGAAGAGAAGGAAGATGAAAGACGTGAGACAGATCCGGAAGAAGATACTATCATTCATGGCCGCGGCGCTTGTTCTGGCCGGCTGCGTGCAGTGTGCATACGCAGAATCGGCAGGGGCCGGAAACTGGCCGGTCGACCTGGACAGGAAGGGAAGCTTCTCGGTGGCGCTCAAGGCCGGCGGAGACATCAACCTGTACAAGGTTGCGGATGTGGTTGTCGATGACGGCTACAAGTTTGCGCTGACGAAGGAATTCGCCAAGGCTGCAGGAAGCAGGGCACAGTCCGTCACGAAGCAGATCAACAGCCAGGACGAGATCGGTTCCGCATCTCTCGCGTCAACGATTGCCGGACTGGTATCGGCGTCCGGCGCAAAAGCGCAGACAAAGAAGGCGTCTTCTGATACGACAGTGAAGTTTGAGAATCTTTCCGTCGGACTGTACCTGGCGACGCAGACAAAGGCGTCCTCCGGATACAATAAGCTCGATCCGTTCCTGATCTCTCTGCCGGGTGAAAACCAGACATATGATGTGACGGCGCTTCCGAAGCCGGATCTGACACCGAAAACCGGCGATACGGGTGTTCCGAATAAGGGCACGCCTCCCTCGGGGAGCAGACTTCCCCAGACGGGGCAGCTGTGGTGGCCGGTCTGGATGCTCTCGCTTGCCGGCGCGGTTCTGGTAGCTGCCGGCCTCCTGACAAAAAAGCGCGCGGGAAGGAACTAACCAATCCGCCGCGGAGGAGCGACGAGAGAAAACAGGATAGGATGGTTATAATCCGCCGGGCACACAGATCCTGGCCGGGCGATAGATGTAAAGAGGTAGTGTGATCATGAAACGGTCAGAAAGATTCGACAAGTTCAACAAACAGAGTTCCGGCATTACGAACTCGCTTGCAGAGCATATCTCCGATCTTCTGCACAGGAAGAAGCTGTCGGGTGCGAAGCGTACGCTCGCGATGACGCTTGCGGGCATCGTTGTGTTCTCCACAACCTACAGCCTGATCCTGCCTGCCATCGCGATCGAAGAGGATACCGCAGAGCAGGCCGGAATGTATCTGGAATCATCCGATGCGGAGCTTCTTTCCTCCGACATGGAATCGCCGGACGACGGCTTCTTCATTTGCGAGGATGAACCGGACACCGAAAAGAAAAACGCAGGCAAAACCAGCAGCAGGGAGCGTTATGAGGGCCTCATCGTCGACGAAGAGGACGATGTCTATGGCGGGGTCGACGGAATCAATCCGGAAGAGGAGACCGAATCCGAGACGGAGAAGGGAACCGATGAACAGGAGCCCCGGCTGGAAGAAGCGCTTGCAGGGTTCCTGTCGGATACGCTGACCGTAGCCGAGACGGAGGCACAGGACCTTCCGCAGACAGAGCCGGCAATCGAAACAGAGGCGGCAGCTGAAACAGAGGTAAAAGCCGAAACAGAGCCGGCAGCTGAAACAGAAGCGGCAGCTGAAACAGAGGCTGATATCGAAGCGGCTGAAACAGAAGACGAAACAGAAGCAGAAGTTGTAATAGAAGAAGAGACTGAAAGTGAAACACAGGCTGAGAAGAGCGTGATGACTGCCAGCGGCGATACCTGGGAGGTCACGGTCACGTATGGCCCGGAGGCACAGATTCCGGATGACGCACAGCTGACTGTCACCGAGATCGAAGAAGACGATCCGCAGTATGATGCGTATTATGAGAAGGCGATGCAGGCCCTCGCGCAGCAGCAGGGCGGCAGCGCTTCAGATGACATGGACGGCTTTGTTGAAGATACGGGAGATTCAGAGAATGATATTCGCGTAGCATTTGCGCGCTTCCTGGACATCTCCATTATGGCAGACGGAGAAGTCATAGAGCCGAGCGATACCGTCCAGGTGAGCATTCAGTGCAAAGATGACCTGCCGGTCACCGGCAACGATGCAGTGAATGCAATTCATTTTACGGATGATGATGAAGCAGAGGTATTGGATGCCGAATACGCGGTTAAAGATATCAAAGACGAATCTCTTCTTGAAGAGGTGAACTTTGAGACAGATTCATTCTCAGCCTATGCCATTGTCGGGACAGAGACGATCACGACAGAGTATCTGAGCGCCAGCGGAATTGTTTACTCTGTAAAGGTGACCTACGGACCGGAAGCGATGATCCCGGAAGGGACGCATCTGGAGATCACGGAATATACACCGGATTCAGAAGAATATCAGCGTGCCCGCGCGCTTGTGTTCCCGGAAGAGGAAGAGGCGGACGCAGCTGAAACCGAAGCAGCAAGCACGCCTGAAACTGAAGAGACGGATGCACCTGAAACCGAAGCGGCAAATGTACCTGAACCCGAAGCGGCGGATGCAGCTGAAGAAGGTTTGAACGTTGCAGAAACGAAAGAAGGAAGCCCCTCTGAAGTCGGGGGAAGTGAAGTGGCAGGCAGCACGGAAACGCTGCTTGTGAATGATGAAGATACTGCACAGATCATAATAAGCGCTCCCGCAATGGATCTGATCGACGTTTCCCTGATCGATCCCGAAGGAAACATCATAGAGCCGCAGGCTCCGGTAGATGTGGAAATAAGCGTCCTTGAGCTGGCGGGAGATGCAGAAGCATTCGCAGAATCACTTACCGTACAGCATCTGGATGAATCAACGGGCGAAACGGTTGTTGAGACAGTTGCGGATGCAGAGGGTCTTGGAGAAATCGAAGTTGGAGAAAGCACTGCCGCAGTCTCATTCTCTGTCGACAGCTTCTACATTTAACAATAATCACATTACTATAAATGCACATTTGGTTGATGTATATGGGAATGAACTGGATGGGGCACCGGCAAGTTTGCCTGGAGCTACTGGTATTGAGTATGATGCAACGCCAACTGCAGGATATATCCCGGATACGGTGACGTCAAATGGAAAAACCTATCACTGGCTGAGCACCCATTATGACAATTATAACGGACCGGTCATTACCAGGTTGATAGGCATTAATAACGGTGGCGGGCTGATTCCTTCAGGAACAGGTTCTCCTAGTTATACGGTAGAGTTTTATGATGGGGAAGACCTTGTTGCCCGCCAGGAATTTGTCGGAGTTAACCGAATTAAAGATGTTTATATCGTTTATGTAACCGATGAAGACTATGTTTTGGAAGATACGATTGCAGAGGACGGTTGTCTTCATGTTCAGAAAGCAGGCAATGATATTACCACGGGTGAAAATGGCGAGTATGTAAAATGGTATAAACAAAGTACTAACGGAACCTGGACTGAGATCACTCAGCATAAAGCAAATGGGAAATATATTATTGGCCCTGAAGCAGGAGGACCGCAGCTCAATGTAGCGCTGGATGAAGGTGCGCAGGTAACGTACAAGGCAGAGGTCTATCGGAAAAAAACAGATCCCGTTTCCGGTGAATACATCATTGATCCGGAAACCGGAGAAGAAGTGGCGGAAAAGATTGGTGAAGCAACCTATAAGGTTATTATAACGATGTTCAGAACGGAGGATTTGAAGAGCCGAATCTTGAAAGAAATGATGTAACAAATGCGGCAGGAACGGGTTGGCGCGATAATGCCTTGAAACAGATCCCGAATGGATCATATGGAGTTGTTTGGAAAACGACAGGCCTTGATGCAAACAGGAATCAGCAAAGAGATATAGAGCTTGCGCGTCCTATTCACAATAGAGGAGCATCTAGGACGATTTATCATTTTTCCTACGTTCCGCAAGGAGAGCAGTGTGCAGAGTTGAACTGTGAAGCATCCGGCGCTCTTTACCAGGATGTTTTGACAGTTCCCGGCTCTCAGTTAACATGGTCCCTCTACCACAGGGCAAGAGGCAACGCGAATGGCAGCTGGAGCTATTCTGGTGGGAGGTATAGATATACCGATAATAACGTTACAGATACCATGTATGTTCTGGCAATGTCTACCGAGTTGGCGGAATTATATGATG
>CAJOKX010000066.1 GCA_905235415.1 uncultured Lachnospiraceae bacterium
ATAGGCAGCCGACTAAGCTTTGCGAGTTGCTGCAGCCTCGAAAGCGACCACGCTTCTATAGGAGCTGGGAGAGGCTGCAATGCAACCGATGCAAAGCGCAGGTAGGCAACGTGTTTTCAGTGTGCCCACAAACTTTAAGCAGAGTTGGCTTGCCGGTGAACTGTATCCAAAAGATCTCTTATGCATAAGGATCAAAAGCCACAGATGCAAAAAGAATGATATAATGAACCTGGCGATCAGAAACTCCGGTGGATGCCACGGTCCACGACGTCCAGCGGACGTCGGATTTGGATCGACCGAAGCGGAGCGGAGACGCGCAGTGGAAGGCCGCTAAGGTGGCCGCGCGGTCGGGCGCAAGTACGCCGATGGCGTACTTGAAAGGAGGCAGGTATATGCTCAGGAGTATCCGCGTCAGGAATATGGCCCTGATCGAAGAGGAAGAGATCACACTGGACAAAGGTCTGAATATCCTGACCGGCGAGACAGGCGCCGGGAAGTCGATCGTGATCGGGGCGGTCAGCACTGCGCTCGGGAGCGGTTCATTTAAGGACTTTGCCGCTGAGGGCGCTGAGACGGCCGGCGTGGAACTGACCTTTGAGACGGACGATCGGCGTGTGTCTGACTGGCTGGAGGAAGCGTCTCTGCCGGATATGGACGGCCTGGTCATCATATCGCGCACCTACAGGAACGGACGCAGCATCAGCAGGATCAACGGAGAGGCCGTCACTGCCGCCAGGGTGCGGGAGGCAGCTTCTTTCCTGATTGACATCCATGGCCAGCATGAGCATCAGTCGCTTCTGTACCCGAAGTATCATCTGGAACTGGTGGACAGCTATGCCAGTGATGAAACCGACCCCATCCGGGAAGAGATCGCGCAGGCGTACCGCAGCTGGACGGATGCGTCCCGGCAGCTTGCATCCGCGCTTCTGGATGAGAAGGAGCGGCTCAAGCAGATTGATTTTATCAGCTACGAGGTGCGGGAGATCGGGGAAGCGGCGCTTCAGGAGGGCGAGGATGAAGACCTGGAGAACCGTTTCAGGAAGCTGTCGAACGCGCAGAGGATCCGGGAGGTCCTGGGCGAGGTGTCGGAACTGACGAATTCCGACACAGGGGCGCTGGCGTCGGTTTCCAGGGCGTCGGGCCGGCTTTCGCAGATTGCGGACCTGGACGATGAACTGGAAAATCTGAGTGAGCAGCTGGTCCAGGCGGAGGATCTGTTTGATGATTTTTACCGCTCTCTGGAAAACTACATCGATGATTTCTCATACGATGAAGAGGAACTGAGCGAGATCTCCGGGCGGCTGGACCTGATCAACAGACTGAAGTCCAAGTACGGGCGGACGATCGCGGACGTGCTCAGGTATCAGGAAAGGCAGCAGGAGGAACTGGACCGCCTTACCGATTACGATGCGTATGTGGAAGGCCTGAGGAAGAAGCAGGCGGCCAGTTATGAGAAACTCGTGAAGCTGTGTGACGAGCTGACCGGGATCCGGAAGAGATCCGCGAAGCTGCTCCGGGAACAGATCATACAGTCCCTGGAGGAACTGAACTTCCTTGAAGTGAGGTTCGAGATCGCCTTCGAACGTCTGGAGGAGCCCACCTCCAACGGCCGGGACGCTGTCACATTCCTGATCTCCACCAACCCCGGATCTCCCGTGCGGCCGCTCCAGAGCGCAGCGTCGGGCGGCGAGCTTTCCAGGATCATGCTGGGCATCAAGACCATCATGGCCAGGAAGAATTCCATCGAAACGCTCATTTTCGATGAGATCGACACCGGGATCAGCGGGCGTACGGCGCAGAAGGTGTCTGAGAAGATGGCACAGCTGTCGGAGAACTGCCAGGTGATCGCCATCACGCACCTTGCGCAGATCGCGTCCATGGCGGATCATCATTATGTAATCGAGAAGAAGGTGGAGGACGGCAGGACGCATACCCATGTGCGGGAACTGGATGAGCAGGAACAGGTGGATGAACTTGCGAGGATCCTGGGAGGTGCCAGGATCACAGACGCAGTCCGCGCGAGCGCCGCGGAGATGAAGGCACTTGCTGTCAGGAGCAGACAGCAGAAAGGATAGGGCTATGAAGATTGCTATCGGGAACGATCACAGTGCAGTCCACATGAGGGAAGTCATCAGCGAATATGTGCGTTCGCTCGGGCATGAAGTGGAAGAGGTCGGCACCTTCTCGACACAGAGCACCAATTATCCGGAATGGGGCGTAAAGGTGTGCAAAAAGGTGCTCGGGGGCGAAGCGGACCTTGGAATTGCCATCTGCGGAACCGGCGTCGGCATATCGATCGCATGCAATAAAGTGAAGGGTATCCGCGCCTGCTGCTGCAGTGAACCGTACAGCGCCAGGCTCTCGAGAGAGCACAACAATTCCAATGTCCTGTGCTTCGGCGCAAGGGTGGTCGGCGAAGAACTGGCGAAGATGATCGTATCCGAGTGGCTGGATGCAGAGTTCAAGGGCGGACGCCACCAGACCCGGATCGACATGATCTCCGAGATAGAAGCAGGGCAGTGAAACCTGATAGGATGCATCGCCGGGATGTTTGTCACATCCTGGCGATGACTTCATATTCGGAAACCCCTTCCTCAATCGGGATCGTGCAGCCGTCGATCTTCCTGCCGTTCACCTGCAGGGAACGGATGCCTTTCTGGCGGTGATCCGGATTGAGCACCGTGATATGATAGACGGCGCCGCGGAAGGTGCGGTCCACTTTGTAGTCTCCGAAGTCTTCCGGCACGCACGGGTCGATCATCAGGCCTTCGTAATCCGGACGGATGCCCAGGATGTACTGGGATACATTTACAAAAGTCCAGGCTGCCGTTCCGGTCAGCCAGCTGTTCTTGCCCTGGCCGAAGAAGACGGCGTCTTTTCCGGCAACCATCTGGCTGTAGACATACGGTTCCGTTGCGTGGATCTCGGAGATGTCCTCGATGTAAGCCGGACAGGTCTTTTTGTAGATCTCAAACGCGCGGTTTCCATTTCCAAGGACCGTCTCCGCAATAGACACCCATGGGTTGTTGTGGCAGAAGATGCCCCCGTTTTCCTTGTATCCGGGCGGATAGGAGGAGATCTCTCCCAGGTTGAGATAATAGTGGGTGTAAGAAGGCTGCAGGATCATGATCCCGTACTTCGTATCCAGGTATTTCTCGACAGACGAAAGCGCCTGCTGCGCTTTGCCTTCCTGAACGCCGATGCCTGCAAGGACGCAGAATCCCTGCGGCTCGATAAAGATCTTTCCTTCTTCGCATTCATGAGAGCCGACCTTTGCGCCGTTTGCGTCATACGCACGGAGAAACCATTCTCCGTCCCAGCCGGCCGAAAGGACTGCGTCATACATGGCGTTCACTTCTTTTTCGGCCATCTGAGCCATCTCATTCAGTCCGCGGTATTCACAGAGCCTGCGGTATTCCTCCCCGTATTTCACAAACATGCCTGCAATGAAGACAGACTCGGCGACAGGCCCCTCGCTGGGACCGCTGGTCTGGAAGGACTCGCCGGGCGTATCGGAGAAACAGTTCAGGTTCAGGCAGTCGTTCCAGTCGGCTCTTCCGATCAGGGGCAGGTCATGCGGGCCTTTGTGGGTGACAATGTATTCAAAGGACCGCGTGAGGTGCTCAAAGAGCGGAACCTTTGTGGAGTCGTCATTGTCAAACGGAACCATCTCATCCAGGATGGAGAAGTCCCCCGTCTCGCGGATATAGGCGCTCGTTCCGGCGATCAGCCACAGCGGGTCATCATTGAAGCCGGAGCCGATGTCGGAGTTGCCGCGCCGTGTGAGCGGCTGGTACTGATGATAGGCAGAGCCATCCGCAAACTGCGTGGATGCGATATCGATAATCCGCTCCCGGGCCTTCTGCGGGATCAGGTGGACGAAGCCGAGCAGGTCCTGGTTGGAATCACGGAAGCCCATGCCTCTGCCGATTCCGGATTCATAGTAGGAGGTGGAGCGGGACATATTAAAAGTCACCATGCACTGATACTGGTTCCAGATATTGACCATCCGGCTCAGCTTCTCATCGCCGCAGCTGACGCGGTATCCTGAAAGAAGCGCTTCCCAGTATGCTTTCAGGGATGCAAAGGCGGCGTCCACGTCCTCCCGGGTCTGGTACTTTGAAAGGAGCTGAAGGGCCGGGGTTTTATTGATCACATTAGGCGCTTCCCATTTGCTGTCTGCCGGATTCTCGGCATATCCAAGGACAAATACGAAGGTCTGCTCCTCCCCTTTGCGCAGTGTTACGTTGAGCTGATGAGCGGCAATGGGATACCATCCGCTGGCCATAGAGCCGGTGCAGCCTCCGTTTTCGATGGCCTCGGGACGGGCGGCGGGATTGAAGCGGCCGATGAAAGCGTCTCTGGAGGTGTCGAATCCGTCCACATCGCGGCTGACCGAGAAATACGCATAGTGATTGCGGCGCTCCCGGTACTCGGTCTTGTGATAGATCGTGGAACCGGTCACCTCCACCTCGCCGGTAGAGAGATTGCGCTGGTAATTGGTCATGTCATCGAGTGCATTCCACAGGCAGAACTCCACATAGGAATAGACCTTGAAGGTTTTATCCTCCGCCGAGTCGTTGCGAAGCGTCAGGCAGTTGACCTCGCAGGTGTCGCCGACCGGGACGAAGTTCAGAAGATCCGCATGCAGGCCGTTTTTTGAGGAAGAGAAGCGGGTATATCCGATCCCGTGCCTGCATTCATAGGAATCCAGCTTTGTCTGGGTGGGCTGCCAGCCCGGATTCCAGACACAGTCCCCGTCCGCGATGTAATAATACTTCCCGTTGGAATCATAGGGGACATCGTTGTAGCGGTAGCGCGTGATGCGGAGCAGCCGGGCGTCCTTGTAGAAGCTGTACCCGCCGCACGTGTTCGATACGATTGAGAAAAAGTCACTGCAGCCGAGATAGTTGATCCACGGAAGCAGAGTTTTGGGAGTCGTGATGACATATTCCTTTGCAGCATCATCAAAATAGCCGTACTTCATGAGACATCTCCTTTGCTGTGAGGCGGCAGATCCTGTCAGCGACAGGGCCCGGACGATCCTGGTGCACTGTCTTCAGTATGCCGTCAGACACGCACGAAGGCAATCGGATTTACCGGCAGGAGCGCCCTGCAAAATGCACAAAGATTCCGGACTGAATTTATGCACTATGCATGGGAGCGGAATCCGGGTTGCGTTTGCCGGTCCATATCCTTATAATTCAGGACGGTGAAGGATGATTAGGGAGGATGCGGCAGATGCGCCGCGGGTGAACTTGAATTAATCATGATATTTGATAGAATAGTGGATGATGACAGGATGCAGAGGATCAGCGGTCCGCTGACCGGCTGGTTTTCACAGAACCGCCGGGAGATGGAATGGAGAGCGTCTGCATCGCCTTATTATGTCTGGGTCAGTGAGATCATGCTCCAGCAGACCCGTGTGGAGACGGTGCGTCCGTATTTCCACCGGTTTGTGCAGGCGCTGCCTGACGTCGGCGCCCTGGCTGCGTGTGATGAGGAGAAGCTCCTGAAACTCTGGGAGGGACTTGGATATTACAGCCGCGTGCGGAACATGCAGCGCGCATCCAGGATCGTCATGGAGCAGTATGACGGGATTCTTCCGGCGGACGCGGCCGATCTGAAGGCGCTGCCGGGGATCGGATCCTACACGGCGGGCGCGATCGCATCGATTGCCTACGGGCGCCCGGAGCCTGCGGTGGACGGCAATGTCCTCAGGGTATTGTCCAGGGTGTACGGCAGCTATGCGTGCGTGGACGATCCGAAGGTGAAGGCCGGGTATGAGGATCTGATCCGAAGAGAGCTGACGTCAGAGACTGCCCCCGATCCGGGAATCTTCAACCAGGCGCTGATGGAACTCGGGGCGCTGGTATGCCTGCCCCTTGCATCCGCCATGTGCGGCGGCTGCCCGATCCGCAGCCTCTGCAGGGCATACGCGGAGCATGCGGTCGAAGATCTTCCTGTCAGGAAGGCAAAACAGCCAAGGAGAGTGGAAGAGAAGACGGTCCTGGTTGTGCGGGACGGGGAGAGAACCATCCTTCACAAAAGGCCGGATACGGGACTGCTCGCAGGGATGTGGGAGCTTCCCAATCTGGAAGGGTATCTTTCAGTCGCGCAGGCGCTTGAGGCTGCCCGCAGGATCGGGATCATCCCGCTGAAGATCACGCCGCTTCCGGACAGGAAGCATATTTTTACCCACGTTGAGTGGCATATGCGGGGGTATCTGATCCAGTCCGGTGAGACGGAGGCGCTCGCAGATGGGTATGCGGAGGTGGATCCCGAAGAGACGAAGCACTCTTATTCGATCCCGTCTGCGTTTGCCGGATATACACGGTACCTGCAGATTGTCCAGGGGCAGAAACGGTTTGGAGAGGAATTCCGGGATCCGTAGGGTGCAGAACGGAGAGAGATAACGTATGAAGATTCTTACGGTTGCAATTCCCTGTTATAATTCATCGGCATATATGCGCAAGGCGATCGAGTCCCTGCTTCCGGGCGGGAAAGATCTGGAGATCCTGATCATTGACGACGGGTCGGCGAAGGATAATACGATGGAGATCGCGCTTGAATACCAGGAAAGATACCCGGACATCGTGCGGGCTATCCATCAGGAGAATAAGGGACACGGCGGCGCGGTCAACACAGGGATCCGGGAAGCGTCGGGCCTGTACTACAAGGTGGTGGATTCCGACGACTGGGTGGAGCCGAAGGCGCTTGTCAAGGTCATGAACCGCCTGAAGCTTCTCGAGGAGAGAGGGACGCCGGTTGACATGATGCTGGCGAACTTCTGCTATGACAAGGAAGGCGCGTGGCGCAAGAACTATATGCAGTTCCGCCATGCATTTCCGCAGAACCGGATCATTTCCTGGGACGATATGGGGCATCTGAGGCAGACCCAGTACATCCTGATGCACAACATCATCTACCGGCATGAGGTCCTTGTAAAGTGCGGCCTCGAGCTTCCGGAGCATACTTTTTACGTGGACAACATCTTCGCGTTCCAGCCGCTTCCGTACTGCGAGAAGTTCTACTATATGGACGTGAACCTGTATCATTACTATATCGGCAGAGACGACCAGAGCGTCAACGAACAGGTGATGCTCAGGAGGATCGATCAGCAGATCCGGGTCAATAAGATCATGATCGATGTTTTCACGAGCCAGAACTGGAGCGGCCTGGACAAGAATGTCCGCAAGTATATGATGATCTACCTCAATAAGATCATGACCGTCTCTTCCGTGATTCTTCTTGTGGGCGCAACTTCGGAAGATTATGATAAGAAATGCGATCTGTGGGAGTATCTCAAGGAAAGAGATGAGAAGCTGTATGTGAGACTGCGGATGTCTGTCCTCGGGGTGCTCATCAATCTGCCCACCACGGTCGGCCGCAAGACAACCGTAGGCGCATACAAGATTATCCGGAAGTTTATTCATTTCAATTAACCACACACGAAGGAGCAGCAGAGTATGGAGAATCAGAGCAGGAACTTTATCGAGCAGATCATTGAAAAGGATCTCGCGGAAGGCAGGGTGGACCATGTCATGACCCGTTTTCCGCCGGAGCCGAACGGGTATCTGCATATCGGACATGCGAAGTCGATCCTTCTGAATTACGGACTTGCCCAAGAGTACAACGGACTGTTCAATCTGAGGTTTGACGATACGAATCCGACCAAGGAAAAGAGCGAGTTCGTGGAGTCGATTGAAAATGACGTGCGCTGGCTGGGCGCCGATTTTGAGGACCGTCTGTATTTTGCGTCGGATTATTTCGAGCAGATGTATGAGGCGGCCGTCACCCTGATTAAGAAGGGGAAGGCGTTTGTCTGCGATCTGAGCGCCGAGCAGATCCGCGAATACAGGGGCACCCTGACGGAACCGGGGAAGAATTCCCCCTTCCGCGGCCGCTCTGTAGAAGAGAATCTGGAGCTGTTCGAAAACATGAAGAACGGGATGTATGAGGACGGTGAGAAGGTTCTCAGGGCGAAGATCGACATGGCGTCCCCGAACATGAATATGAGGGATCCGGTCATCTACAGGATCGCGCACATTTCTCATGAGAATACCGGGGACAAGTGGTGCATCTATCCGATGTATGACTTTGCGCATCCGATCGAGGACGCGATCGAGGGTGTCACGCACTCCATCTGCACGCTGGAGTTCGAGGATCACAGGCCGCTGTACGACTGGGTCGTGCAGGAGCTGGAGTATCCGCAGCCGCCCAGACAGATCGAGTTTGCGAAAATGTACCTGAAGAATGTGGTCACCGGCAAGCGTTACATCAAGAAGCTGGTTGAGGACGGGATCGTGGACGGATGGGATGATCCGAGGCTGGTCTCGATCTCGGGTCTCCGCAGGCGCGGATTCACGCCGGAATCCATCAAGATGTTCGTGGAGCTGAGCGGGATCTCCAAGGCGCAGTCGGTGTCGGATTACCAGATGCTCGAGTACTGCCTGAGAGAGGACCTCAAACTGAAGAGGATGCGCGTCATGGCGGTTCTGCATCCGCTGAAGCTGATCATCGACAATTATCCGGAGGACCAGGTGGAAGAGCTGGATGTTGAGAACAATCTCGAGAATCCGGAGCTTGGATCTAGGAAGGTTCCGTTCGGCAGAGAACTCTATATCGAGCAGGAAGACTTCATGGAGGTTCCCGTCAGCAAGTACCGCAGACTCTATCCGGGCAATGAGGTGCGCCTGATGCACGCGTACCTGGTGACCTGCACAGGCGTGGACAAGGACGAGGACGGCAACGTCACGGCAGTCCACTGCACATACGATCCGGAAACGCGCGGCGGAAATGCGCCGGACGGGCGGAAGGTCAGAGGCACCATCCACTGGGTTGCGGCAAAGAGCGCCGTTTCCTGCCAGGTACGGCTCTATGAGAACATTGTGGATGAGGAGAAGGGCGTATACGACGAAGAGACCGGCGAACTGAATGTGAATCCGGATTCGCTGCAGATCCTGGAAGACTGCAAGGCAGAGCCCATCCTGAAGGACGCCAAGGCGCCTGATTCCTTCCAGTTTGTGCGCACGGGGTATTTCTGTGTGGACTCGAAGCTCAGCACACCACAGCTGCCGGTATTCAACCGGATCGTTTCCCTGAAGTCATCCTTTAAGCTTCCGTCCTGAGACGGGAAGATGGTATGGCCGGAAACAGAAGCCAGGAGAGAGATGTTTTACGACTGCATCACGGATTTTATTTTTCTGGAAGATGAACTGAAAGAGGCGGACGTGATCTTTGTGCCCGGAGGCGATTATCCGGACAGCGCAAAGAGGGCGGCCGCCCTTTTTCATGAAGGATATGCGCCCTATATCCTCCCGAGCGGCAGATATGCCAAACCTGTCGGCCGTTTTACGAAAGATCCGAGGTTTGAGACGGAATGGGAGTACCTGAAGGACATTCTGACTGCATGCGGCGTCCCAGCCGGCGCCATCCTGAAAGAAGACAGGGCGACGTATACCTGGGAAAATGCGATCTTTTCAAGAAAGGTGCTGCAGGAGAAGGGAATTGCCGTTCATTCTGCGATTCTTGTCTGCCAGGCGTTTCACGCAAGGCGCTGCAGGATGTACTATGAGGAACAGTTTCCGGACACAGACTTGATGGTTTGCCCGGTTGTGACAAAAGGCATCAGCAGAGATTCCTGGTATCTGGATGCGGAGAAGATCGACGTGGTGCTGGGAGAAGCGGAACGCTGCGCAGGGCAGTTCCATGAGATTATGAAAGCGAAGATCGGCCATCCGGAGCCGCTGTCAGGGCCGCCGCTTACCAGGAGTGAAGAAGCACATTCCGGATGATCCCGAGCACGATCAGGTGGCCGGGATAGAAGATGTAAAAAATATAGCGCAGTTTCAGGCCGCGCTTTCCGTTGTAGAAATAACACAGGATATAAGAGAACGGCGCATAGTTTTCCCATGATATGGCGGCTGCGCCGGCAGCACACTGGTAGAGCCTGTAATCGTGAAACAGATACAGGATGGCGATCAGGAAAACGCCCTTGTAGTTGTAGTCTGTCATGAGGGCGTCGGCAAGATACATGGAAGCGCCGATTGCAAACAGCTGGATGCACGGCATGGTCTGAAGCTCGCTGAGCATCCAGATGCAGATCAGGCCGATCAGGAGCGTAAAGTAGACATTCTGCTTTCCCCAGAAGGGGACGCTCTGCTTCAGGGCGAAGTCAAACGGGAATTCTGAGATCAGTGCAAACAGAAACAGCCTTTCACAGTACTTTTTCACCGATCTGGTGTGAAAGAATCCTTCTACGAGCAGAAAACAGAATACAGGAAAAGCCAGACGTCCGACCCCGCGCATGATGCGGTAGAGGTGATAGAGCGTCTGGTAGAGATCATAGTTTGTTGTGCGCACGCTGCTGTACGAAAAATACGGGCCGACCACCGCCGCGCCGGTATGGTCGATCAGCATGGTGATGATCGCAAACAGCTTCAGCGTGCTGCCGCTGACTCCGAATTGTCTCTGATTCTGTCTGTCCATGCGCCCATCATATCATCCGGGGAGACCTTCGTCAAAGACGGAAATGCGAACTATGGGCAAGTCTCATTTGAGCAAAAAGAATCTGGAAGAGGGGATGGTGCATGCAGTATAATGCATATACAGGACTCAACTATGCAGGAGCGCAGGAGGAAAAGCGATTATGTCCATTCAGATCCGCGAAGAGACTCTCTTATTCACCCTGAATACAAAGAGAACCAGCTACCAGATGCATGTAGACCGGTACGGGTATCTCCTTCACCAGTATTACGGCAGGAAGACAGAAGGGGATATGCATTTCCTTTTGACTTTCCGGGACCGGGGGTTCTCCGGCAATCCCTATGAGGCGGAGGGGGACCGCACCTATTCCATGGATTACCTGCCCCAGGAGTTTCCGTATCTGGGAAACGGGGATTACAGAAGGGTTCTTTTGAAGGTTGCGGATGAGAGCGGCACCATCGACTGTGACCTTCGGTATGATTCATACCGGGTGGAAGACGGCCTGTTTTCCATTCCCGGCCTTCCGGCTGTCTATGCGGATGAGACCAACCGCAAGACCGGCGAAGGCGCGCAGACGCTCATCATTACCCTGAAGGATGATCTGCTGAAGCTGGAGGCGGACCTGTACTACGGCGTGCTTCCGAAGCTGGATATCATCACCCGCGCAGCGTGCATCCGCAACTGCGGGGAGACCTCATTCACACTGGAGAAGGCGCAGAGTGCCTGCCTTGATTTTGTCACGGGCGACTATGACGCCGTGACGTTCTACGGAAGACACTGCATGGAGCGGAATATGCAGAGGTGCAATGTCGGCCATGGGACGATGACGATCGGCTCTACGAGGGGCACTTCCAGCCATCAGTACAATCCCTCCATCCTGCTGGTGGATCACATGGCGACGGAGGATTACGGGAACTGCTACGGGATGAGCCTGGCCTATTCGGGCGGGTTCAAGGGAGAGATCGAGAAGGATCAGTACAACAATATCCGGGTGCTCCTGGGCCTGCATGACGAGCTGCTTGCATATCCGCTCGGGGCCGGACAGGAATTCTGGACGCCGGAGGCGGTCATGAGCTATTCCTCCAAAGGAATGGCGCGGCTCTCACAGAACTTCCAGCGCTGCGTGCGCATGCATATCTGCCGCGGCAAATGGAGGGATCTTCCAAGGCCGGTGGTCCTGAACAGCTGGGAAGCGTGTTATTTTGATTTCGACGGAGACAAGCTGGTGGACCTTGCCAGAGGCGCAAAGGATCTGGGCGCTGAGATGCTGGTCATGGACGACGGGTGGTTCGGCGAGCGCAATGACGACTACAGGGGCCTGGGCGACTGGAGCGTCAATGAGAAAAAACTGGGAAGGCCATTGAAGGATCTTGTGCGCGAGATCAATGACATCGGACTGAAGTTCGGCATCTGGGTGGAGCCGGAGATGGTCAATGAGGATTCGGATCTGTACCGCGCCCATCCGGACTGGGCGATGACGATCCCGGGCAGGCATCCGGTGCTCGGACGCAATCAGCTGATTCTGGACTTTTCCAGAAAAGAAGTCGTGGATGCGATCTATGACGCAGTCAGCACAGTTCTTGACAGCGCCAACATTGAATATCTGAAATGGGATTTCAACCGGTCCATCTTCAATGTCTATTCGCACGGCTCCCTGTCGCAGGGACAGGTTTTGTACAATTATGTGCTTGGCCTGTATGACTTCCTGGAGCGGCTTAACCGCAATTATCCGGATCTTCTGATCGAAGGGTGCTCCGGGGGCGGCGGACGGTTCGACATGGGGATGCTGTACTACACGCCGCAGATCTGGTGCTCTGACAACACGGATGCGATCGACCGCACCCGGATCCAGTACGGGACCAGCTTCCTGTATCCGGTCTCGTCCATGGGCGCGCATGTTTCGGCTGTCCCGAACGAGCAGACCGGAAGAGTCGTCAGCCTGAAGACAAGAGCGGCGGTTGCGATGAGCGGAACCTTCGGATATGAACTGGATCCCTCCAGGCTGAGCGATGCGGAGAAAGAGGAGATCCGGCAGCAGGTGCGGGATTTCCATCAGTATGCGGACCTGATCCAGCATGGCCTGTACTACAGGCTGAGCAATCCGGCGCAGGATGAGATCGCTGCGTGGGAGATGTTTGCAGAGGACGCGTCCCAGGCGCTGGTCTTCGTTGTCTGCCTGGCGTCCCACGGTAATATGACCGTGAACTATGTCAGGCTGAGGGGACTGAAGAAGGACCGCTTCTATAAAGATGAGGAGAGCGGCACTGTCTATCCGGCCAACGCGCTGATGCAGATCGGTCTTCCGGTTCCGGCGGAAATGGGAGAATACAACAGCTACAGATGGCATTTTACAATTGTCTGATCTTTAAGGGAGGCAGCGATGAGGATTCTGGTGACCAATGACGACGGGATTGATTCTCCCTACCTGGCTTATCTTGCGCAGGCGGCCCTGGAACTTGGAGAGGTGATGGTCGTTGCCCCGATGAAACAGTGCAGCGCGATGTCCCAGAAGATTACCCTGGACAGGAGGATTGTCCTGGAGCGTGTGAGGGACTATCCGGTTATGGGGGCAGAGGCCTTCAGGATCGACGGATCCCCGGCTGACTGCGTGCGGATCGTCTGCAGGGGAGCGTTCGGGGCGCAGAAGATCCCGGACCTTGTCCTGAGCGGGGTCAATGACGGGGCGAACTGCGGCTATGATACGCTGTATTCGGCGACGGTGGGCGCTGCGATGGAGGCGGCCATCTGGCCGGTTCCGGCCATCTGCTTTTCGCAGAAGCGCGGGGAAAGCGACGCTGTCATGAAAGAGCAGCTTGCCCCCATTCTCAGGGAGCTTGCCGGGAAGGATCCTGGAAGGGGAAAGGTCTGGAATGTCAATTTCCCTGCCTGCCCGGCGGAAAGCTGCAGAGGGATTCTGTATGACAGAAAACCCGCCCAGTCCCTGCTCTATCATGACAGGTACCACATGGAAGAGAAGAAAGAGGACGTATACGATGTGATTCTGGAGGCGGAAGAGTATACCCATGCGGAGGAAGGAAGCGATATCAGGGCGCTCCTGGACGGATACATCTCAGTCGGACTCCTGCAAAACCGCGCCATGCTCTGACTGTCAGGCGGGGAGGGGCCTTCGCGGAAAAAGAATGTTTCAGTTCACAGGCCAGCCTCCGACCTTCTGCATGGAGTTTTGTGGGCACAACTGAAAACCATAGGCAGCCGACTAAGCTTTGCGAGTTGCTGCAGCCACGGTGCTGAACGTCCAGTGGACGTTCGTCCAGCACCGACCG
>CAJOKX010000067.1 GCA_905235415.1 uncultured Lachnospiraceae bacterium
GTCCACTGGACGTTCAGCACCGTGGCTGCAGCAACTCGCAAAGCTTAGTCGGCTGCCTATGGTTTTCAGTTGTGCCCACAGAACTCCATGCAGAAGGTCGGAGGCTGGCATGTGAACTGTTACGCGGTATCTTGGCGCGTCCCTTTTTGAGAATGAAAATATGTGATATGATGATACCACTCATCATACTTACAGGAATTTACACGACAGGCGAATTTACACGACACGCGCACCGGCGCGGCAGGGGATCTATGAGCGATAAAGACGGTAAAATGGACGAAAAAGATACTTTTCAGACGGTCGGGGAGGTTGCGGATCTGGTCAATGACGCGATCCGTACAGGGGATTACAGCTCCCTGAACCGGAAGATCTCAAAGGTTTTGAGCGATGCGGCCGATTCGGTGCATGACAGCCTGGCCGGCGCAGTGCTGGGGGACAAGCCTTTCTTCCGCACAGAAGAAGGCCGTTCTTACAAGGCGCAGTCCTCCGGGAGCTACCAGGACGCAAAGGACAGAGCGCGCCAGCCGCAGAGCGACCTGAGCGGGAAGCAGAACCGCTCCTCCGGGTCCGGCGTGGTGTCAGCGTTCGGCGCACATGCCTCCTCCTGGGTCTGCGGCCTGTTCACCTTCATCTTCGGCATTGCGGCGGGAAGTTCACTGGCCCTGGACGGCATGAATGGGATGGCGGTTTTCTGCGGCGTGCTTGCCGCACTGTCCGGATGGGGCCTGTACAAGGGCGCCCGGAAGGTCAACATGGTCCGGCGCGCCCGAAAACTCCTCAAACTCATGGACGGAAGGGATACCATCACGGTCCGGGAAGTCGCCGCTGCGTTCGGCAAGGATGAGGAATGGACCGCGAAGGAGCTTCAGAGCATGATCCGGGACGGCATCTTTACAGGCAGAGCCTACATGGACAAAGAAGGAACCGCCTTCATGACCAGCCGCGGCGCATACAGCCAGTATGAGGAAACGATGCAGGCGTATCAGGAGAGAATGAAGGCCTCGGCAGGCACGGGAAGCGTATTCCGGGAGTCCGACCTGAAAGAATACCGCAAGATGGAGCAAAATGCGCAGGAGCGGGACGCAAAAGCGGCGAAGGAAGCGGTGAACCTGGACCTGGAGAAGCGGGCCGTCGTGGAAGAGGGAAGAGCATTCATCGCGCATATCCATCAGAAAAATGAAGAGATTCCGGGAGAGGACTTCTCGGATAAACTGGACCGCCTGGAGAAGGTTGTGACCGGCATCTTTGACAAGGTGGAAGAAGATCCGAAGAGCGCCCCCGACCTGCACCGCCTGATGAAGTATTATCTCCCGACCACACAGAAGCTGGTCGATACCTATGCGGCGCTGGACCGCCAGAAGGTGCAGGGCCAGAACATCGAAAACGCGAAAAGGGAGATCGAGGATTCCCTGGATACCATCAACGACGCCTTCGAGAAGATCCTGGACTCCTTCTACCAGAGTACCGCGTGGGACGTTTCCAGCGATATCTCGGTGATGGGACAGATGATGGCGCAGGACGGCCTGACGGGCGGAAATGAATTCTCTTCAGGCACACCCTCCTACACGCAGACGTCCTGGGGAGGGGCGGCGGCTGCCATGCCGGCTCCGGATGCCTCCGCAGCGGAAGAAAAGAATTGATTGCGGGATCGTTTTGCAGTATAATTGTTCTATCTATGGTGTAATCCCGGGAGAGTGATTATGAAGAGATGTATGTACTGCGGACATGAGAATGAAGACACTTCATCGACATGTTCGGTTTGCGGAAATAAACTGGGCGTTCCGATCCCGACAGTGGATGCTGTCGTAGAGGAAGTTTCTCTGGACGAGCCGAAAGAGAGTGCTCCGGATGCAGAGACTGCTGATGCCGGGGCTGCGGAGGCGGAGGGTGTTCGTCAGGCGCCTTCTCAGGAAGCTGCGGAAGCTTTGGATGAGGCTTCCGATGAGGCGATGGTGACGCAGGAGCCGGCATTTGCCGGACAGACCCCCGTGAACGAACAGTTTGCGGAGACGACTCCGGGCGGTCAGTTTACGGAAGAAGAGAGCGCTCCGGTTCGGGATGACACGCCGGGCTTCGGAGAAGACTGGCGCCAGGACGTGGGCAGGGGCCAGACCTACGGCGCACGCCGCCAGTACGAGGCGAGACAGGAAGAGCGCCCGGAGGAAAGACCTTCCCGGGACCAGTACGGAAGCGCCGGATATGGATACCGCCAGCCCCAGGGGCAGGCAGGCGCGCAGAGAGACTATGGAAGACGCGAAAGCTCCGGCGGCAGCAAGGCCTTTATGGTACGCGCACGCAAGAGAGTCAAGTCCGTCACATTTTTCCTGATGTCGCTCTCCTTTACCGCGATGCTCGCGCTGAATGTATACAACATCTACTGCGGCAACGCGCTGCGCAACATCAAAGACGCGAACGCCATGCTGGATCATATCCTGGGCGGCAGCGGCAGGAGTTTCTTCACACAGATGCTCTCCGAACTGGCATCCCAGATGGTATCGATGATTGTCAACGTACAGGAGATCGTGGCACAGCTCGGTGCAACCGTTGAGCTGAGCATCGCAGTGGTCGTCCTGATTCCGAATATCCTGTTCTGCCTCGGGCTGTGGCTGATGTTCTTCAGGACAGATACGAAGCGCAGGCAGTTCCCGATGGGCGGATACACGCTGACCAGGGTCATGATGGCCCTCAAGTTCATCATTGCCTGCCTGATTCAGGCGGTCGGCCTGGTGATCGCAGTCTATTTCGTGGTTGTCAGCGCGCAGGGATCTTCGGCTTCCGTCGATTCCTCCCTGGTGCAGGGCGTCATCGTCCTGGTGGTGATGATCATCCTGTCCGTGTTTGTCGTGATGTACTACATCCAGTGGATGTTCTGCCTGAAGGTCGTCAAGGTCAACTCCAAGACCGGAGCGGATCCGGGACGGATGCCGGGATTCCTCGTATTCCTCTCGCTTCTGTGCACGGCAGCCTGCGTCCTTCTGATGATCCCGATGGCGCCCAACGATTACATCGGTCTTGCATCGCGCGCCGCGGCGGCAGCCTATTTCCTGTTCTCCGGTCTGTGGGTGCTGACCTACAAGATCAAGGTGAAGCGCGGCTGAGAGCGGGACCTGAAGTGCGGCATAGAGCCGGATCTTTATAAAGAGCAGTCAGGAAGCCGGGATGATTCCCGGCTTCTTTTCCTCATAAAGTCTTAATGATTTTTTTCTGTGATCTGCGGTGATTCGCAGAATGAGAAATGGTATAGTGATTCAAATATCTTACAGCAGGGGGAGTTTCAATTGGGCAGATTTTTCAAGTGGTGCTTTGGAATTATAGGGGTTCTCGTACTCGTGCTGATCACGATCTGCTGCGTCTATCTGGGTAGAGAGTGGAACCGCACGACTTATTTCAAGCAGACTACGATCGACGGATATGACGTATCGGAGAAGACGCCGGAAGAAGTGGTGCCGGTTCTCAAAGAAGCGTTTACCCGTGCATCCGTGCGGCTGATGGAAGGGGACAAAGAAGAGGCCAAGTGGTCTCTGGCAGACCTCGGATATACAGTCGATGAGGCTGCGCTCCTGGAGGCTGCCCAGAAGGCGCTGTCCAAGCAGAAGAGCTCCATCCCCGTCCTGATCGACTCCATGATGAACGGGAACCAGTATGAACTGGACGTTCCGTTCCTACACGATGCGGCGAAGCTTCAGTCGGCGGTGACAGTATCGTCCATGGCGGACGCGCGTGTCGAGAATGTGGACGCGACGGTCACCTATGACGAGAAAGAAAAGACCTACTCCATCGTTCCGGAGGTGCAGGGCACGCAGCTGAATGATTCCGACATCCAGAATCTGGTGCAGTCCTCCGTGGAAGATGTGATCGGCGGGAGCAAGCCGGCCGAAGACATCGCCGCGCAGGTGCAGCCGCAGCTGTATATCCCCCCGCAGGTCCTCTCGACAGACGCGGGACTGAATCTGATGGTCAACACCTACAACGCCTATGACAAGGCAGTCATCACCTATGTATTCGGAGATGAGAAGGAGACCATCGACTGGGGAACCATTTCCAACTGGGTTGTCCTGGAAAACGGAGAGGGCTATCTGAGCGAAGAGAAGATCCGGGAATACGTGATGGCGCTCGGACAGAAGTACAACACGATCTACTATCCGAGGAATTTCACCACAAGCCTGGGCAATACGATCGAGTTTTCGGAGAACGACAACAACTACGGATATCTCATTGACGAGGAAGGCGAGTACCAGCAGCTGCTCGCAGATGTGCAGGGCAATACGCAGACCGAGCGCGAGCCGGTGTACGCCTATACCGGAGTGGACCGTTCGGGAACCGATGATATGCGGACCTACGTCGAGGTCAGCATCTCCATGCAGCATGTGTGGTTCTACAAAGAACATGCACTGGTCACCGAAGGGGACGTCGTGACCGGATGCGTGGCCAAGAAGACGGAGACACAGACGGGAATCTATCCGATCGCATACAAGGAGAGCCCGGCGACCCTGATCCCCTCCAATGAGACCAACGGAACCGGCGTTACATTCTGGATGCCGTTCTACGACGGACAGGGACTGCATGACGCGAGCTGGAGGTCGGCTTTCGGCGGACAGATCTATCAGACCAGCGGGTCCCACGGCTGCGTAAACATGCCGTATAACCTTGCTGAGACGATCTTCAACCAGGCTCCGACCGGTACGCCTGTGGTTTTATACAAGTAACTGAATGCATCGGGGGATAATATGTGAATAACTGGTGCATAAGTTTTTCGAAAAACTTGGTTTGACTACATTGAATTTCCTCCTTGTTTCGATATAATAAATGTGTATCACGCTGATGGGGAGCTGAGCGGGCTGTAAGGGCGGCCGGTTCAGAGCGCAGATTATTAAGGGGCAGCAGATGAATAGGGGCAGCTTGGCGGAAGATCCGAGGGAGGGTCTGTCGTCGTCGAGCCGTTATTCCCATAGAGAAGAGTCGAATTCTCTTCTGTACGTGGACAGCAGCGCAGTGAGAAAAGCAAGAAAAGCTGCTGAAAGCCGGAAACGGGAAGCTGACGGGACGACTAAGGGTAATCATAGTTTCACATCGGATAAGAGCGTCGGACGCGGTCTTCTGAACAGTCATATGGACAGACTGGAAGTAGGCAGCGACGGACGCTTATTTCACGTTAAAGTGAACCCGAAACCTTCAGGTCATAAAACCACCGGGGCAGAGCAGGGCGCACAGACTGCACAGGGCGTGCAGACTACGCGGGATGCACAGGGCACACAGAGCGCGCAGGCATCCGCTTCCGCGCAGGCATCTTCGCAGCAGGCATCCGCTTCCGCGCAGGCATCTTCGCAGCAGGCATCCGTTTCTGCGCAGACTGCACAGCCACCGGTTTCCGCACAGACCGTGCACACGAACGCCAAACCGAACAGATACTACCTTGAAGAAGGGTACCGCAACCCGCTCCTTCAGAAACGGACTGCCGCTCCGAAGCAGGCTGTCCTTTTGAAGCGGCCTGTCCTTTCGAAACAGGATGTCTTTCCGAAGCGGATCACCATTCCGAAAAAATCCGGGGCGCTCAGGGTGCCCGGCAAATACAGGACGCAGATCCTGGCCGCGGCTGCCGCAGTCCTTGTGGCGATGTACGGATATGCCGCGTACCATTACTACGACCATTTCTATCCCGGGACGCAGTTCTTCGGAATCGGGGCGAGCGGGCTGACGGTTGAGGAGATCAAGACGGCCGTGCAGGCAAAGGTGGATACCTATTCTCTGGAACTGGCCGCAAGAGATCCGGACGGAACCCAGCGCAATGTCATCAGTGCGGAAGACGTCAGCCTGAGGTATGTGGACGACGGCTCGATTGACAGGGCGATGGAAAAACAGAACAGCATCGCATGGCCGCTGATGATGATCGTGCGCGCGCTGCAGGGCAGTGAAGAGACGCTGCAGACTTCATTTGACAGAGAGAGCGTTGCAGGCGTAGTGGAAAGCCTTCCATGCTTCCGGGAGGAGAATATCATTCAGCCCGAAGACGCGAAAATCATCCTCACGGACGACGGAGCCGTTGTGTCTCCGGAGGTCTATGGCACGCAGCTTCGGAAAGACGAGACGACAGAAGCGGTGGTGGCTGCACTGGAGACGGGCAGTACACAGATCAACCTGGACCAGCTGGGACTGTACGAGAACCCGGCCGTATTCGGAACCGACCTGGAACTGATCGGCAAGGCGCAGGCGCTGAACAAAGTGCTCGGCGCGAAGATCACCCTGTCCATGGGAGACGGCGTGAGCGAGACGCTGAATTCAGAAGGGATCCGCAGCCTCCTGTCCAAGAGAGGCAGTTCTTATTTCGTCAATGAGGACAAGGTCCGCACTTATGTATCCAGGCTGGCGCGCAGATACGACACCTACCAGAGCGCCAGAAAGTTCTATACCAGCCTCGGCACCATCGTCAATCTGGAAGAGGGCGTGGGCGACTATGGATGGGAACTGGACCAGGAGAGCATGTATGAGCAGATCCTGGACGCCATCAAGGGCCAGAAGCAGGTGATCATCGACGCCATCTGGAACAACACGGGACTGCACGGATTTGCAAATGACATCGGGGATACCTACGTGGAGATCTGCCTGACGACGCAGACCATGTGGTTCTACAGAAACAGCGAACTGGTCGTGAAGACGCCTGTGGTCACGGGCAATCCGTACGCGGGCAATGAGACGCCTGCGGGCGGCGTCTGGTCGCTGAAGGGCCGCCAGCGCAATGCGCTTCTTTCCGGAGAAGGGTATACGGCGCCGGTCGATTACTGGATGCCCTTCAACGGAGGCGTCGGCATCCATGACCTGCAGAGCCGGTACTGGTTTGGCGGCAATGTGTATCTGGGCGGCGGAAGCCACGGATGCATCAATACACCGCTGAGCGCGGTGAAACTGATCTATGAGTATATCGAAGTCGGCACGCCCATCATCGTATACAAGGATGAGTCCGACACCGCCATGGCAAGTCTGGAAGGACCGTTTGACAGCGGTTCCCTGAAGACTCTGATCGAAGAGACCTACGGAACGGTGGAAGATGACGGAGCCGGTTCGATCGTATACTGGACGGCACAGAAGAAGGCGCAGCCGCAGAGCGTGCAGACAACCACAGCACAGACAACCGCAGCGGGAAATGTCTGGTAAGACAGGCATTTACTGCATCATGAAAGAAAAGAATGGTCCAACGGGGGCGTTGTAACGATATATGAGGGGAGCAGAGCTATGAGGAACAGTGTGAAGAGTACAGGAGGGGTAACCTATGACCAGATCTTCAAGGCGATCGGAGATCCGCATCGTCTGCTGATTCTGTCTCTATTACGAGAAAAGGAAATGAGTGCCGGCGAGATCCTGCAGGCGCTGGATATCGTGCAGTCTACGCTCTCCCATCATATGAAAAGCCTGACAGACGCAGGCGTTGTGACTGCGGTCCGCCATGGAAAATGGACCTATTATTCACTGAACACAGAGTGCCTGTCCGGGGCGGCTGCTTTCCTCGAAGAATATGCACAGGGAACCAGGCAGTATGCCGATAAAGGCGGCGGAGAGGACAAACCGGTGAAGACCCCTCAGAATGCACCCGCCGCAGCTGCGGAAGAGACGGATGCACCGGATGCGCCCGCAGCAGCAGAAAAGAAGAAGTCCAAGAAAGGCAAGAAGGGGAAAAAGAATAAGAAGTAATGGCCAAGGCGAAAGAGAACAAGACCAATGCCATGCGGATGCTGGAGCGCGCCGGGGTGGATTTCAAAGTCCATACCTACGAATGCGACGAGTTCGTTGACGCGCAGCATATCGCAGACGCGCTGGGGCAGGACCACCGGACCATGTACAAAACACTCGTGACCCGCGGAAAAAGCGGCGCGTACCATGTATTTGTCATCCCGATAGACGGGGAACTGGACCGGAAGAAAGCAGCGCAGAGCGTCGGCGAGAAATCGGTCGATATGATCCATGTCAAAGAGATACAGTCCGTCACCGGATACATCCGGGGCGGGTGCAGCCCGATCGGGATGAAGAAACAATATAGTACCAGGATTGATGTATCTGCACAGGATCTTGCGATAGTCTATGTGAGCGGCGGCAGGATCGGGACGCAGATCGAACTGAAACCGGAGGACCTGCTTCTGGTATCAAAGGCAGAGTACGCGGACCTTCTGGAGTAAGATCCGGAAGATCCGGCAGGCACTGCAGCGAGGAAGATGCGAAGAATCAACCAGGAGCAGACAGATCCGGGCGCGAATGCGGGGGAGAGTATCGGCGAATCGCCATACTCTCCCCCACGTTTTGCAAAGAAGTCATACAAAACGCGTGCAATTGACAGCCTTGCGGAGCTGTTATTATAATCGAAAGGTAGCAGGGACTGAAGATAAAAAGAAATGGGGGCATTCCTATGCTGAATGACCAGGAAAAACTGCAGCGTGACGAGCGGCTGGAAGAACTTACGGCCGCAACACTGAATGCAAATAAGATGGATCTGGGCCTGTATCAGAAGTATGACGTGAAGAGAGGCCTTCGCGAGTCCAACGGACGGGGCGTCCTGACGGGCCTGACAGAGATCTCGGACGTCAACGGAAGCAGACTCGTCGACGGGAAGAGCGTCCCGATCGAGGGCGAGCTTTATTTCCAGGGATACAAGGTCAGCGAACTGGTCTACGGCAACCGCGGCAGGAAGTTCAACTTCGAAGAAGCAACCTACCTGCTCCTGTTCGGAAAGCTTCCCAATAAAAAAGAACTGCGGGAGTTTATCCATCTGCTTTCCCAGTACAGGGAACTGCCGGTCAATTTTGTGCGGGACGTCATCCTGAAGGCGCCCAGCGCAAATATCATGAACGGCATGCAGCGCTCGGTGCTGACCCTGTATTCATATGACAGGGCGCCGGATGACATCTCGATCAACAACGTGCTGCGGCAGTGCCTGCAGCTGATCGGCGTAATGCCGCTGATCGCAGTCTACAACTACCACGCATACCAGCATTTCAACAATGAGAGATCCCTGATCATCCGGTACCCGAGAGAGGACCTGTCAACGGCTGAAAACATGCTGTGGATGCTGCGCGAAGACGGCAGGTACACAGACCTGGAGGCGCTGGTTCTGGACGAGTGCCTGGTGATTCACGCAGAGCACGGCGGCGGCAACAATTCGACCTTCACGAATCATGTGGTGTCCTCCACGGGGACCGACACCTACTCCGCGATCGCAGCCTCGCTGGCGTCCCTCAAGGGACCCAAGCACGGCGGAGCGAACCTGAAGGTCGAGAACATGTTTGCGGATATCAAATCCCATATCCGGAACTGGGAGGACGAGGCCGCCATCCAGGAATACCTGGAAAAGATCATTCGCAAGGAAGCATTTGACAGATCCGGGCTGATCTACGGGATGGGGCATGCGATCTATACGCTGAGCGATCCCAGGGCAGTGATTCTGAAGGACGCCGCGAGAAGGCTCTCCCAGGCAAAGGGCCTGGAGGAGGAGTTCGCCCTGTACGAGTCCGTGGAGAAAATCTCCGCAAAACTGCTGACCGGGCAGAAAAAGCTGGCAAAACCGATCTGCTGCAACGTAGACTTCTATTCAGGATTCGTGTATTCTATGTTAGGGATACCGGTACAGCTGTACACCCCGATCTTTGCGATCTCAAGAGTAGCCGGATGGAGCGCTCACAGAATCGAAGAGCTGGTCAATGAGGGCAAACTGATCCGCCCGGCATACAGATACGTGGGGCATCACAGGGCATACCGGAATCTGGAGGAAAGAGACTGAGGCAGATCCCTTCCCCGGGCAAACCGGATGACGGGCACACAGATCATACGGAGGAAATGAATATGGCGTCAAAGATTAGTACGATCGGAGTACTTACCAGCGGCGGCGACGCACCGGGAATGAATGCGGCCATCAGAGCAGTTGTCAGACGCGCCGTATCCCGCGGGATTCAGGTGAAAGGCATCTATCAGGGATATAAGGGCCTTCTGAACGGAGAGATCACGGATCTGGACGCGCGGTCCGTGTCCGATACGGTTTCAAAGGGCGGCACCTTCCTGTACACCGCGCGCAGCCAGGAGTTCCGGACGCCGGAAGGGCAGAAGAGAGCCGCGCAGGTCTGCCGGGACAACGGAATCGAAGGACTGGTTGTCATCGGCGGCGACGGTTCCTTTGCGGGCGCCGGGAAGCTGGCGGAGCTGGGTATCAACACCATCGGCGTTCCGGGCACGATCGACCTGGACATCGCCTGCACCGAATATACGATCGGTTTCGATACGGCAGTCAATACCGCCATGGAAGCCATCGACAAGGTCCGGGACACCTCCACATCGCATGAGCGCTGTTCCATTATCGAGGTGATGGGACGCCACGCTGGCTACATCGCACTGTGGTGCGGGATTGCCAGCGGTGCGGAAGACATCCTGCTCCCGGAGACGTATGATTACGATGAGCAGAAGCTCATCAGCAACATCATCGAATGCAGAAGGCGCGGCAAGAAGCACCACATCATCATCAACGCGGAAGGCATCGGCCACTCCGCATCCATGGCGCGGCGGATCGAGGCGGCGACCGGCGTGGAGACAAGGGCGACGATCCTCGGCCACATGCAGCGCGGCGGAAGCCCGACCTGCAAGGACAGAGTCTACGCATCCATGATGGGCGCGATGGCGGTCGACCTCCTGGCAGAGGGCAAGAGCAACCGCGTGGTCGGATACCGCAACGGAGACTGGGTAGACTTCGACATCGCAGAGGCCCTGAAGATGCAGAAGAATCTTCCGGACTATATGCTGCGGGTCGCGAAAGCACTGTCTGTATAATCATGATTACAAGTACAGGAAACAGCAGAGTCAGAGAACTGGTCAAACTGAAAAAGAATTCCAGAGACAGAGATGCGCAGGACGTCTTCGTGGCCGAGGGCCCGAAGATGTTCCGCGAGATCCCTGTCTCTTTACTGCGCGAAGCGTACGCAACGAAGAGCTTTCTGGAAAGCGCAGACGGGCGCAAAGCCCTCTCAGCGGGCATCCGGATCGAGACCGTCTCCGACGCTGTCTTTCAGTATATGTCAGACACCCGCAGTCCGCAGGGGATCCTCGCAGTCGTCTCGCAGCTTCATTATGAGATCCCGGATCTGCTGGGAGAAGGAAATGCGTCACCGGACAGAAAAGAGGCTGCCGGGGCGGATCACACTCCCCTGATCGTAGTGCTGGAGAACCTGCAGGATCCCGGGAACCTCGGGACGATCGTCCGCTCGGCGGAGGCTGCGGGGGCAACCGGCATCCTGCTGTCAAAGGGAAGCGCGGACATCTATAACCCGAAGGTCACCCGATCCACGATGGGCTCCGTCTTCCGCGTTCCGTTTGTATACACGGATCACCTGAAAGAGGAGCTGGAAGCGCTGAAAGAGCGCGGCGTCAGGCTGTACGCCGCCCATCTGAAGGGCAGCCGGGATATGTACGCAGAATCCTACGCAGGGCCGGGCGCCTTCCTGATCGGAAATGAGAGCCGCGGGCTTACGGATGAAACCGCCGCCCTGGCCCATCAGGCCGTGCGCATCCCCATGTGTGGACAGGTAGAATCCCTGAACGCCGCAATCGCCGCCTCCGTCCTGCTATATGAAGCAAGACGGCAGAGACAAAACTGAGCGCACAGGGAGCGCAGCGCCGGAAGGGGGCTGCGGCAGAGGGGGAGTTTGCTGGTTGAGGGGGCCTGCTGGTTGAGGGGGTCTATGTGGCAGAAGTGTTCTTTCTATAAGATAAAGGTAACAATA
Organism: uncultured Lachnospiraceae bacterium; assembly: GCA_905235415.1. Taxonomy (GTDB): domain Bacteria; phylum Bacillota; class Clostridia; order Lachnospirales; family Lachnospiraceae; genus Porcincola. Next base: position 11,748 of record CAJOKX010000067.1, read on the forward strand.
AAGATAAAGATGGTATAGCCATTTGCATGCAGGAAACCGGGCGCAGAGCCCGGTTTTTTAATTGCCTTGCGACCGCGTATCTGATTATCTGGCGGCCACGCTGTCCTGATTGCCGAGCGTCCGCGTTTCTGACTCCGGTCAGAGGTTCAGTTTTGCGAAAACCGGGCGCAGGGCCCGGTTTTTTTATTTCCTGGCGCAGAACGTGCTTCCCGGGTTTTTGAGCGCGGGGCCCGGTGGATCTTATAGTTTCTTCGACACAGGGGTTGACAGGATCCGATGCACGTAGTATTATGCAATCAAATCTTAACAATTACGTAATATTTCGAAAGAGATCTTAATATTGTTAATACATTCGTTTTAAATGAAAGGCATGATATTATGTGTAGAAGTCGAAAAGCAGCAGCATGTACGATCGCAGTTCTGATGACCGGAGCCCTTCTGGCAGGCACCGCATCCGCGGCGAACAATACATTCGGGATCGATGAGATCAACTGGACTGCAGAAGACTGGGCGAGCATCGCAATGACCAACGACGACACGGTTGATACCGGCGCCGTGATCCGCACCGAGGCTGATGAAAACAGCTCCGCAGCCGGCTATCTGTACCGCGGCGCAGCAGTCAAAGTCGTCAACAAGGGCGAGGAGTGGACAGAAGTAGAATCCGGAAGAGTCTCCGGATATGTGAAGAACGAATTCCTCACCTACGGCGAAGAAGCGCGCGGGCTTGCGGCTCATTACGGAGAAGAAGGAATTACTGCAAACTGGAACGATGTCAGCGTCTTTGAAAAGAGCGGCGGAGCATCCCAGGTTGCAGGCACCCTGCAGGATGGCGCCGTACTGGGAACGATTCAGGACAACGGTCACTGGATCGCGGTTCAGCAGGGCAAGGATGCGGGATATGTATCGGAAGAAGACGTGACCCGTGTCCTGCTGGTAGACACCGCAGTACCGGCAGACGGCGAAGACGACGAGGACATCGTTGTCACCCTGAGCGCAGCGCAGCTGGAGGACGGCAGCGCCCCGGAGCAGGAAGACGCTTCTTATGAAGAGGCGCCTGTCTATGAGGAAACCTACGACTACGCAGAAGAATATACGGAAGATGCCTCTTATGCATCTTATACAGAAGAGAGCTCTGTTCCGCAGGAGACATACAACGGACCGCAGATCGTATCAGACGATCCGGAGATCCAGGCCCTGTACGAAGCCTATCTGGCAGCACAGGATGCCGCTATGAACTGCACGACCGAGGAAGATGCACAGCAGAAAGCGGAGGCTGCAGTTGCAGCATGGAACGCTTATCTGGCAGCATGCGGCGGATACAGCACGGCGTCGGCAGATACCTCCTCCGCATCAGCGGCGGCATATACTTCCGATACAAGTGCAGCTTCGTATACGCAGGAATCCTATGACGAATACGAAGATGACGAAGAAGAGGAAGATGAAGAAGATGATGAGTATGCGTACCTGTATGATGACGCATCCGAAGCAGATTCTTCCATCGAGGATACAACGTCTGACGCAGTGGCGGCAGCAAGCTCCAACAGTTCGGGCCTGTACGGCGGCGCCAGCGATCTGGATCTGCTTGCGGCAATCATCTGGTGTGAAGCCGGCAACCAGCCGTATGACGGCATGGTCGCAGTCGGACAGGTTGTCATGAACCGAGTCTACAGCGGAAGCTTCCCGAACTCCATCGCGGAAGTCCTCAACCAGCCGGGACAGTTCACCCCGTCCGCAGCAGGAACCCTGCAGGCAGCCCTCAACTCCGGCGTCAATTCCACCTGCTACGCAGCAGCGACAGACGCACTCAACGGAGCCTCTCCGGTACCGGGCACCCCGCTGTACTTCAATACACACAGCGGAAGCTACAAGCTCGGAGCACATTACTTCTCATAATGGTAATTCCCGGCAGGCGGGTAAAACTGCCTGCAGGATGTTACAATTCAACAACTGGACGGAAAGAGATCTTATCCTTAGGGAGAGGTCTCTTTTCGCGTTCAGGTATTCTGCTCTGTTCCGGGTGTTCCGGGTCAGGCAGGGATGCTTATGAGAGCTGATGAAAACAGAAGATTCTTCTTGTGCAGCGCTTATGATAAACGTAAAATATATATGATATGCCGTAGCAATCCGGCCAGAACTGGCATCATGTTCAACTCAAATAATCATCAGCTAATCTTTCTCATGATCAATCTGCGGTTTATTCCCACGTGTTTATGGAGATAACAGTTTTTTTATATAGGGAAGGTATTCCTATACATGACTGAGATTGTTAACGCAAAGCAGTATACACGGAGAACAGATTATGACCAACCTTGAAGGGTCGGAAAAAGAGATTCGGTTCGTTTATACCTGTATAGAGCCAACAGGTTTTCATGCGCGGCCGGCAGGTCAGCTTGTAAAGAAGGTTGGAGCGTTCTTATCATCGGTTACCATTGTCAAAGGAGATGAGACGGCAGACTCGTCAAGCATCCTGTCTCTGATGGGACTTGGAATCCGGGTGGGGGACCGGTTTGAAGTGATTATCGAAGGACCGGATCAGGAGGATGCTGCATCGGCAGTGGATGCATTCTTGCAGACAATCGCTGAGCGGGAGATCCTTGATACTTTAGATGGAATGAGAACGATCCGGGGAACCAGTGGTTCCGGTGGAATCGCAATCGGACCTCTATATGTGCTCAAGAAGACACGAGAAAGAACAGAGACTGGCACAGAGCATACCCCCACTGATTCGCAGCAGGAATGGAAACGGTTTCTGAAAGCGCGGGAAGAAGCAGTGCGCAGGATGCATGCACTGGAATTAGAGATGAGTGAAGAGGGGCGGATGGATGCCGCACAGATTCTGGAAGCACATCAGTTGATGGCAGTTGACCGGAGGCTGGAGGATTCGGTTAAGCAAAAGATCTTTACGAAGGGATCGGATGCAGAGAAGGCAGTCAGGGAAACGAGCGATGAATATGCTTCCAGGCTGTCCCTGGCAGGAAGTGAACATCTACAGGCCAGGGCAGCAGACGTAAGAGATGTGCTTGGATGTATGGCGGCTGTACTTACCGGACCATCGCAGCGCATGATTGATTCTTCAAGCCCTGCAATTCTGTATGCGGATGAATTGACGCCTGGTGAGATGATACAGATGGACTGGCATAAGATCATGGGACTCGTCATGTCAGGCGGCTCAGTGCTGGGACATACAGCAATCCTCGCCCGTGCAATGGGAATTCCGTTGGTGTTCGGTGTGGGCAGGCAGAAAGGAATTATCTCTGGCCAGACTGCCATCCTGGACGGAAGCGCAGGCCGCATAATCCTGAATCCTGACGGAGAGGCGCTCGCTGTCTGGGGGATGCGGCTTGAAGAACAGCGTGCAGAAGAGGAAGAACTCCGGAAACTGAAGGGGAAGCCGGGCATCACACAGGACGGCAGACAGATAAGGGTGTTCTGTAATATTGAGCTCCCTCAGGAAGTGCGCACAGCACTGGAAAATGATGCAGAAGGGATCGGTCTGTTCCGGTCAGAATATCTGTTTCTGGGGAGGAAGGAACTGCCTTCGGAAGAGGAGCAGTATCAGGCATACCGATACGTATTGGAGCAGATGCAGGGCAAGGAAGTGACCATCCGTACGATTGACATCGGTGACGATAAGAGCATTGAATGTCTGGAACTGCCCAAAGAAACAAATCCTGCGCTTGGAAACCGGTCACTTCGGTTCTGCCTCAGCCGGCCGGACATATTCGGTGTACAGCTGCGAGCATTGTACCGTGCTTCTGTACATGGGAAGCTTCGAATCCTGTTTCCTATGGTTGCAAGTGTTTGGGAAGTGCGGGAAGCGCGGCGGATCTGCGATGAAGTACAGGCACAGCTGGCATCAGAAGGCATTCCGTACGACAAGAATGTAAGTCTGGGCATTATGATTGAGACGCCTGCGGCGGCGCTGACAAGTGATCTTCTTGCAAGGGAAGTGGACTTTTTTTCATGTGGAACCAACGACCTTACACAGTTTACATTAGCGTGTGACCGACAGAATGCGCAGCTGACACAGTATTATGATGCTTATCATCCTGCTGTCCTCCGCATGTTGAAGGAGGTATGTGACAGCGCACATCATCAGGGAATTCCGGTTGGGATATGTGGGGATCTTGCAGAGGATCCTGCGATGACGGAGTATTTTGTCCGGATTGGGATTGATGAATTGTCTGTTACTCCCGGAAGTGTTTTGAAAGTACGCAGACAGATCAGAGAGGTTTGCGCAGAGTGTATATGAGGCAGACAACAGGGGAATACAGAATATGCTGGAGAATCTTATAAGCGGTTTGATTGTGCTGCTGATCCTGTCAGGAATTGTCTTCATCCTGGTCTGGTTCTCCCGGCAGAAAAAAAGAGTGGAGTTTTGCCACACTTCCGGAACAGAAATTGAGACAACTGTTGAAAAGGTACCGGCAACGATTGTCATAAGCTGCGAAGAGGGAGAAGTTCTGCAGCCAGTCAAAGGGAAAGTCATTCCGCAGGAAAGGATACCGGATGACCTATTTGCAAATGAGATTCTCGGAAAGGGCGTTGGCATCGAGCCTCAGGAGGATATCATCGTCGCCCCATACGATGGCGTGATTCTATTTATTGCAGATACGAAACATTCCATTGGAATCAGCGGTGCCGGAAATATGAACCTTCTGATTCACGTCGGGGTGGGCACCGTTGCAATGAACGGTGACGGGTTTACGCCTCTGGTTGCAGTAGGAGATCCGGTTAAGGCAGGGCAGAGAATCCTGAGGTTTGACAGGAACGCTATTAAGGAAGCCGGACACTCAGACATGGTCGTGGTTGTGCTGACCAACAGTGACGATTATAAAGATGTGAAGTTGGTCGTATAAGCAAGGGTTTGCCGGAATGAAAGGATAGCTTCTATGCTGTTTGCTTATATCTTTACGGTGGGTGTTATCGTTCTGCTGATTGTAGAAGGGTTCCTTCTGAAAGCAGAAGAGAAACGTCGGCAGAATGAGCGCTCTCAGCAATATTATGAACAGATGTATGCAGATGCTGTTACCCTTGAGGAAGAGATTCATACACTGAAACAATACCAGCATGAACTGTCCAGGTATATGCGGGTTCTTAAAAAGATGGCAGATACAGATGATAAGGACGCTGCAGATGAGTATGCCCGTTATCTGAAGATCCTGCAGGAGGAGGCAGACGCTCTGAAGGCCATAGATCCAGAGCTGGAAGCATAATCTCTCATTCATTTTTGGAAAGAAAACGGACATGCTCACAGTATTAGAATATGCATTTCGCTCGGCCCTCGTCGGCTGCATGCTTCAGAGAGCGTCTATCAACTTTACGGACATGGCGCTTGCAAGGAAAAAGGAGATATGGTGGCTGTATCTATTTATGCCGGGAAAGACTTTTTTGCTGACTTTTTTTTCTACCTACATATCTGTTTACCATCCGGGAGATATAATCTACCAGTTTCTGTATCGGCTGTTCGACCTGATGCTTGTTCTGCTGATAGCAGTGATATATGTATGGATGTGGGAAGGTGAACCTCTTCATATATTGTTGATGTTTATCATTACGGACAGTATATCCACAGCGTTCCTGGCAGGACCGGTTTTTATCAACTATCTGGAAGGAAGGAGGAATATCCTGGAGATACAAGGTCCATTCCACCCGGCAGACCTGCTCATTCCGCCTCTGGTTTTTCTGCTCACATGCTTGTTTTATCCGCATATGAAACGTCTGGCACGTTTCCTCGGTACTCTTTATCTGCCGCACCGGAGGCTCTTGTGGGGGTTTATGTTCCTGTATACATTCATATCGAGACTGTCTTCTCCGTTGCAATACAACCCGGAAGATATTACAACGCGCATGATTGTGGCACAGTGTTCACTTCTGACTGTCCTGATTGCAGGCCTGATGGCGCAGCAGGTGCTGTTCCATCTTCGATTCCAGCAAGAAGAGGAGGAGTTTCTGGATATGCAGCTGCAGCTCCTTCGCCGCAGGGCAGTTGTCACACAATATTCGCGGACACAGATGGCGGAAACACGAAAGATCATTACCCGGCAGATGCAGGAAGTGGACTGTTTATTGGAATCCAACGATCAGGGCATTGAACCGGAAGTTCTGAAGGGATATCTTCAGGAACTGCAGGATTCGTCTGAAGCGAAGTCTCAAGATGGAAGTCAGACAGGTCAAAACGATTCCGCATACCGGGGAAGATATTGCAGAGATATCCTTACAGACGAAGTGCTGTCGCAGATCTCTGACAATGCTGCAGCGGAAGGAAACGGAATCGCAATATCCCTTCGCAATTACGATTCCGGCAGGATCGCTGATGAAGATCTTGCCCGGATCCTGTATTGCCTGACCTATGCAGAAAATGGGAATCATACGGCAGAACAGGGAACAGGAGAACGAGAACTCTCCCTGACAGGGACGGATGATCGGTTAATCATCCGTCTGTCAGCACCCAGACTGCATATACCCCGAAGCAGGATCATTGCTGTACAGTCAGTGATCAGAAAGTACAAGGGAGAACTCTCTTTCACACGCAGTGCTGAAAGAGAAGAAGTATATGTTCTATTGGCTGCTTAGTGCAGCATTGTCAATTATTACACATAACGTGCCAATTATGTACTTTAGAACGAGATTGACACTTGATCTTGATATAATCATTGTTTAGGGCGATTGGAGAAACCCGCCTGCAACGTGCCGAATAATGATCGTGCATAATACTTGAATACCATTTGGAAAACGGAGACAGGGATGTTAACGATAGCAATTGTGGATGACAATGACTTTGACCGGGAGGAATGTGACAGGGTTTTGCAGTCCTATGCGAAAAGCCGGCAGCAGCACCTGCAGACAAGGCTGTTTCATTCAGAGAAGCCGCTGTTTTTACAGGATCCGGATTGGATACCGGACTGTGTATTTCTTGATATTGTGATGGATGACAACAGTCCCCGGGGGATTGAGACCGGCAGGAAGATCAATGAGCGCTGGCCGTATTGCCAGATTGTCTATCTGACAGATTATATTGTATATGCATCGGACGTTTACCGGTCCAGGCATACTTATTTTGTGACAAAGCGGGATTTCAGCAATAAGGTTGATGAGATCTTTGAGATCATAGGGGAGTCGTACAGGAATCGCAACAGGCGCATATCATTTCAAACCGTGAATCGCAGCATGGTATCACTCTACACAAAGGACATCCTGCTCTTTGAGAGAAACCTGAGAAAAACCATTGTTTTAACCGAAGATCAGGAATATGAGATTACAGAGAGCCTGGCAGAACTGCAGAATAATCAGCCGGGTGCTATGTTTTGCAGATGCCATAACAGTTTTCTGGTCAATCTGATCCATGTCAGAGAGATGAATGGTGATTCTTTTGTTCTGCGCAATAACATGAGTGTTCCCATCAGCAGGAGACATAAACAGGAGGCAAGGGATCAGTTCTATACGTGGCTTACGGAAAACCGATGAAGATGGTGGTTCAGTATCTTATCAGAGCCGCTTTGATTGCGTATGGAGCCCAGTGGTTTGAGATTCATACCCTGGACCTGGTACTGACTCGCAGGAGAAGGCTGCAGTGGATTCAACTGTATATGGTTTTCAAGACCATGGCAGGAGTTTTCTTCTCATATTATTCGAGTATCATCTATCCGGGAGACCCGGAATGGACAGCTGCTTTGTATCTGTCAGACATTGTGCTGTTGATCGGTGGGTACGCCTTCTTTGTGTGGACATTCAGCGATGATCCTGTATTTGTGCTGGGCATTTATCCGATCGCCGAAGGATTCGCGATCATGTGTTTGATTCTGGCCTGGGCAGTGAACCGAATAGAAGGCAGAGACGCTTTTGAAGTTATTGCACCCCTTCATCCGGCCGATCTTCTCTTGCCTTTTCTTTGCATCGGTATGTTCTACCTTCTGCGTCCTCTTTTGAAAAGACTGCTGAATTATATTGATCGCGTATACCGTCCGCACCGCAGGCTTCAGATAGCCATATTTCTATCGTTCACGCTGTACACTCGCCTTCCCACCATATTGGATAGGAATCTGGGAAACAGCTGGGGCATCATGATGTTTCTGTATATATTGGTTGTACTCGCTGCCGGAATATGGCTGATTCAATCAGACGTACAAACGCAGAAGCAGGAGAAACGTCTGCTGAATACGCAGCTGACATTGCCGCCGGACGTACCTGACAGCGCAGATCAGCGGTGAGGCAGAGCGTGTCCGGACGGAGATCTCCAGACAGATGGAACAATTACAGGAAGCGATGGACCGGGGGACTCAGATTGACAGCGATGTACTGGGTACATATATCGAGAAACTGGAGACGCTGCGATTCGCCAGAAGAAGAGGAACCTACTGCAGCGACGCTCTGGTAGATGAGATCCTGTCACAGATCGATGAAACCTCTGACAGAAATGGGCTGGAGGCAAACATTCAGCTGCAGGGATATGACCTGCACGGGATCCGGGAGGATGATGTCGCTCAGATTCTTTATGACCTTTGGTCAGGATGCGGTACAGAATCCGGACAGATCGACATCCAGATCACAACCGAGGGAAGCGATCTGGTAATCCGTTTTTTGGCGAAGACAATCGATCTCAACCGTGCCAGGAAGGCAGTGCTTCGCAAAATCACCCGCCTATATAACGGAAGAGTGACAATAAAGAAGACAAATGGAAGGAAATGCGTGGAAGTACGATTGAAGACACCGAATGCTACGTGTTGATTGGATGGAGACAAGGATGTTAACGATGGCAACAAAGCAGCAAACACGTGAACAATTCTGCACGTGGCGCACGGAAAAACGATGAAGTTGTTGGTACAGTATATTATCAGAGCTGCATTGATTGCATTTGGCAACCAGTGGTTTGAGATCCATGCTATGGATCTGGTGCTGATTCGCCAAAGACGGCTGCAGGGACTTCAACTGTATATGGTTTTCAAGACCATGGCAGGGGCATTCTTCTCGTACTATGCGAATATCGTCTATCCGGGAAGTTCCGGATGGACTGCTGCGCTGTATCTGTCAGATATCGTGCTGTTGATCGGCGGTTACGCATTTTTTGTGTATACATTCAGCGATGATCCTGTGTTTGTACTGGGCATTCACCCTATTGTCGAGAGTATCACGATCATGTGCATGAGTCTGATCTGTGCGGTGAACTGGATGGAAGGAAGGGACGCTTTTTCGATCATAGGGCCGCTTCATCCGTTTGATTTTCTCATGCCGTTTTTGTGCATAGGTGCGTTCTATCTGCTACGTCCTATTTTGAGAAAACTGTTGAATTATATTGTTCGCATATACCGGCCACATCGTGGTCTGCAGATAGCCATATTTATATCGTTTATGCTATACTCACGTCTTCCAACTGTTCTGGATAAGAACCTGGGGAGCAGCTGGTGGAGCATCGTTATCATTAATATATTGGTTGTACTCGCTGCCGGAATATGGCTGATTCAATCAGACGTACAAACGCAGAAGCAGGAGAAACGTCTGCTGAATACGCAGCTGACATTGC
>CAJOKX010000068.1 GCA_905235415.1 uncultured Lachnospiraceae bacterium
TCTATAGGAGCTGGGAGTGGCTGCAATGCAACCGATGCAAAGCGAGGGTAGGCAACGTGTTTTCAGTGTGCCCACAAACTCTCAGCAGAGTTGGCTGGCCTGTGAACTGTAAAAACAAAATAAACTCATTGCAAGTACACGTGCATCTGATTATAATACGTAATGGATTTTTATGTAATTTTAAACCCATCGATCTGATAGGGAATAGATGGGGATTCAAATAGAGCGTACGCCTGCAAAACAGGCGAATGATCCGTGGATTGTCCGCACTTGCTGCGTATATTTTATATAAGGAGAAGTGGAGTCGGGAGCGTTGTATGGAAAACAGAAAAAGCAGAATTGATTTGGTCAAGTTCATAAAATACTACCTGAAACACCTGTTTCTGGTGATTCTGTTTGCCGCCGCCGGGTTTGGCGCGATGTACCACCAGACCATGCGCAAAGCTGTGGAAACTTATTCAGCGCATGGGACGATGTATGTCTATACGGCGAACCCGAATATGATCAATTACCAGTATACCAGTTCTGTGGATCTGAATTCCGCAGTACAGCTGATCGACACGTACCTGGTAGTGGTGAAGAGCAACAAGGTTATGGACGTGGTCTCGGAGCGTCTTGCCAAAGACTATGTAGGCATCACTCCGAAGTATATCGCCTCGTCCCTCTCCATGTCTTCGGTTTCGGAGACCGGCGTGGTGCAGGTGACGTCTACCACACAGGATCCGCGCCTGTCCATGGACATTGTGAATGCGGTGCTGGATGTGGCGCCGGATGAGATCATCCGTGTCGTCAATGCCGGAAGTATTGAAGTGATTGACTATGCAACGGAGCCGCCCGGGCCCAATCCCATCGGATGGGCGCGGAGGGGCATGATCGGCGCACTGGGCGCCGGCATGGTGGCATCCATTCTTCTTCTGGTCCTTTTCCTCATGAATCAGAAGGTTTCAGATGCTTCCGAGTTGACGCAGAGCTATAAGCCGCCGGTGCTCTCTTCGGTGAAGCGGATCAAAAAGAGCAGTAAGGACGCCGGAAGTTATCTGCTGGGCACGGACAGTGAGATGGAGGTGATCGAGAGCTATTCCAAGCTGCGGATGAACCTCCTCTACACCATGGTTGGAAAAGAGAGCCGGACAGTGATTGTTACCAGTGCTGTTGCCGGAGAAGGAAAGTCCACCATCGCTGCGAATCTGGGCATTTCCTGCGCCATGAGCGGGAAGAAGGTGCTGCTGGTGGATGCGGATCTGCGCAGGGGCTGCCAGCAGGATATCTTCCATTATGAGAGCCATGCGCCGGGCGTGTCCGAGGTCCTGGGCGGCATGTGCACCTGGCAGGATGCTGTGAAGAAGGGGATCCGAAACGGATTGGACGTACTGCCCGCCGGGCAATTACCGCCCAATCCGTCGGAACTGCTGGAATCTGTGAATATGCTGAGCCTGCTGGAAGAACTGGAGGAGGCCTACGAGCTGGTGCTTCTGGACATGCCGCCGATCAATTTTGTATCGGATCCGCTGGCGGTCTCCGGACACGTCGCAGGATGTGTGTTCGTGTCAAGGCAGAATTTCTCGGACCACCGGGATATCCACAAGGCGCTGATTTCCGCGGAGATGACCGGCATGGACGTTCTGGGCTTCGTCTTCTACGGGGAGAAGGTCACCCAGAGCAGCTACTATAACAGAAAGTATTATAAGAACTATTATCACGCCTATGATTACCGCCATACGCCGGGCCGGTCTGCCTCTCTGAGCCAGAGTGCGGGCCAGAGCGCGGGCAGGGGCGCAAATAAGAGCGCGGACAAGAGCGCGGACAAGAGCACAGATAAGGACACTGCAACAACGAAAGCGCAGGCGGACGGGAAGGCCGGGACTCAGAAAGAGGAAGCGGCCGAACCGAAGGAAAAGAAGACTGAAGATCAGGAAAGTGTCCCGGCCGATGCGCAGAGCGCCGAGGAAAAGGAGATTCCCGCTTCGCCAGAGGCGGATCCGCAATAACACACGATCGGACAGCCACAGCAGAGGGGACAGTTGCGTATGAAGATCCGGCATATTACAGCTGAACAAAGAGATCAGATGAAGGGACGCACACGCGCGCGGGCGCTGGGCGTGCTGCTGCTGACCACTGCGGTTGTGCTTCCTGCGTATCGTACAGTGCAGGCGGCGCCGGACAAGAGCGGCTCTTTGCTTGCGGATCTTTCCATGTCAAATCCGACCGTGACGGAATGCGAGTGGGACGAAAGCGGAAACCTGATCCGGGAGACTGCCCGCACGCCGGGCGGAGAACCCGCTCTCAATGCGCGCGGATTCCACCGGGCCGAATATGCATATGACGTCAATGGAAACCGCCTGATGGAGGCTTATTTCGGGCTTGACGGTGAACCGGTGGTGACAGATCAGGGCTTTGCCCGGGTCACCTATTCCTGGTATACGGATCCGGAAGGCAATACCAGTATGCTGTCGATGGACCGGTATGACGCTGACGGCAACCGGGCCGATATTCCCGGAAGCTTCAGCTACAGGCGGGATACCTGGGAGAGAGGCATGCTGTGCGCGACCAGCTACTATGGGGCAGACGGGAAACTGGTCCGTCCGGTCGGCGGGTATGCGCAGATCCTCTATGAGCTGGAAGAGGAGAAGGACGGAGTCTGCACTGTAACGAAACGGTACCTGGATGAAAACGGGGATCCTATGCGCGGTTCCGAAGGCGGTGCGGTGGTTGTCAGCCGCTATCAGCTGATCTGGTACGGGTCAGATGTCAGCAGACAGTATTCTCTGCAGTTTGACGGCATTCCGGAGGAGAGGATTGTCGAAGGGCTGATGGAGTATCCGAGCTATATGCTCACAGATCAGGAGATCTATGACGAAAAGGGCAGAAAGGCACCGGGCACGCAGCAGTGGCATCATAAGGAGATTACCTATGATGAAGAGGGCCGGGCGATCCGGACCAGCTTCTTTGGCACGGATGATTCGCCAATCTGCATGACCGATGGGTATGCAGTCCTGGAAACTGAATATGACAGCCTGGGCCGTACGGGCGAAGTGCGGTATCTGGATGAAAACGGCGACCTGATGTCGACCGGAGCTGGGTATGCGAAGGTCGTCTATGAATACTACGGAGCTACGATCCGCAAGCATTTTGAGACCTACTACGGTGCGGACGGAAACCGCACCCTGACGAAGGACGGCTGCTCCAGGGTTGAGTACGAATTTGACGGGGACGACTATGACTATCGCGTCACCTATTACGATACAGACGATGCATATACCTTATGCAGCAGCGGGTACGCCCGCCTCACCTACCAGTTTGCAGATGTTCCCGGCGGCTGGAGGGAGAAGCATGTCCTGAAGGACGCCCTGAATCAGATCGTGTCTGAAAGATACGAAGGCACCGATCTGAAGCCCATCCGGATAAAGGACGGCTATGCGGGATATGTCAACGAGTGGAATGAAGCAAGGCAGCTGATCAAAACCACCTTTATGTCAGAGGACTGGACGCCTGTCCTGAATGATGCGCTGCAGTATGCTTCCATCGGCTATGAATATGATTCGACCCAGCCGGGCGCAATGCCCTGCTATGAGTCCTACTATGGTGCGGACGGAGAGGCCTGTGAGATAAAGAACGGATATTCTGCCCGGTCGATGCACTTTGCCGGCCCCGGCAATTCCCTGCTGACGGAGGAGGCGTTCTTTGACGCGGACGGCGAGCCGGCAGTGGACAGCGAATCCGGCGCACATAAGGTCGCCTATACCTACAACGAAGAGCAGGAACAGACAGCGATCCGCTATTATGATGAAGCCGGCGAACCTGTCAACAATCTCCAGGGGTATTCTTCCGTGCTGTGTGAGTTCAATGCCGGCGGAGACCTGCTCTGGGGCAATTATCTGGATGATTCCGGATCGCCTGTAGATCCCGATGGACTGTATTCAGCCCAGGTGCATACCTACGATTACGCCGGAAACTGCACAGGAGATATGTATTTTGCAGCGTCCGGAGCGACTATGATGCAGCCCGAAGGGTATGCGGCGGTTCTCTGCGAGTACGATACGGATGGCAATGCTACCCGCAAGACCTACTATAACGCAGCGCTTGAGCCGGTCAGCGTGGATGGAAACGCCCGCATTGAGCGCGAATACGACGCCTATGGCCATGTGATCTATCAGGCTTATTTCGGGACGGATCTGAAACCGCATCTTGCAGAAGGCGGGTACGCGGCCTTCCGCCAGACCTTTGACAGGCAGACCGGCCATTTGAAGAGGATGGAGTATCTGGGGGAAGACGGTGAACCGGTCCTTCTGCCGGATGGCTATTCGTCCTATGAGCAGACCTATGACAGGAACGGGAACATGCTCAGCAAGGCCTTCTATGATGAAGAAGGCAATCCTGTCTGCACGCCCAAAGAGGGCTGCGCCCGGATCGAGCGCACCTATGATTCTTACGGAAATATCCTGGAGGAGGCCCGGTATGATGAGGACGGTCATCTGATCGTCAATCCGGACGGATATGCGGTCCTGGTGCAGGAATATGATGAAGACGGCAGAAAGATTGCTGTCATGTATCTGGACGCTGACAGAGAGCCGGTGTGCATTCCTTCCGGGTATGCCCGCGAGGAGATGACCTATGACTATAAGGGCAATGAGACCAGCGTCGCCTATTTCGATGAGACGCTCGAGCCGGCCGCATCACAGGACGGATATCACAAGGCGCTTTACACCTGGGATGAGGATTCCCGGAAACTGACGGAAGCGTATTATGACGCGTCCGGAGCGCGGACAGAGTGTCCCGACGGATACGCCTCATTCCTGAGAGAATATGACATGGACGGCAACCTGGTCCGGGAGGTCTACTACGCAGCGGACGGGAGCGTCACATGCGTGAGCCAGGGAGCGGCCGAAGTGGAGCGCGAATATGACGAGGAGGGCCGCCTTCTCTCAGAGCGCACGTTTGATGAAAACGGAGCGCCCTACATGGTGCGCGGCGACTACGCGGCCATGGTCTGCACATACGACGGCTTCGGAAATGTGCTGACGGAAGAATATTTTGATACGGACGATCAGCCGGTGGTCACATCCAGGGGCTATGCGCTGAAGACCTGCACCTATGATCCGCAGGGACGTCTTCTGACAGAGGAGTATTCCGACGGAAAGGGTTCTCTGATTGTCCAGGCCGACGGATATGCGCGCAAGACACAGAGCTGGAACACCCAGGGCTTCCTGATCGGAGAGGCCTATTTCGGAGCGGACGGGAAGTATATCCTGCAGGATGAAAGCTGGAGCTTCACCACCTACAAGCGGGATGACAGCGGAAACTGCCTGGAGCAGACGTGGTACCTGCGCCAGGGCCAGGATACGGTGCTTGCGGACGGATTCAACAAGGTTCAGAACACGTACGATGAAGCGGGCAACTGCACGCGGTCTGTCTGTTATCTGAATGATAAGAGGGTGATGATCACCGGCGGATACGCGGCAGTGGACTATACCTATGATTCCAGAAACCGCCTGACGAAGGAGAGCTATCTGGACGAAAAGATGCAGCGGACCATGCTGGAGAAGGGCTATTCCGCCATCGAATACGTCTATGACAACGCGGGGAATACACTGCAGGTGCGCTATCTGGATGAGGAGGACCGGCTGACACGGGTGCCGGAGGGATTCAGTGTCTGGGAGCGGGAATATGACGGAAACCATCATGTGACCATGGAGCAGTATCTGGATGAGAACGAGAGGATTGCTGCCCTGACAGACCGCTATGCGGTGACCCACACCAGCTATGACGGGCGCGGCAATGCACTGCGCATCGATTACCTGTCCGCAGCCATGCGCCCGGTCAGGACGTCGATGGGATATGCCTCGGTCGTATACACCTACGACAGCAGGGACCTGCAGATCAGTGAGACCTATCTGGATACCTTCAATCAGCCGACCCGGATTCCGGAAGGATACGCGGGCATACAGATTGCGTATAACGACCAGGGGCTGGAAGAGAGGCGGACGTTCGTCGACGCGGAGGGACAGCCTGTCATCTGCGAGAGCGGATATGCAGCCGTTGAATCCCTGTACGATGAGAATCAGCATCTGGTCCGCCAGACCTATCTGGACGATCAGGGGCAGCAAACGTTTACAAGCGACGGATACGCCGCGAAGATCCAGACGGTTGACGCTGCAGGCAATATCCTGACGCAGACCAGCCTGGATCTGGACGATCAGCCGGTGGTCGGAACCGAAGGGTACGCCACGGTCCGCAAAACGTGGGATGAGCGGGGACGGACCATCCGGGAAGAGTATCTGGATGAGGAAGGCAGTCCCATTATCCTGGAAGAGGGATATGCTGCGGTCGCCTACGAATATGACAACAGCGACAATCTCGTGAGCGAATCTTATTTCGACAAAAACGGACAGCCGGGCTTTTGTTCGTTTGGCTGCAGCCGGATCCTGTATGTCTGCGATGAGCGGGGCTATGTCGTGGAAGTCCATCTTCTGACTGCGGACGGCGCCCCGGCTGTGGATACCGACGAGCTGTATTCATGGCTGCGCCGTGAGGTGGATGCGGACGGAAGGACCCTGTCCGAGAGGTATTTCGACATAGACGGAAGTCCGATTATGAACGCCAATCAGTACGCAGAGGTCCGTATGACCTATGACCTGGCGGGACATGAGACGTCGGTTTCCTACTATAACAGGAACGGAGATGCATGCATCTGCCTGGACGGGTATGCGAAGAAGCAAACGACCTACGATGACCGGGGCAATGTGACCGGGGAGGCTTATTATGACCGGTCGGGCCGTCTGATTAATACGATGAACGGATTCGCCCTGGCGCTCTATTCGTACGATGACCTGGGCAATGTCACCTCTGAGGAGTATCTGGACGCCAGAGACCGGAGGGTGATTCCGGCAGACATGAAGTACGCATATGTCCGGAGGACCTATGATGACCTGGGCCGCCTGACGGAGGAGGCGTATTATGATGCCGATGATCTCTCTGTCAACTGTGACGAGGGGTATGCATTCCACTATATCTCCTATTCGGACAGCGGACCGATCGAGGAAGAGTATTATCTGAATCAGCAGCATAACAGCGCTGTGGGACCGGACGGTTTCAGCCGCAGGATCCTGACGGGGGAAGCGTATGACCCGCAGACCTATGAGATGCGCGTGGAGGACGAGACCTCCGGGGACGGCGCCTATACCATGCAGACCTATGACCGCTATGGCAAGGTGATACAGACCCTTTATTATGACGCGGACGGGAAAGCTGTGGACGGGCCGGAAGGCGCGCCCTGTGTCCGGATGGAGTACACCAGCCTGGGAGAGATCTCTCTGATCAGGACCTTTGACGCGGATGGAAACGCCCTCGAGGTGAACGGAAGCTGCGGACAGAGCCGGATCTACAATGCCTACGGGAAAATGGCGAAGGAGACCTGGCTGGATGCGGACGGGAAGGCAGTCGTCAATGACGACGGATATGCTTCCGTCATCTATGAGTACGAACCGGGGAATTCGGAGACGGAAGAGCGCTGCGATTCCTTCTATCAGGACGCCGAAGGACAGCCCGCAGAGGCTAAGAACGGCGCCTGGGGCATGCGCACGGTGTACAATCCCTTAACCCGGACCTGTGAGGAAACCTATGTGGACCAGGATGGAAAACCGGTGGTAACAACGGACGGCTACGCGATGTTCCGCCACCAGGAAGATGAGGACGGAAACGTTGTCTGGGAGGGCTATTTCGATGAGATGTATGCGCCCATCAACTGCACGTACGGCTACGCCAGCGTAGTGCGGACCTTTGACGATGAAGGAAGACTGATCGAAGAGCGGTATCTGGACCGCTTCAACAAGCTTGCCGATGGAGAAGACGGCTGTGCAGGATGGAGCGGATACTACGATGACGCAGGGAAACTGGTGGTCACCAGCCGCTATGATCAGGAGAGAAACAGTCTGATCTAAGGAGTACGATGAATCATGAACAGCATATTATCAGACTCTCGTTTTGCAGGAATAGAGCCCTTTGAAAGCAGGCTCTGGATCTCTTCCCCGACGATGCATGGGGAGGAGCAGGCCTGGGTGGACGAGGCGATCCGGACAAACTGGGTGAGTACGGTCGGGGAAAATATTGATAAAGTGGAGAGCGCGTTTGCTTCCTACACGGGCGTCCGGTACGCCGTGGGACTGAGCGCCGGTACGGCAGCCCTGCACCTGGCGGTCAGGCTGGCGGGTGAAAAACTCTACGGACAGGCCGGTCCGGGCGCTGGGACGCTTGCAGGCCATAAGGCATTTTGCAGTGATATGACGTTCGATGCAACCGCCAATCCGATCGCCTATGAGGATGGGGAAGCGGTCTTCATCGATACTGAGGCCGATACCTGGAACATGAGCCCGGAAGCGCTGGAGAGAGCATTTGAACTCTATCCGGACGTCCGGCTGGTGGTCCTCGCGCACCTGTATGGGACGCCTGCAAAGATGAAAGAGATCCGGTCCGTCTGTGAGAAGCACGGCGCGCTGATCATAGAGGACGCTGCGGAGTCTCTGGGCGCAAAGTACAGGCTCGGCGATGCGTGGGTGGAAACAGGCTCCCTGGGGGATTATAACTGCATCTCATTTAACGGAAACAAGATCATCACCGGTTCCACCGGCGGCATGTTCCTGACGGATTCGAAGGAGGATGCGGACAAGGTCAGAAAGTGGAGCACCCAGAGCAGAGAGGCAGCCACGTGGTATCAGCATAAGGAGCTCGGATACAACTACCGCATGAGCAATATCGTGGCCGGCGTCATACGGGGGCAGATCCCGCATCTGGATGAGCATATCGGTCAGAAGCGGGCGATCTATGAACGATACAAAGAGGGACTCAAAGACCTTCCGGTACAGATGAATCCCTATGATGAAAAGAACAGCATCCCCAATTTCTGGCTCAGCTGCATGACCATCAACGAAGAGGCCATGGCGCCTGACCGGCGCGGGGAGACGGAGTACTCCTATCAGAGCCGGGAGGGCAAGAGTTCCCCGGATGAGATCCTGGAAGCGCTCGCTGCATTTCAGGCGGAGGGAAGACCCGTCTGGAAACCGATGCACATGCAGCCCTTCTACCGGTCGGCTCCCTTCATCACAGCCGGCGGCCGGGCGGATGCGGAAGGCAGGTCCCTGGCTGTGGGAGAGGATATCTTCCGGAGAGGCCTGTGTCTTCCGAGTGACAATAAGATGACGCCAAAGCAGCAGGAGAAGGTGATCGAGATCATACACAGATGCTTTGCGTGAGCGGTTTTTCAAGAGGTCAGCGGCAGAAACAGTTTATTATGGGAGGAGAATGCGGGTGAAAAAGCTGGTACTGTTTGGTGCAGGTGGATTCGGACGGGAAGTGGCAGGCATCTTGATCCGGAATATTAATCTGAAGAACCCAACCTATGAGCTGCTTGGCTTTATCGATGACGGTGAGCAATATCATGAGGGAGTCATGATCGACGGATACCCATGGCTGGGCAGGAGGGACTGGATCATTGCGCATAAAGAGGATGTTTTCTGTACCTGTACGGTCGGGGATGCAAAAGCGAAAGCTGTGATTCAGAGGGAATTAACAGATCAGGGCGTTCGTTTTGAAACTATTATTGCGAAGACCGCCTATATTGCTTCTTCTGCTGAAATCGGACCGGGGTGTGTGCTTTACGGAAGCGCAACGGTCTCGGTGAACTGCAGGATCGGAGCCGGGGTTTTGCTGAATGACAGTGTTTGTCTGGGGCATGACGTTGTGATCGGAGACTATACATCCATCATGTCCGGGACAGGCATCAGCGGCTGCTGTACCATCGGGAGTGAGGTGGAAATAGGCGGACATGCCTTCATCATACCCGGAAAGAAGGTTGGAGACCGGGCGCATATTGCTGCCGGAAGTATAGTCTTTTCGAATGTGAAGGCGGGAACCACCGTTTTAGGCAATCCCGCGAAGCGGTTCAGAGCGATTGAGTAAGGCTGAAGGAATCAACGGATGAAAACTGGTTTTTTATTTTCAGGACAGGGTGCACAGATCCCGGGGATGATGAAGGACCTTTACGATACCGAACCGGCGGCCAGAGCGGTGTTCGACTGCGCGGACCAGGTACTCGGCAGGAAGATCTCTGAGATCTGTTTTGAAGGAACGCAGGATGATTTGAACCTGACGCACAATACACAGCCGTGCATGCTTGCAGGCGATCTTGCCGCAGGGATGGTTTTGAAGGCGCATGGGATCATGGCGGATGCGGCAGCAGGTTTCTCGCTTGGAGAATATGCTGCATTGTGCTATGCCGGGGCTCTTTCCATGGAAGATGCCTTTCGGATCATACAGATACGTGCCGACGCCATGCAGGAGGCAGTGAAGCCGGGGGATGGCGCCATGGCAGCTTTCATAGGGGCGTCTGCAAAGCAGGTGGAAGATCTGTGCGCTCAGGTAACGGACGGGTATGTGGTCGCGGCAAACTACAACAGCCCTGTGCAGACGGTTGTTTCCGGCTCTGCCGGAGGCGTGGATGAGGCATGCAGGCTTGCGGAAGAAGCGGATCTTCGCTGCAAAAAACTTGCAGTCAGCGCACCTTTTCACTGCGCGTTGATGGAACCGGCCGCGTTGAAGCTGCAGGAAGTCTTTGAGGCGGTTTCATTTCAGGATCCGGTCATCCCCGTCTATATGAACGTGGATGCGAAGCCTGTCACAGGTGCAGGCGCAATTCCCGGACTGCTCGTCAGACAGGCTGTCAGCCCTGTTTTATGGGTGCAGACGCTTGAGAGAATGCAGGCGGACGGGATCGATACATTTGTCGAATGCGGAGTGGGAAAGACACTTGCGGGACTGGTCAAAAAGACGCTGAAGGGCGTGACGGTATACCGGGCCGGCGATGTGAGGAATATGGGAAAAGCACTGGCAGGATTCACAGATGCAGATTAAGAGAACTGATTCCGGACTGCTCAACTCCAACATGTATCTCGTGGAAGAGAACGGGCATGCGATCGTTATAGATCCATGTATGGATCTTTCTGACGCAGCGCAGTATACTGTGGATTATCTGCTCCTGACTCATGAACATTATGATCATATATCAGGGGTGAATGAATGGAAGAAGGAGACGGGCGCGCCGCTTCTGTGCAGCAGTGCCTGCGCTGCCTGTATCCGGAATCCCAGAAAGAATCTTTCCCGGTATTTTGATGCTTTCTGCAGGATGCAGACCTGGATTCCGGTCGAAGATCTCGAGATCAGGCAGGTGAGCTACAGCTGTGAGGCGGATCAGACGTTTGAAGACAGTCTGGAGTTTCACTGGCAGGGGCATACGGTCACGCTGCTGGAGACGCCCGGTCATTCCCCCGGGAGCATCGTGATTGGGATTGACCATACGGATTATTTTACAGGGGACAGCCTGCTGGAGAAGGATGAGACAGGACTTCGTTTCCCGGGCAGCAGCATGAAGAGCTGGGAAAGCATCGGAAAACAGAGGATTCATTCCATTCCGGACGGGGCAAGGATCTGGCCCGGACATTTTGAGGGATTTACGAAGAAAGAAAGGCAGCAGATATGATCAATCCAATGGATCTTACAGGAAAACGGATCCTGGTGACCGGTGCTACCGGGGGGATCGGGGAACAGACCGCCCTGGTTCTGAGCCGGCTGGGCGCAAAGGTTGTGATCAGCGGGCGCAATGAGGAAAAACTCCGGCAGGTATATGAGATGCTGGAAGGAGAGGGACATGCGCAATATGTCATGGACCTGGATGACACGGATGCCCTGGAGAGCAGTATCAGGAGGATCGTAGAGGAACAGGGCGTTTTCCATGGGTTCTGTCACTGTGCGGGAATTGCCCCGATGCGTCCCCTGAGAATGACAAAGACGGAGAACATGATCCATGTGATGAATGCAAACCTGTTCTCATTTGTTGAGATTGTCCGCTGCATTACAAAAAAAGGATGTTTTGCGGACGGAGGCAGTATCGTGGCGGTCTCTTCCACGGCAAGCATACATGGAAAACAGTCGAAGGTTACCTACAGCGCGTCCAAAGCAGCACTGGACGGAGCGGTCCGCTGTCTGGTCTGTGATCTGAAGAAAAAGAAGATCCGGGTGAATACAGTCATGCCCTGCTGGGTCAGTACACGGATGTATGACATTTATATGGACAAGTATTCGGAAGCGTTCGAAGTTCAGGAGATCAAAGAGAAACAATATATGGGCGTGACAAAGCCGGTGGAAGTAGCCAATACGATAGCTTTTCTGCTCAGCGATGCTGCAACGACCATAACGGGAACCAGTATCCTGATCGACGGGGGAATGTCGCAGGGATAACTTCCCGGAGTGTTGAAAACAGTCAAACAGGCTTGGATATGGAATCGTCCTGGAAAGGGAAACATCATCATGTACTCTGAATTGAACAATCTGAAAGTGGTTGGATTGGCAGCCGCGGTTTCCGGCACATGGGACAGTGTCAGGGAAAAATCAACAGAAGACGAAGCTGTCATCAACAAATTCATCAGGACAACGGGCGTTGAGGGAAGGTATTCCGCAAGTCCCAGACAGTGCACGTCTGATTTCTGCTATGCCGCGGCTGAAAAGATACTGAAAGAAAAGAACATCGATCGTGATGAAATCGGGGTCCTTGTATTTGTGACACAGACCAGCGATTATCGTCTTCCGGCAACGGCCTGTGTGCTGCAGAACCGGCTCGGACTCAGTACAGACTGCCTGGCATTTGACGTCAATCTGGGCTGCAGCGGATATGTGTACGGCATGACGATCATCGGCAGCCTGCTGATGAGCACACGGTCCCGATATGGGCTGCTGCTTGCGGGAGATACATCTGCCAGAGAACAAAGTCAGATAGAGAGGAGAAAGGTCGGTCATTCCGCAGAGCTTTTATTCGGAGATTCCGGAACGGCTACCCTGATCGAAAAGACGCCCTCAGAGCCGATCCTGGTTTCTTCCTATACGGATGGAGCAAGATTTAAAGCGATCGTTTCTCCTTTTGAGGGATATCGTAATTGTGACCGTCCGGAGGCAGAAGTGCCCGGAACCCGGATGGACGAGATCGAAGTGTTTAATTTCGCGACCGCAGAAGTACCCGGCCAGATTAATGACTATATGAAAGTTCTTGGTACAACCTCTGAGGACTATGACTGTCTGGTCCTTCATCAGGCGAATCTGATGATTTTGAAACGGATCGGAAAGAAGACAGGATTCCCGAAGGAGAAGGTTTTAAAGTCTTTGAATAAATTCGGAAACACCAGTTCCTCGTCCATCCCCATAACGATCGTGGACCGGTATGGAGAGGCGGATGAAGATCATGTGATCCATGCGCTTTGCTGCGGATTCGGCGTCGGCCTGTCCTGGGCAACGATTGCACTTCCGATCCATGTGAAGGATGTATTTCCTCTGGTCCATACAGATGACTATTATGATGACGGTTATCCAAGGGGTGAGGAGGCCGAATAAACGATGAAAAACCTGATCGATCTGACAGGGAAACACATTCTGGTCATTGGAGCTTCGTCCGGAATCGGAAGGCAGACAGCGGTTACGCTTAGTTCGGTTGGAGCAAAGCTTACATTGGTTGCCAGGAGGGAGGATTCATTAAAGGAGGCAGTCGGGGAACTCGAAGGAACCGGCCACGCCTATATTCCATTTGACATCACCGAATTATCGGAGATTGGAACTTTGATGAAACAGGTGGTTGAAAAGGGCGGCCCTCTGGACGGGATGGTTTAT
>CAJOKX010000069.1 GCA_905235415.1 uncultured Lachnospiraceae bacterium
AGTGGCTGCAATGCAACCGATGCAAAGCGAAGGTAGGCAACGTGTTTTCAGTGTGCCCACAAACTCAAAGCGGAGTTGGCTGGCCTGTGAACTGTAACCGCCTCTGGCTGTTTTGGTTGTCATACACCCCTTCGCGTGATAAAATAGCCCTGATTATGCTGAATCAGCTTCGTGATTCAGAACCGGCCGGACATGGCGCCGGAAAACGAATGATCATATCAATAAAGGAGCATCAGGTTTATGGGATTTATGGAGAAAATGTTCGGCACGCATTCTCAGCGTGAGCTGAAGAAGATCGAGCCGATCGTCAATCAGGTCATGGGCCTCGAGGAGGAATATGCAAAGCTTTCCGATGAGGAACTCAAGGCGAAGACGCCTGCGTTCAAGGAACGCTATGCAAACGGCGAGAGTCTGGACGACCTGCTTCCGGAAGCGTTCGCGACTGTCAGGGAGGCTGCCTGGAGAGTGCTCGGCATCAAGCCCTACAGAGTACAGGTAATCGGCGGCATCATCCTTCATCAGGGCCGCATTGCCGAGATGAAGACCGGTGAAGGTAAGACGCTGGTGTCGACGCTTCCCGCATATCTGAACGCGCTGACCGGAGAGGGCGTGCATATCGTCACTGTCAACGATTACCTGGCCAAGCGTGACCGGGACTGGATGGGACCGGTCCATGAGTTCCTCGGCCTGTCCTGCGGATGCATCCAGAACAGCATGGACTCTGATGAGAGAAGGGTCGAGTACGCGAAGGATATCACCTACATCACGAACAACGAGGACGGCTTCGACTATCTGCGTGACAACATGGTCATTTACAAGGAGAAGCTGGTCCAGAGAGACCTGGTCTACGCGATCATCGACGAGGTCGACTCCGTCCTGATCGATGAAGCCCGCACGCCGCTGATCATTTCCGGACAGAGCGGCAAGTCCACCAAGCTCTATGAGACGTGCGACATTCTCGCGCGCCAGCTCAAGCGGGGCGAGGCGAGCGGCGAGGTCACCAAGATGACCGCCATCATGGGCGAAGAGATCACGGAGACCGGCGATTTCATTGTCAATGAGAAGGATAAGGTCGTCACACTGACTGCGGAAGGAATCGCACGGTGCGAGAAGTTCTTCCAGATCGACAACCTGTCGGATCCGGAGAATATCGAGATCCAGAACAACATCATCCTTGCCCTGCGCGCGCACAACCTGATGCACAGGGACCAGGATTACGTGGTCAAGGACGACGAGGTCCTGATCGTCGACGAGTTCACCGGCCGTATCATGCCGGGAAGACGGTATTCGGACGGCCTGCATCAGGCGATTGAGGCCAAGGAGCACGTCAAGATCAAGAGAGAGTCCAAGACGCTGGCCACGATCACCTTCCAGAACTTCTTCAACAAGTACCAGAAGAAGGCGGGCATGACCGGTACGGCCCTGACCGAGGAAGAAGAGTTCCGTGACATCTACGGAATGGACGTTATTGAGATCCCGACCAACGTTCCGGTTCAGAGAAAGGACCTGGACGACGCGGTCTATATGACAAAGAAAGAGAAGTACCGCGCGGTCGTCGAAGCGGTCAAGGAGGCGCACGAGAGACAGCAGCCCGTCCTGGTCGGCACGATCACGATCGAGGTGTCCGAGCTGCTCTCGGGCATGCTGCGGCGCGAAGGTATCCAGCATAATGTCCTGAACGCGAAGTTCCATGAACTGGAAGCGGAGATCGTCAAGGACGCCGGCGTGCACGGAGCCGTCACGATCGCTACCAACATGGCCGGCCGTGGTACGGATATCAAGCTGGACGACGAGTCCAGGGCAGCAGGCGGCCTGAAGATCATCGTCGGTACAGAGCGTCATGAATCACGCCGTATCGACAATCAGCTGCGCGGACGTTCCGGCCGTCAGGGAGACCCGGGTGAATCCCAGTTCTACATTTCCCTGGAAGACGATCTGATGCGTCTGTTCGGATCCGAGAAGATGATGTCGACCTTCCGGGCGCTGGGCGTCGAGGAAGGCGAGCAGATCCAGCACAAGATGCTCTCCTCCGCCATCGAGAAGGCGCAGAAGAAGATCGAGTCGAACAACTTCGGAATCAGAAAGAACCTGCTCGAATACGACCAGGTCAACAACGAACAGCGCGAGATCATTTACGCCGAGAGGCGCAAGGTCCTTGACGGCGAAAATATGCGCGAGTCGATCGTCGGCATGATCAGCGATACCATCAACAGCTATGTCGATCTGTGCGCGGCGGGCGAGGAAGAAGAGTCCGGATGGAACCTGCGTGAGCTCAACGATTACATCCGCCCGATCATTCCGCTGCCTCCGATCACGGAGGACTATATAGAGGGCCTGTCTTCGAAGGAACTCAAGGAGAAGCTGATCGCGGACAGCAACGCGCTGTATGAAGCCAAGGAAGCAGAGCTTACCGAGGCCGGCATGGATGTGCGAGAGATCGAGCGCGTCGTCCTGCTTCGCTCTGTTGACAACCACTGGATGAATCACATCGACGACATGGATCAGCTGCGTCAGGGCATCGGCCTTGCGGCGTACGGGCAGAAGGATCCGAAGGTCATGTACAAGATGGAAGGCTACGACATGTTCAACGCCATGACGAGCGCCATCCAGGAAGATACCCTGAAGATGATGTACCACGTGAAGGTACAGGAGAAGGTTGAGCGTGAGGAGGTCGCCAAGGTGACCGGGACCAACCGCGACGATACCGGCGTCAAGGCCCCCAAGAAGCGGGAAAAGAAGAAGATCTACCCGAACGATCCGTGCTGGTGCGGAAGCGGGAAGAAATACAAGCAGTGCCATATGCGCAGTGATATGGCCGGCGGCAAGGCAGGAGCTTAATTATGCTTGAACTTGATGAACTGAAAGCCCAGCTGAAAACATACGAAGAGCCTCTGGAGCAGATGCGCTCCTCCCTCGACCTGGATTCCAAGGAGAAGAGGGTGGAAGAACTCGAGCGCACGATGGCGGAGCCCTCCTTCTGGGAGAATCCGGACCAGGCGTCCAGGCTGCAGAAGGAGCTCGGCGCACTGAAGAACGGCATGGAGGCGTTTAACAAGCTGGAGAATCTGTATGAAGAGACGCTCATGCTGATTGACATGGCCAACGAGGACGATGACGAGTCGGTTCTCCCCGATGTCAGGGCGGACATGGACGCATTCTTTGAACAGTTTGAGACCATGCGGATCCAGACGCTGCTGTCCGGTCCCTATGACCGCAATGACGCGATCGTCACGCTCCATTCCGGGGCGGGCGGAACCGAGGCGTGCGACTGGTGCGGGATGCTGTACCGCATGTATTCCAGATGGGTCGACAAGCAGGGATTCTCGATGGAGGTCCTGGATTCTCTGGACGGGGACGAGGCCGGCATCAAGTCGATCACGTTCCAGGTCAACGGGGAAAATGCATACGGGTATCTGAAGAGTGAGATGGGGATCCACCGTCTGGTGAGGATCTCGCCGTTCAACGCGGCCGGCAAGAGGCAGACGTCCTTCGTGTCGTGCGACGTCATGCCGGACATCGAGGAGGATGTGGATATCGAAGTCAAAGATGAAGATATCCGGATCGATACCTACAGGTCCAGCGGCGCGGGCGGCCAGCACATCAACAAGACCTCTTCCGCCATCCGCATCACGCATTTCCCGACGGGGATCGTGGTCACATGCCAGAATGAACGCTCCCAGTTCCAGAACAAGGACAAGGCGATGCAGATGCTCAAGGCAAGGCTGCTGATGCTGAAGCTGGAGGAGAATAAGGAGAAGGCGGCGGATATCCGCGGCGAGGTGAAGGACATCGCCTGGGGCAGCCAGATCCGTTCGTATGTATTCCAGCCGTATACCATGGTCAAGGATCTGAGGACCGGATATGAGACCGGAAATGTGCAGGCGGTCATGGACGGCGATCTGAATCCGTTCATCGACGCTTATCTGAAATGGGATTCCCTGGGCCGTCCCAACCGCAAGGCCCAGATACAGGATTGATGATCTGAGCACAAAAGGAGGTAGGAAATGGGAATTATCAGAGCAGCTGTAGGATCTGTTGCAGGATCGCTCAGCGATCAGTTTCAGGAAGTCGTAGAACCTTTTAACATGGGGCCGCAGACCCTTATGACACAGGGCCGCATCAAAAACAAGAGCGGATTTTCATCCAAGGATCTGATCTCCAACGGTTCCTGCATCCATGTTTATGATAATCAGCTGATGCTGCTGACAGACGGCGGCAAGATCATCGACTACAGTGCAGAGCCCGGTTATTTCATCGTGGACAATTCGTCGATGCCGTCTCTGTTCCAGGGACAGATCAAGGCAAGCCTGAAGGATGTGTGGGAGAGATTCAAGTTCAACGGATCCAGCCCGCAGTCCCAGAAGGTATATTACATCAACACACAGGAGATCAAGGGGATCAAGTTCGGTACCCGCAACGCGGTCAATTATTTTGACAGCTTCTACAATGCGGAGCTGTTCCTGCGCGCGTTCGGTACCTATTCGATCCAGGTAACCAACCCGCTTCTGTTCTATGCGAACGGCTGCCCGCGCAACGCTTCGCAGGTGGAAGTGGACGATATCAATGAGCAGTATCTCAATGAGTTCCTCGAGGCGCTGCAGGCTGCCATCAACCAGATGAGCGCGGACGGCGAAAGGATCAGCTATGTCGCGTCCAAGAGCAGCACACTGTCCAAATATATGGCGGACGTCCTGGACGACACATGGAGAGAGCTGCGCGGTATTGAGGTCATCTCGGTCGGCATCGGATCCATCTCTTATGATGAAGAATCCCAGAAGCTGATCAACATGCGCAACCAGGGCGCGATGATGCAGGATCCCACGATCCGCGAGGGATATGTCCAGAGCGCGGTCGCGCAGGGACTCCAGAATGCGGGCTCCAATCCGGCCGGCGCAGGCGCTGCCTTCATGGGAATGGGCATGGGCATGAACGCCGCGGGCGGATTCATGGGAACAGCGAGCGCCACGAATGCAGCGCAGATGCAGCAGCAGGCGCAGCAGGCTCCCGCGCAGGGGGCAGGCGCTGCAGGTGCGAGACAGAAGCAGCCGGGCGAATGGTTCTGCCCTGAGTGCGGTTCTCTGAACGCCGGCAATTTCTGCATGAACTGCGGAACCAGGAAACCTCAGTAAGATGGGCGCTGATACGACCGCCGGAAGATGAACCGGCGGTCGTTTTTTAGAAGAGAAGCAAACAGAGGATACCTGTTTGACTGTTTACAGGAGGACTTATGGCTACGATTACATACAAGTGCCCCAATTGCGGGGGCGGCCTGGTCTTTGATCCGGAAACACAGAAATTCAAGTGTGAATTCTGTCTGTCTGAATTTACGCAGGCTGAGCTGGACAAGCTGCAGAAAGCAGGGGCGTCTGACCAGGTCATCAAAGAAGACTACGGCACATATGATGCGCCGGATGAGGCATCTGCCGGGCAGGGCGGATCTGCACAGGGGGCCGGGGCGCAGGAAAAGAGCGCCCAGGGCATGGTGGTCTACACCTGCCCCAGCTGCGGTGCGGAGATCGTGACGGAGGCCACCACGGCGGCGACCTCCTGCTATTACTGCCACAATCCGATCGTGCTGGAGGGGCGCGTTTCCGGGAAGTTCCTTCCGGACAGGATCATTCCTTTCCAGTATAACAAGAAGGAAGCGACGGACCGGTTCCTGAAATATGTCAGGAAGAAGAAATATGTTCCGAGGGCGTTCTTCAATGAGCAGCAGATCGAGAAACTGACGGGCGTTTATTATCCCTTCTGGGTCTACGACTGCGAGGTGGAAGGCGAAATCGAGGGGAGCGGGACCAAGGTACGCGTCTGGCGCTCCGGCAATTATGAGTATACGGAAACGAGCATTTACCGGATAGAGCGCGGGGGCAAGGTGCATGTGCAGAATGTCACACGCAACGCGCTCAAGGAAGGCGACCGGAACCTGATCGACGCCGTGCGCCCGTTCCGGATCGCAGAAGCAACGGATTTTTCCATGCCGTATCTGCAGGGATTCGTGGCGGAGAAGCGGGATATCGAATCCGAGGAGGTCTCTGAGGAACTCCAGAAAACCGCGCATGACTATGCGGTGCAGGCAATGGTCGATACCACCGGTGAATACTCATCCGTAACCCCGAGCCTGGATACGCTGCATCCGGTCAAAGAATCGTGGCAGTATCTGCTCCTCCCGGTATGGCTTTTGACGTACGGGGCCAGTTCCGGCCAGAATTATTACTACGCAATGAACGGACAGACCGGCGAGATCAAGGGCAAGCTCCCGCTCTCGATGGGAAAGCTGGCGGCACATTCGGCCATTCTGGGCGGATGCCTGGCGGCAGCGTGCCTGCTGCTGTCGTACTTCGTTTTATAAGGGAGGTCAGCAAATGGAAAGAATTCTGAATCAACGCAGTAGAATTCTGTATCCGGCGGCGGCAATTCTCATGGCGCTTGCGATGCTTGTGCTGTGCATGCGCGCCGGTGCGGAACCGACGTATTCTGACAAGACGGACCTTGCGAGTATCGAAGATTCGGCAGGCCTTCTGAGTGACGAAGAGAAGGAAGAGCTGCTTTCACTGGCGGCGGAGATTGCGAAGGATACCAAGATGGAGATCCGCCTGGTCACCACTGACAACGCGCAGGGCAAGAGCGCCATGGCGTATGCCGAGGATTATTTTGAATCCCTCTCCCAGAGCTTTTCGGGCGGATGCTATCTGATCGATATGGACAACAGACAGTTCCGCGTTGCGACGTACGGCGACCTTCAGTATTATCTGACGGATAACAGAGTCAGCAAAATGGTCGACAACGCTACGGAATACGCCCGCAGCTCTGAATGGGAAAAGGTCCTGGAAAGCATGCTCTCCGACACGAAGGCGTACATCAAAGAGGGCGTCAAGAGCGGAACCAGGATCTACGATGAGGAGACCGGAACCTATAAGGAATACGTACCGCCCAAGTCGATTACGCCGCTGGAGGCGGCCATGTCGTTCGGCGTCGGCCTTCTGGGATTTCTGGCGCTGTTCTTCAGCATCAAGCGCAGCTATGAGATGAAAGTGCCGGAGACCAATGACTATTCGGTCAGTGAGAATGTTCACATGAATCTGAAGGTCAACAGAGACCACCTGATCGATACACATGTCAACCGCGTCCGCATACAGAACGATAATCATGATAGCAGCAGCGGAGGCCCCACGACGAGCGTCCATACGACATCCGGCGGACATTCGGCAGGCGGAGGCGGCGGCAGCTTCTGACCGGCGCGGGTTCATGCCGGCAGCCGGTACGCCTATCGGCGGCCGGAGCGAAGAGAGAAACCGTTCATTCATTTCATACAGGGAATACAGTCCTGTGCGGGATCATATCTGCACAGAAGGAAGGAGATTGATATGAATATCGTATGCCTTGACGTTGAGGGAGTTCTGGTACCGGAGATCTGGATCGAGTTTTCAAAAGCGAGCGGGATTCCGGAGCTGAAGAGAACCACCCGTGACGAGCCGGATTACATCAAGCTGATGAACTGGCGTCTCGGCATCCTGAAGGAGCACGGCCTGGGACTGAAGGAGATCCAGGAAACGATCGGAAAGATCCAGCCTCTTGAAGGCGCCAGAGAGTTTCTGGATGAGCTTCGCAGCATGACGCAGGTGATCCTGATCTCGGACACATTTGAACAGTTCGCATCCCCGCTGATGGAGAAGCTCGGAAGACCGACGCTGTTCTGCAATACGCTGGACGTTGCGCCGGACGGGGAGATCACCGGATTCAGGATGCGCATCCAGGATTCGAAGCTGAGCACTGTCAGGGCGCTGCAGTCGATCGGATATGACACCATCGCAGCCGGCGACTCCTACAATGATCTGGATATGATCCGCGCGAGCAAGACGGGATTCCTGTTCCGCAGCACGCCGAAGATCATCGAGGACAATCCGGACCTTCAGGCGTTTGAGGGATATGATGAATTCCTGGAAGCGATCCGCAAAGCCCTGTAAAGGGCAGCGGATCTGAAAAGGGGTCTGATAAACAGGACCTGAAAAAAGGGGCCTGATAAACAGGACCTGAAAAAAGAGCCTGATAAACTGGATCTGAAAAAAGGGCCTGATAAACTGAACCTCAAAAAGGACCTGATAAACTGAACCTCAATAACAAAACCGCAAAAAAAACAGGGCCTGGAAATCAGGCCCTGAATATCAGCGGATCCGCGGATCAGCACAGGAAGATCAGTAAGGTTTGTAGGTTCCCGTGAGATCCATGTAGAAGTTGGCACGCGCGACGTTGATATACGGGATCACCCAGATCAGGCCGATCCCGAAGCTGATGCAGGACAGCAGAAGATAGCCGATGAAGGATATCTCAAGCCGGAAGTACCTGAAGATATTTCCGCGCATCAGCCTGGCACTTTTGGTCAGGCACTGGGTGCCGGAGTACTCCTGATGGTCGATATAGAGCATCAGCGCCTGGCTGAACGGATACGAGATGAGGACGCGCAGGACGATGGTGATCAGTCCCGCGAGAACAAGATATCCAAACGAGCGGTTGAGCGCCGCAAGTGTTCCGCCCTGCGTCAGATTCATCAGTGCAAGCAGCACGTTGGTCAGCGCGTAGGAGACCGGAAGCATACAGATGATATCGATCACGCCGAGGACCAGGCACAGCCCGACGGCCTTCAGAGGGTCATAGCGGAATGCCAGGAACAGGTCGTTGATGGTCGGATGGGAATACCGTGCGATGTTCAGCGTCAGGAAAATAAACCCTGTCTGCAGCATGGTCATGACCAGTGTGGCGGGGATGCTGCAGAGGATATCCAGCAGCACCGAAACAACTCCGCCCGTGGACGGCAGCGGCAGCAGGAAAGAGAGCTGTGTGAGCGCCACTTCCACCGTCAGCATGATCGCAATGGCTGCGAAGCACAGTGTGTAATTACCGGGAAGCGCATTTCTCGAATCAGAGCGGATCTGCGTGAGACTTCTGGATGTCATATATAGGCACCTCCGCTTCCGGATATGGCCGGCGCTGCGACCTGCTGATCCGGAGACTGGCTGACGGACCTTCCGGAATTATTACCGGACTGGTTCCTTCTGTAATCCCCTGACAGGATATTCTGAAGGATCTCCTGCGGGCTCTCGGACAGGGGCTGCTCTTCTTCAGACTCCCTGGCGTTGTCCTGCGTACCGTACAGACGTCCGGAATAGTAGTTGTACAGATCCTCCACCTGGGCGCGCAGCTGCGGATTCGTATAGATCTGCCGCGCCGCGTAGACGGTGATCAGGCTGCTCAGCGCCATGGCGGCCGCACCGCATATCACCGCGATCCGGGCCCGTCCTGCCGGCAAGCCGCTGTCTGTACGCGAGAGCAGCGCAAGGATAATAGACACTCCGGCCAGAGGCAGAGAAATAAAAAAGATCTGCATGGTGATGAGCGCAAAAATACCGCAGACCATGGACGCGGTTGCCATGTTGCGCTTCGCCACGTTCCCCTTGAGTCTGCTGAGATCATCCGGATTGTTCGGCCCGGAATTCTGATTCTGATTCTGTTGATCGGATTCGTTCAAGATCGCTTCTCCGTTTCATTGCTGCATCCATGATTGTTTTATCGTAGTCATAAGTGTAACACTTGCACCTGCCGCAGACAATCATAAGCTGGGAAATTCATGAATTCTTCACACAGTCCGGGGCGTGAGAGACCCTTGACAGACACGGAAGTGAATCCGATAATACTGCCGGATACGGATCCTGCAGAATCTGCAAAGGAAGGATAGGATGCGCTATGGCTGAGGTTGAAAAAGTCACACAGATCACGCATAACAGGTTTCTGAATTATTATGAATTGTCTACGGTGCGCCGCACCGGCAGCAGGGGCCGGTATTTTATGGCCTCGCGCGCAGACGGCGTTGAGGATCTGGACCTCTCGACCGGGATCAATCATCCGGACGGCGTGGTGATCTTCAGCATTGCGGGGGAAAACAGGGACCGCATTGTCCTTGTGCACCAGTACCGGTATCCGATTGCGGGGTATATCTATGAACTGCCCGCAGGCCTGATCGAGCATGGGGAAGCGTTCCGCGAGGCCGCCGTGCGCGAGATGAAGGAGGAGACCGGACTCACATTCCATCCGCTGGACGTGGATCCGATGTATGAGCGGCCGTTCTACAATTCGGTCGGCATGACGGATGAGAGCTGCTGCCTGGTGTACGGGTACAGCGAAGGGACCGTCAGCAGGGAAGGCCTGGAAGAGTCGGAGGAGCTCGATGTCGTCCTGGCGGACCGCAAAGAGGCGGCAAGGATCCTCCGGGAAGAGCGGGTCGCCGCAAACTGTGCATACATGCTGATGCAATTCATCCGGGGAGAAGAAGATCCGTTTGCATTTCTTTCTCCGGGAATCTGAGTAGAACGGAAGACACATTCTTTATGGAAAAGATACTGGAAACCTGCAGCGCCCGGGAAACCTGGGAGGCAGGATATGAGATGGGACAGGCTGCGCGCGCCGGACAGGTGGTCACACTGACAGGAGACCTTGGCGTGGGCAAGACGGTATTTGCGCAGGGGTTTGCCCGCGGTCTTGGCATTGATGAGTACGTGAACAGTCCGACCTTTACGATCCTGCAGGTCTATGAGGGCGGCAGACTGAATCTGTATCATTTTGACGTATACAGGATCGAGGAGAGCGATGAGATGCTCGAGATCGGCTGGGATGAATACGTCTCTTCCGGGGGCGTATGCCTGATCGAGTGGGCGGACCGGATCGACGACCTGGTTGCCGAGCTTCCCGCTGAAGACGTCGTCCGGGTGGAGATCTCAAAGGATCTGGAAAAAGGGACCGGATACCGGAAGATCACAGTCTCAGGAAAATGACATTTGCAAAACAGAGGATTTGCAGCATGAAGATACTTGCAATAGACAGTTCAGGGATGCCTGCCTCGGCGGCGGTGCTGGAGGATGGAGTGCTTGCGGCGGAATTCACCGTCCATCATCGCAGAACGCACAGCCAGACGCTGCTTGGGATGATGGAGGAAGTGCGCTCTGTCCTGGATCTGGACCTGAACAGCATAGACGCGGTTGCCATCGCGGCAGGCCCCGGATCCTTTACGGGCCTTCGGATCGGTTCGGCGACAGCCAAGGGCATCGGCCTTGCCCTGGACAAACCGCTGATCCCGGTCCCGACGCTTGAAGGGATGGCCTACAACTTTTACGCAGCAAAGCAGATCGTCGTGCCGATGCTGGATGCCAGGAGAAGCCAGGTGTTTGCCGGGATCTACAGCTTTAGCGCCGGCGGGGAAGACCCGCTGGAGGTCCTGATGGACCAGGCGCCCGTCGACGTGAAGGAGCTGTGTGAGAAGCTGAATGAGATTTCGCAAAGCCGCTCGCAGGATCTTATCCTGATGGGAGACGGCGCGGTTTCATACAGAAGCCTGATCGAGGAGACGCTGCGTGCCCCGCACAGCTATGCGCCTGCGCATCTCAATGAGCAGAAGGCAGGTTCTGTCGCGGCGCGCGGGATGGACCTGGCGGCGCTTGATGACGGCAGATACCTGGAGAAGGCGGCAGATCACAGGCCGGTCTATCTGCGTGTGTCCCAGGCAGAGCGTGTCCGGGAGGAGAAACTCCATGGGCATGCCTGAGGAAAGAGCGCTGTTTTCGGACAAAGCCCCGGGCCTGTTTTCGGAGGGCGGCGGGGCGCTGGTCATCCGGCCCATGCTGGAAGAAGATCTGCCGGAGGTTTTGGAGATCGAATACGCCTGTTTCTCGCAGCCCTGGCCGGAGAAGATCTTCCGCGAAGCGCTGGCCCTTCAGGCGTATCATTTCCTGATCGGATGCATCGGGGATGAGATCGCCGGATACTGCGGATCCCTGCAGTCCTTTGAGAATGCGGACATCGTGAGCATCGCGGTGCGCAGTGACCTGCGAAGACGCGGCATCGGTGAGAAGCTGCTGGAGCGGCTGATGGCGGACGGCCGCCTGGCGGGTGTGGAGCGGTTCTTCCTGGAAGTGAGACAGTCCAATGAGAGCGCGATCGCACTCTATGAGAAGGCCGGCTACCGAATACAGGGGCGCAGGAAGAATTATTATGACGCCCCCAGGGAAGACGCCCTGATTATGTGGACAGACGCGGAGGAAGAGAAGCCGCGCTGACACAAAATACGCTAAATCTGTTTGATGATTGGAGAGGAACCCCATAGATGATTGATGTCTGTCTGCTCGGATGCGGCGGCATGATGCCGCTCCCCTGGCGCCATCTGACTTCCATGATTGCGCGGATCAATGGATCCAGCCTGCTGGTTGACTGCGGCGAAGGAACCCAGATCGCCCTCAGGAAGAAGGGATGGAGCTTCAAGCCGATCGACGTGATCTGCTTTACACATTTTCACGGAGACCATATCGGCGGCCTGCCCGGCCTTCTGCTGACCATGGGCAATGCGGAACGCACGAAGCCGCTGACGCTGATCGGCCCCAAAGGACTGGAGCGCGTCGTGAATTCCCTCAGGGTGATCGCGCCTGAGCTTCCGTTTGAGATCCGGTATATCGAGATCGACGCCCCGCAGAAGGAGTTTGATCTGGGCGGATACCGCCTGCAGGCGTTCAAGGTCAGCCACAGAGTGCCGTGCTACGGGTACAGCCTGATGCTGGACCGCACAGGCAGGTTTGACGCAGAGAGGGCCAGGAACGCGGGGATCCCGCTGAAGTTCTG
This sequence comes from uncultured Lachnospiraceae bacterium, assembly GCA_905235415.1. Taxonomy (GTDB): domain Bacteria; phylum Bacillota; class Clostridia; order Lachnospirales; family Lachnospiraceae; genus Porcincola. The sequence goes on from CAJOKX010000069.1 coordinate 12,658, forward strand.
GAATCCGCTGCAGAAGGGCAATACCATGACAGACCCGGATACGGGGAAGGTGTATACGCCGGATATGGTGCTCGGGCCTGCACGCAAGGGCCTCAAGGTAACCTACGTGACTGATACCCGTCCGACGCAGTCCATCCGGGACAACGCCCGGGGCTCGGACCTGTTTATTTGCGAAGGCATGTACGGGGAGAGCGAGAAGCTGGCGAACGCGAAGGAACACCGGCACATGATGATGCAGGAAGCGGCGGACATTGCCCGGGACGCAGAAGTCAAAGAACTGTGGCTGACGCATTTCAGCCCGTCCCTGGTGCATCCGGAAGAGTACCTGGATGAGCTGAAAAAGATATTTCCCGAAACGGTGTTGGGCCGGGACGGCCTGAGCACGGAACTGGATTATGAAGAAAATGAGTGACGTGACGATTCTTGCAATTGAGAGTTCCTGTGACGAGACCGCGGCTGCCGTGGTAGTAAACGGGCGCGACGTGCGCTCCAATGTGATCTCTTCACAGATTGATATCCACACCCTGTACGGGGGCGTGGTTCCGGAGATTGCTTCGCGCAAGCATACCGAGCGCATCAACCAGGTCGTGCAGGAAGCGCTGGACCAGGCGCAGGTGACCCTGGATGATATCGACGCAGTCGGCGTGACATACGGACCCGGTCTGGTCGGGGCGCTGCTGGTAGGCGTTGCATTTGCCAAATCAATCGCCTGGGCAAAAGGGCTGCCGCTGATCGGCGTGCACCACATTGAAGGGCATATCTCCGCCAACTATATCGAGAATCCGGAGCTGGAGCCGCCATTCGGCTGCCTGGTCGTTTCCGGCGGGCATACGCACCTGGTGCAGGTGAAAGACTACGGTGAATACGAGATCCTGGGCAGAACCGCGGATGACGCGGCCGGAGAGGCGTTCGACAAAGTGGCGCGCGCGATCGGCCTGGGATATCCGGGCGGGCCGAAGATAGACAAGGCCGCTGCAGAGGGCGATCCGCACGCGGTTGAGTTCCCGCGCGGGAAAGTGCGCGGCTCGGAATATGACTTCTCCTTCAGCGGATTAAAGAGCGCCGTTCTGAATTATCTGAATGAGAAGCACATGAAGGGGGAAGAGATCAGCGTGCCGGATGTGGCGGCCTCCTTCCAGAAGTCGGTGGTGGACGTTTTGGTGGAGCATTCCATGCATGCAGTCGACCAGTTCGGGTTCCGGGAATTTGCGATCGCGGGAGGCGTTGCCTCCAACGGAGCGCTGCGAAGAGCCATGGAAGAAGCGTGCGCTGAAAGAGGCGTGAAGTTCTACCGTCCGAGCCCGATCTTATGTACCGACAACGCGGCCATGATCGGCTCGGCAGCGTACTACGATTACCAAAGAGGGATCCGTTCAGACTGGAGCCTGAACGCAGTGCCGAACCTGAAACTCGGAGAGCGCTGAGAGAGAGGCGGATCCGTGCCGAACCTGAAACTCGGAGAGCGCTGAGAGAGTGGCGGCTTCGCGTCGAACCTGAAATTCGGAGAGCGCTGAGGGAGTGGCGGCTTCGCGCCGCACCTGAAACTCAGAGAGCGTGGAGAAGCGGACGGATCCGCGCCGGATACAAAGGAGAGGAAGATGCCGGAACCAAAGAATATCGCGATCGTCCTGTCAGCCGGAAAGGGCGCAAGGATGCATGCGGCCGTTCCGAAACAGTATATGGATCTGTGTGGCATGCCCGTGATTGCGTGGGCGCTGAAAGCATTCGAGCAGTTCGATCCGGTGGATGAGGTTGTCCTGGTGGCAGGCAGAGAGGATATCGATTACTGCCGATCCGAGATTATCGATAAATATCGATTTAAAAAGGTGACGGCCGTCATCCCGGGTGCGGAGGAAAGATACCTGTCCGTTTGGGAAGGCCTGCAGGCAGCCCGTGCACGCGTACTGAGCGCAGATGCAGGCAGCGATGGCAGCGATAGCAACGGCGGCAGTTCAGGGAGCGATGGCGTCGATGGCAGCGATAGCAACGCCGTCAGTTCCGGAAGTGCCGGGAGCGCCGTGAATGCCGGGTGCGACGGGAGAGAAGCGTGCATCCGTGCGCTGGAAGAGTCCATCGTTTTCATTCACGACGGCGCCAGGCCGCTGATTGACCGGCCTGTCCTGGAGAGAGTTCTTTTCAGTGCGAAAGAAGACGGGGCCTGCGCGGCAGGCATGCCGGCGAAGGATACCATCAAGATCGCAGACGAGAAGGGATATGCACAGCAGACGCCGGACCGCAGCCGTGTCTGGCAGATGCAGACGCCGCAGGTTTTCTCTCTGCAGCTGGTCTATGAGGCATACCGGACTCTGATCGAGGAAGGGATCAGGGATGTGACGGATGACGCAATGGTCGTAGAGCGCATGAGCGATGTGCGGGTCAAGCTGGTGGAAGGCTCGTACCGGAACCTGAAGATAACAACGCCGGAGGATCTGGTGCTGGCGCAGGC
>CAJOKX010000070.1 GCA_905235415.1 uncultured Lachnospiraceae bacterium
TTGAGTGTGCCAATTCATAGAATACAGGTAAATCCACGAATCTACAAATCGGAGGTCATTACATATTGTCTGAGCAGAGTTGGCTGGCCTGTGAACTGATACAATTTACGGCAGGCCTCCTTTTATTATTTCCGGTTGCAATTCAAAGTGAAATGGGGCAGAATAGTGCAGCATGGAATAGAGGAACCGGACCGGCCGCGCGCGCTGCCGGGTTGAAAACACAAAGGAAACAGGAGGGACACAGTGAGTCAGACAAAAGAAAACAAGATGGGCGTATTACCGGTGAAGCGGCTGATTGTGACGATGTCTCTTCCGATGATGATCTCGATGCTGGTGCAGGCGATGTACAACATCGTAGACAGCATCTTTGTATCCAGGATTGACGAGCAGGCACTGACGGCGGTGACGATGGCGTTTCCACTGCAGAATCTGATGATAGCGGTCGGCGCCGGAACGGGCGTCGGCATCAACGCCATGCTCTCGAAGTCCCTCGGCGAGAAGCGGTATGACAGATCCGACGCTGCCGCCAACACAGGGCTTCTTCTGATCTTTTTCTCTTACATTGTATTCCTTCTGCTCGGACTGTTTGCGTCTGAGCCGTTTCTCCGGACACAGACGTCGGATCCGCAGATTATCCTCTACGGGTCAACCTACCTGCGCATCGTCTGCTGCCTGTCCTTCGGACTGTTCTTCCAGATGACGTTCGAGCGCCTGCTGCAGTCGACGGGCATGACGGTCTGCTCCATGATCTCGCAGATGACCGGCGCGATCTTTAACATCATCTTTGACCCGATCCTGATCTTCGGCCATTTCGGATTCCCGAAGATGGGCGTGGCCGGCGCGGCGTACGCGACCGTGATCGGACAGATCATCGCGGCCATGATCGGGCTGACCCTGAATCTTACAAAGAACAAAGAGATTCATTTCAGCCTGAACAGGATCCTGCACCCGGCGGCGGAAACGGTGAAGCGGATCTATTATGTGGGGGTCCCGTCGATCCTGATGATGTCGATCGGATCGATTATGAGTTATTTCATAAACCGGATCCTGAGCGGATTCACCACGACCGCGACGGCTGTCTTCGGCGTCTACTTCAAGCTGCAGAGTTTCTTCTTTATGCCGGTGTTCGGACTGAACAACGGACTGATCCCGGTGCTGGCCTACAACTACGGTGCCAGACAGAAGAAAAGGATCGACGAGGCACTTCGTTTCTCGATTACCCTCGCAGTCTGCATCATGCTGGTCGGAACGGCTGTCTTTGAGCTGATCCCGGGCCGCCTGCTCGCGCTGTTCAATGCTTCGGACAATATGCGGGAAATGGGAATCGTTGCGCTTCGGATCGTGGCGCTGAATTTCCCGTTCGCCGCGGCAAGTATTATCATGAGCTCGGTTTTCCAGGCTTTTGCCAAGAGCATCTATTCGCTGATCATTTCGCTGGGCCGCCAGCTGATCGTGCTGGTTCCCTCCGCCTGGCTGCTTGCACGCCTGACGGGAAATGTGGACATGGTGTGGTGGAGCTTCGTGATTGCGGAACTGGTTTCGCTGATTCTGTCGATCTTCTTCTTCCGGAAGGTGTATCGTGAGGTTGTAGAGCCGCTATGAATCTGAAGTTTTTTGCCGGCAGTATCCTGCTGGGCGCCGGACTTGCGATGGACGCGTTCTCGGTGTCCTGCGCAAACGGCCTGAATGAATCGGACATGAAGCGGGGGAGAATGAACCTGATCGCAGGCATGTACGCCCTGTTCCAGTTCATGATGCCTCTGATCGGATGGTTCTGCGTGCGCAGTATTGCGGATGCTTTTGAAGCATTCAGAAGGTTCATTCCGTGGATTGCACTGGTCCTTCTGCTCTTCATCGGAGGGGATATGCTGATCGGGGGGATCCGGGGATCCCGGGAGGAAGAGAGATTGGAGAAAGAGGAACTCTCCTTCGGGAAGCTGATCCTGCAGGCGGTCGCCACGTCGATCGACGCGCTGTCGGTGGGATTCACCATTGCATCCTATCAGGCAGGCATGGCGCTGACAGCATGTCTTCTGATTGGCGCGGTCACATACGGGATCTGTATGGCAGGACTTGAGATCGGAAAGAAGGTCGGCACCAGGCTGACAGGCAAGGCGTCCATCCTGGGCGGCGTGATCCTGATTGCGATCGGGATCGAGATCTTTGTCACCGGGATCTAGGGCAAATGAGGCACGCGCCTCTTCGGCGGCGGATGGAAGAGGTACGCACAGCTTCGTCGGATGGGGAAGTTGTGATTGCCTAACTGACAAAGGATATAGTACTATAATCATGTGCTCTGACGGTGAGGAGGTTTCCGAACCGGAATAGCGGAAGGTGATACATCGGGTTCCCTGCGCGCAGAGCGCAGGGAGCCTTTTTTTGACGGGAGACATCATATGCTCAAACTGGCTTTGTACGGCAAAGGGGGAATCGGAAAATCCACGATGACGGCGAATCTCGCCGCCGCGTTTGCAACGCTCGGGAAACGCGTGATCCAGATCGGATGCGACCCGAAGGCGGATTCCACCATCAATCTTCTGGGCGGGCAGGCCGTGGAACCGGTCATGGACTATCTCAGAAGCCATGACGACTATCCGACAGACTACCGGCAGATCTCGAAGGAGGGATTCGGGGGCGTGCTGTGCATAGAGACCGGCGGCCCGACGCCGGGACTGGGATGTGCCGGACGCGGGATCATCGCAACCTTCCAGCTGCTGGAAGAACTCGAACTGTTCGAGACCTGGAAGCCGGACGTGGTTCTGTACGACGTCCTGGGGGACGTTGTGTGCGGAGGGTTCGCGGCCCCGATCAGGGAGGGATATGCCAGGCAGGTCCTGATCGTCACAAGCGGAGAGAAGATGGCCCTGTACGCGGCCAACAACATCCAGACGGCCGTGAAGAATTTTGAGGACCGAAGCTACGCGAAGGTTCTGGGGCTGATCCTGAATCACCGCAACGTGGAAAATGAGACACAGAAGGTGGCCGCCTTCGCGGCGGACCATGATCTGGCAGTCATCGGGGAGATTCCGCGCAGCGATGACATCATCCGTTTCGAAGAGGAAGGAAAAACCGTGATCGAAGGCGATCCGGATCTTGAAGTGAGCAGGATCTTCCTGGATCTGGCACAGAGGCTGCTGGACGGGGAGAAGGACTGACCGGGGAAAGAGAGACTCCATGGAAAACAGGAAGGCACAATACTATACTGCACAGCAGCTGAGCGATCTGGGGGAGGAGAAGATTCCCGCCCTGTATTCCGTGACCTCGCATCTGGTATACAGCTCTCCGGCGACGCTGGCCTACAACTCTCCGGGCGCGGAGGGGTTCGGCGTCAAGAGGGCCGGACTGGCGCTCCCGGATTCGGTCATGCTGATCGTATCGCCGCCGTGCTGCGGGCGCAACACATCGCAGATCAGCAGCATGCCGCAGTACCGCGGACGGTTCTTCTATCTGGAAATGAATGAGACGGATCTGGTAACCGGACGCCATCTGAAGATGATCCCGGACGCGGTCGTATCGATCGTGAAGTCGCTTGTGAAAAAGCCGTCGGTCGTGATGATCTGCGCGACCTGTGTAGACGCGCTGCTCGGGACGGACTGGGACAGAGTCGCCAGGGCCGCGGAGGAAAAGAGCGGCGTGCAGGTCCGGCCGTGCTATATGTACGCCCTGACCCGGGAGGGCAGGAAACCGCCCATGGTGCATGTGCGCCAGTCGCTCTACTCTCTGCTGGAAGAGAAGGAGCGGGAGAAGGGCGCGGTGAACCTGATGGGTTTCTTCGCGCCGCTTTCGGATGAAACGGAATTGTATACCTATCTGAAGAAAGCGGGCGTGCAGACGGTGCGCGAGCTTTCCAGGTGTGAGACGTACGGGCAGTTCCAGGAGATGGCACGGGCCCGGTTCAACCTGGTGCTGAACCCGGAGTGCAGGGCGGCCGCGGACGATCTGTCGAAGCGGCTCGGAATGCCGTATCTGGAACTGAAGCGGTTCTACGATCCGCGCAGGATAAGACGCCAGTACCATGCATTTTTCAAAGTGCTGGGCCTGGAGAAAGAGAAGGATGAAAGAAGCAGGACGCTCTTTGAACAGGAGGAGAGGGACTGGCAGGAAACAGAGCAGGCAGCGGCGCGCTTCCATGAACGGCACGCGGGCCTTCGGGTCGTCATCGGGGAGACGCTGAACGCGGATCCGTTCGAGCTGGCGCTGGCGCTTGCGGGCCGCGGCGCGGACGTGCGGGAGGTATACGGAACGGTCACTGCCGAGAGTATGCCCTACATCACACGCCTGGCGCAGATCTCTCCCGGGACACGGTTTTACTGCAACCAGGATCCGTCCATGCTGTATTACGAAGAGGATGCGGACGCGGTGGATCTGGCGATCGGAAAGGACGCTGCGTACTATCACAAATCATGCGCATGCGTTTCGTGGAATGAAGATATCCAGCCGTTCGGATACGCAGCGGTGCGGGGCCTGTATGCGGCGATGGAGGATGCGCTTTCAGAAAGGCATCCGGAAAAGAGCGCGCCGATTTCCGCTCTCGCGGACGGCGGCACTCCCAAAGAGGGCGCTGCAGATCAGGCCGGGACTCCGGAAGGAAATCCGGACAGAGCCTGCGTTTTCAGTGGGGCCAGGGAGCCTGCCATTCACGGACTTCGCAAAGTGCTCACCCCGTTTGCGCCGGACCAGTCCGGGGCGGTGTCGGTTCTGTATGCGCTCGGCGGGATGACAGTGATCGTGGACGCGGGCGGGTGCACCGGCAACGTCTGCGGGTTCGACGAGCCCAGATGGCTCAGCCGGCAGGAGCGCGGCGCGGTATTCAGCGCGGGCCTGCGCGACATGGACGCGATCCTCGGAAGGGACGACCTGTTGGTTGAGAAACTGCAGGAGGCGTCCGGCCTGCTTCATCCGGAATTCATCGCGCTTGTGGGAACGCCGGTGCCGGCGGTGATCGGAACCGACTACCGGGCGCTTGGGCGGATGGCCATGAAGAAGACAGACCTGAGCGTCCTTCCGGTTGCGACAAACGGGATGGATCTCTATGACAAGGGGATCGAGGCGGCGCTCCTGATGCTGATGAAGACGTACGCCTCCGGCCCGGACAAGGCGCCCGATCCGGACAGTGCATCCGGACAGAACAGTGTATCCGGGCAGAACGGCGCGCCCGGTCCGGAAGAGAAGCGCCCTTCGGTCGGCGTGCTCGGGTTTACCCCGATGGATTTCTGTCTGCCGGAGGATGCGGAAAAACTGAAGACGTCCCTGCGAAAGAGCGGGTATGGGGAAGTGCTCCTGTATGGAGCAGAGGGCGGACTGGACGCGGTCAGAAGAGCCGGAGGGGTCTCAAAGAATCTGGTCGTATCCCCTGCCGGGGTGGCTGCAGCAGAATACCTGGAGCAGACCTTCGGCATCCCGTATGAGACCGGATATCCGGCGCAGGAGGTTCCGGAGGGAATCTGCACGAGGAGCGGGGAGGTTCCGGAGAAGATCCTGATCGTGCACCAGCAGGTTAGGGCGAACGCCATCCGCTCAGCGATCCTTGAAAAGGCGCAGGAGGGACAGGGCAGTGCCGGCATGCCGGAGATAACGGCCGCAACCTGGTTTATGATGCGCCCGGAGCTTGCGCAGGAAGGAGACCTTTCGCTCAGGGAAGAGGAAGACTTTATCCGCCTGGTTGAGGAGGGCGGGTACAGCGTGATTCTCGCAGACCCCGTGCTCAGAGACCTGGTGCCGTTCTACAGGGGGGCATGGGTGGACGCAGTTCATTTCGCAGTGTCCGGACAGGCGCCGGGGACAGGAAAACTATGAGACAGATCATCACAAAACAGATACGGGTCTACGGGATCGTGCAGGGCGTCGGATTCCGCCCGACGGTCAGCCGCCTGGCGGACGAGGCGGGGATCTGCGGATCCGTCAGCAACCGCGGCTCTTACGTGGAGATTCTGGCACAGGGGGAGAGCGGGCAGATCGACGCTTTCCTGAAGGCCCTCGATGAGCGGCCCCCGAAGCGCTCCGCCATCCTGAAGACGGATGTGAAGAGCGCTCCGAATGCGGAGCCTTTGCTTGAGACATTTGAGATCGTGGAGAGCATCCGGGAGAAGGGAGAGATCTTCGTCTCCCCGGACATCGCGATCTGCGAGGACTGCAGGCGGGAGCTCTTCGACCCGTCAGACCGCAGATATCTGCATCCGTTTATCAACTGCACCTCCTGCGGGCCGAGGCTGACGATCCTGGACGCGCTTCCGTACGACAGAAAGCGCACCTCCATGAAGGAATTTCCGATGTGCCCGGAGTGCGGGCGGGAATACTATGACCCCGCGTCCAGACGGTATGACGCGCAGCCTGTCTGCTGCAATGAATGCGGCCCCGAGGTCTACATCGTCGGAAGGGATGAAAGAGGACCGGAGGCGATCCGCTATGTGCGCAGGGTCCTTGCCGGGGGCGGAATCGCTGCGGTCAAGGGGATCGGCGGATTCCATCTGTGCTGCGACGCGTCGGATGAGAGAGCGGTTTCAAGGCTCCGCGAGCTGAAGAGACGTCCGGCGAAACCATTTGCAGTCATGATGCGGGACGTTGAGACGGCGGAGCGCGAATGCATCTTCCATGAGGAAGAGCGCAGGATCATGACCGGCCACCAGAAACCGATCCTGCTTCTGGAGCGCAGGAAGGAAGGACGCCTGTGCGAGGCCGTCGCCCCGGGCAACCCGAAGGTGGGCGTGATGCTCCCCTACGCGCCGGTCCAGATGCTCCTGTTTGACTACACGGATGACGCCTGCGTTTCGGACATGCTGGTGATGACCAGCGGAAATGTGTCGGGCGCCCCGATCTGCAGGGATGATGAGGAGGCCGTGCGGGAACTGTCAGGGTTCTGCGACTGCATCCTGTCGCACAACCGGAAGATCCGGATCCGGTGCGACGATTCGGTGATGGATACCACGCCGGACGGCCCGTATATGATCCGGCGCTCGCGCGGGTACGCGCCGCTGCCGGTGATGCTGGGCAGGGAGCCGGGAGAAGCCGCCAGCTGCGTCCTTGCCGTGGGCGGCGAACTGAAAAACACCTTCTGCATCGGGAAGGGATCGCTGTTTTACCCGTCCTCCTATATCGGAGACCTTGCCGACGTGCGCTCAGTCAGGGCGCTCAGGGAGACGATCGGGCGGATGGAATCGCTGCTGGAGGTTTCGCCTGCAGTGATTGCGTGCGACCTGCATCCGGGCTACCAGTCCACGCAGCTTGCGCAGGAACTGGCCGCGGAATATGACAGCGCCCGTCCGGGGACTGCCCCCATCAAGGTCATCCCGGTGCAGCACCACTATGCGCATATCGTATCGTGCATGGCGGAAAATGACTATGACAAAAGCGTTGTCGGCGCTTCATTTGACGGAACGGGATACGGAACGGACGGTACGATCTGGGGCGGAGAGATCCTCCTTGCAGACTACAGAGGATTCACGAGGCTTGGCAGCATACAGCCGTTCCTGCACGTGGGCGGCGACATCGCCTCGAAGGAGGGATGGCGCATCGCGGTGTCGATGCTTCATTCACTCGGACTGGATGATATGGCGCAGACGCTGTCTCTGTGCAGCGCGCAGCAGGCAAAGGTCATCTGCGCGATGGCAGACAGAAACGTCAACACCACCGTTTCCACCAGCGCGGGTAGACTGTTTGACGCAGTCAGCGCGGCGCTCGGGATCTGCAGCAGCTCCACCTTTGAGGGGGAGGCCTCCTGCAGCCTGCAGTTTGCGGCCGAGGCGTGGAAAAAGAGCGGGCAGAAGGTGCCGGATATGGAAGCGTGGGAGGATATCCCCGCGTTCACCTTCGATGAAGAAGGAAAAATGATCCTCCGCACGGATCTTCTGTTTGAGAGGATCGTGCGGGAGCGGGCAAAAGGCGCCGATCCGCGCTGCCTGGCGTACCTGTTTCACAGGATTCTCGCGGACAGTATCGCGGCAGCCCTCACGCAGGGATGCGCGCAGAGCGGGGTCGGGACCTGTGCTCTGAGCGGAGGCGTCTTCCAGAATACACTGCTGCTGGAAATGACAAAGCAGACAGTGCAGGAGAAGGGACTGCGCGTCCTGACGCACCGCCTGGTCCCGCCCAATGACGGGGGGATCTGCCTGGGACAGGCAGTGGCGGCGATGGCGCAGTCTGGCGGAATACATACGGAACCTGCCGGACATGAGGCATGAATAAAGGAGGAGAAGCATCATGTGTGTCGGATTATCTGCAAAGGTTGTAAAGGTAAGCAAGGGGACGGCCCTGGTCGACGCTTCCGGCGCCCGGAGGGAGGTATCGTCCGCGCTTTTGTCGGATCTGGAGCCGGGCGATTATGTGATGGTGCACGCCGGAGCTGCCATCGCAAAGATCTCCGGAAGCGATGAAGAGGAAGCGGACAGCCTGATGGAGGAATTTCTGTTATGAGCGCAATCGACAGGGCAAGGTCTGTCATAGAGGGGTATGACGGGGAAGAGATCCGGATCATGGAGGTCTGCGGAACGCATACGCATGAGATCTTCCGCCAGGGCATCCGGAACATTCTTCCGGAAAACATCCACCTGATCTCAGGCCCCGGCTGCCCGGTCTGCGTGACGCCGGTCTCCTTTATTGATGAGGCCGTGTATCTGGCGCTGGAAAAGGACTGCACGATCTGCACCTTCGGGGACCTGGTGAGAGTGCCCGGGTCTTCGAAAAGCCTGCAGACGGCAAGAGGCGAGGGCGCGCGCATCAAAGTGGTGTATTCCCCCGCAGACGCGCAGGCCTACGCGAGAGAGCATCCGCAGGAGCAGGTCGTGTTCCTGTCGGTCGGATTCGAGACGACGACGCCCTCATCCTGCATCGCCGTGTGGTCGGCAAAGGAGGAGGGGCTTGAGAACTTCTCCCTCCTGACCGCGAATAAGACCATGCCCGCCGCCTACCGGGCGATGATGCACACGACCGACGCCTACCTGTATCCGGGCCATGTGTGCGCCGTGGTCGGAACGAAGGACTGCACGGACATGCTGGCGGAAGGCATGAGCGGCGTTGTGTGCGGCTTTACAGGCGCGGAGATCCTGACTGCGCTGGCCGTGATCGTCAAAAAGCACCAGGAGGGGGAACCCTTCTTCGTCAACTGCTACCCGAGAGTCGTGAAGGATGAGGGAAGCCCGGAGGCTGTGGCGCTGGTTGCTCGGACGATGGAGAGCTGCGATTCCAGATGGAGAGGGATCGGCGATCTTCCGGGATCCGGCATGCAGCTTCGCAAGGAGCTGGCGGACTATGACGCCCGGATCAAATATAGCATTCCGAAGATCGACGGCAGGGAAAATAAGGCCTGCAGGTGCGGTGAAGTGCTCCAGGGCAGATGCACGCCCGAGCAGTGTCCGGTCTACGGAAAGGCCTGCACGCCGGAGCATCCGGTCGGCGCCTGCATGGTGTCGTCGGAGGGCGCGTGCTCGGCCTGGTACCTGTACGGGCGCAGCAGAGGGGAAAAAGCATAATCAGAGAAATGAGGTTGGATCGAACATGAGTCTTGCAGGAAAAACCGTGACCCTCGCCCACGGGGCGGGCGGCCGGCAGACAGCAGAGCTGATCAGAGAAGTATTTCAGAAGCATTTCAGCAATCCGTATTTCACAGCCGACGACGCGGCGGTTCTGCCCGTGCCGGAGGGAAGGATGGCGATGACGACCGACGGGTTTATCGTGTCTCCGCAGTTTTTCAACGGCGGCAATATCGGGAAACTGTCGATCTGCGGAACGGTCAATGACCTTGCGTGCATGGGCGCGCGCCCGCTGTACATGACCTGCAGCTTTGTCATTGAGGAAGGCTTCCCGATGGACAGGCTGGAGGAGATCGTCTCCTCCATGGAGAAGGCGGCCGCGGAGGCCGGCGTGAAGATCGTGGCGGGCGACACCAAGGTTGCGGGGAAGGGTCAGGTGGACGGCCTCTTTATTACGACGACCGGCGTCGGCCAGATTGCGGACGGCGTGAACACGTCCGGCGCGCACGCTGAAAACGGGGACGCCATCCTGGTGACGGGCGATATCGGAAGGCACGGCTGCTGCATCCTTCTGGAGCGGGATGAGTACGGGATCGAAGCGGATGTCAGGAGCGACTGCGCCGTGCTGTGGCCGGCGGTTTCGGCGGTCCTGGAGCAGGTTCCGGAGGTGCATGTCATCCGGGATGCGACCCGGGGCGGCGTGGGAACGGTTCTGCATGAGATTGCCGCCGAGAGCGGCGTCGGCGTCCTGGTGGATGCGGAGTCTGTGCCCGTCGAGGCTGCGGTGAGCGGCGTCACCGGCATGCTGGGACTGGATCCGATGTATCTGGCGTGCGAAGGCACGCTGGTGATGATCGTTCCGGATGAAAAGAAGGAGCAGGTGCTTGAGATTCTCCGCCGGCAGCCGCACACAGAAGGCGCGGCGCAGATCGGAACCATTACAGACCAGGAAAAGGGAAGGGTCGTGCTGCGCACGCAGATCGGAACACAGACCTATCTTCCCCAGCCGGGCAACGAGCTGCTTCCGAGAATCTGCTGAGAAGGGCAGATGCGGAGGCAAATGAAACCGGATCCATGAAAGGAGGACCCTATGGAAACCAGAGTCGCGATTGTTTCAATCATTGTTTCAAATATGGACAGCACCGCAAAGATCAACGAATACCTGCATGACGCCGCGCCGTACATCATCGGGCGCATGGGGCTTCCCTATGCAAAGCGCTCCGTCAGCATCATCAGTGTGGCGCTCGACGCCCCGCAGGATTTCATTTCCGCGCTCTCGGGCAGGATCGGGAAACTGGACGGCGTAACGAGCAAGGTGGTGTATTCGGACGTCATCTCACCGGCGCAGTAACCCTGCGCTGTCTGCCGGGTGCGGCGGAGGAAGAAGAGAAGATCTATGGAAAGAATCAGAGCCGGCAATGCGCAGTTCCCGCTGCCGTTCCCGCAGAAGCTGGAATACAATGCGCCGGTCCACGGCGCGTGGAATATCGTTCATATCAGCATGCTGGTGCCGGAAGCGCACAGCATCTATGTGTGCTCTGACAACTGCATGCGCGGCGTTGTCATGACCGCCGCCGAGATGGGATGCCAGGAGAGGTTCTCCTGTGTCATGCTCAGCGAGAAGGATGTGATGACGGACAACCTGGAGACGATCACGATCGAGGGGGCGTCGGATGTCATCGACCATCTGAACCCGCATCCGCCGGTGATCTTCCTGTTCCTGGTCTGCCTGCACATCTTCGTTTCGAGCGATGAGGCGTATATCCTCCGGAAGCTGCAGGAGCGCTATCCGGATATCTGCTTCGTGCGCTGCTATATGGACTGCGTGCGCCAGAAGACCGGCCCTACGCCGGACATGAAGCTGCGCCGGTCCATCTTTGAACCGCTCCTTCCGGGGCCAAAGACGCCCGGGCAGGTCAATGTGCTCGGATGCGACGTTCCGTACGCACCGGAGAGTGAACTGATCCGCACGCTGAAATCGCAGGGCCTGTCGGTGATGCAGCTGCAGGACTGCAGGACGTATCAGGAATATCAGTCGCTTGCAGGCGCCCGGCTGAACATCTGCACCTACATGAACGCGCAGGACGGCGTATCGAGGCTCAGCGAGCGGATGGAGAGCGGATATCTGTATCTTCCCCCGGCGGTGGACTATGGGCAGATCCGCGCAGAATACCGGGCGCTGGAGGATGCGCTGCGCGTCTTCCTTCCGGAGGTGCATGCGGTTCCGGAGGCGTGGTTTATGCAGCAGGAGGCCCTGTGCGAGGAGGCGCTCCTCCACCTGAAGGAAAGACTGGGGAACGGGGGCGTCTCGATCGACTACACCTGTCATCAGAGGCCGCTCGGCATCGCGAAGCTGCTTCTGACGCACGGCATCCGCGTTCAGAGAATCTACCTGGACGCAGTGCTCGATGAGGAGCAGGATATGCTAGAATGGCTCCGGGAGAACGCCCCCTCGCTGGAGATGACAGCCACGATGCGCCCGCAGTCGATCCGGAGAGAGGCAGAAGGAGACTGCATCCTTGCGCTGGGGCAGAAGGCGGCGTGGTTTGAGGAGACCGGGTATTTTGTCAACATGATCGAGAGCGGCGGCCTGTGGGGATATGAAGGCATCCGCGCCCTGTGCCGCCTGATGGAAGAGGCGCTGGAGGCAGAAAAACCGATGCGGGACATCGTCCCGCGCAAGGGGATGGGCTGGCCGAGCCTGTGCGATGTGCCGGGAGGATGCAGCGTATGAGCGGTGAAACCTGGAAGAGGCAGACTTACTGGTCGCTTCCGGTCTATACCGGAGACGTGTCGGGGGTGTGCTCTGCACTGTATGAGCTGGGCGGAATGGTTGTCATGCATGATCCCTCCGGCTGCAATTCCACCTATAATACGCATGATGAGATCCGCTGGATGGAGATGGAGAGCCTGATCTTTCTCTCCGGACTGAAAGACATTGACGCGATCACCGGAAATGACCGGAAGCTGATCGATGACATCGCCGAGGCGGCACGGGCGTTTCATCCGGCGTTCATTGCGATCGCAAACTCCCCGGTGCCGTGGCTGATCGGGACGGACTTCAGGTCCGTGTGCAATGCCGTGCGGCAGGAGACGGGCATACCGGCGTTCCATGTGGAAACCAACGCGATGCATGATTATACGTACGGCGCAGGGCATGCGTTCCTGGAGCTTGCGCGGATGCTGTTTGACGAAGAAGACGCCGCGCGGGATGCAGGAGACGGGAAGAAGGACGCGCCGGACCGGGAAAGCGGACCTGTGCAGACGGATGCGCGGAGCCGGGAGAGCGGGCCTGTGCAGAAGGACGCGCCGGACCGGGAGAGCGGATCTGGGCAGAGGGAGGATGCCTGCGGGACTTCGGGACCGGGACGTCTCCTTGTCAACGTACTGGGCATGACGCCGCTTGATTTCACGGTGCGCTCCCAGGTGCAGACCCTCCGGGAGCTTCTTTCAGGGTACGGATTCGACACCGTGTCCGTGTGGGGGATCGGCGATGGCCTGGAATGCCTGAAAAAGGCGCCGGAGGCGGATGTGAATCTGGTGGTTTCTTCCGCCGGCATGATGAGCGCCCGGTATCTGGAAGAAAGGTTTGGAATTCCCTATGTGGCCGGCGTGCCCATCGGCGTCCACTTTTGTCCAATGTCGT
>CAJOKX010000071.1 GCA_905235415.1 uncultured Lachnospiraceae bacterium
GGAACTAAAAAACTCTTTCCACGAGCAAGAAAGCAATTTGTACAAGTACAAGTACCAGGCTTTTTATCAGAAAAACAGTTGGGGAGATTTGATATGATACCGCTCATCGTCGGTGAGCTGCTCCCAGGCCGGTTTGAACCAGTCCATATACTCGACTGCCTGCCGGTAGCACTCCCGCAGAAGATCGATCTCCACGACCTACCCCAAATAGTAAACTCATTGACTCGTTTTGCCCAAAATAGTAATTTCATTGACTCGTTCTCAAAAATAGTAAACCCATAGCCACAACCCTGCTTTCTGATCAGTTCCCGCAGACACAAAAAGAGGGTTTCCATCACATGGAGCAGAACTTGCTTCCGGTGACGGAAACCCCCAGTATTTTCAGGCTTTTACAGGCCCCTAAACTCAAGAATGTGTTAGTAAACAGACGGTCTCGACATGCACCGTATGCGGAAACATGTCCACAGGCTGTACCTTCCGCAGGCAGTAGCCGCCCTGCGCAAGCAGTTTCACATCTCTTGCCAGCGTGGCGCTGTCGCAGCTGACATAGACGATCCTGTCCGGGGCGGAGCGCAGGATTGCGTCGACCACGCTTCCATCCAGTCCTTTGCGCGGCGGATCGACCACGATGACATCCGCCTTCTCCATGTTCCCGACGATGTCTTCTGCACGTCCTTCAATAAATTCACAATTGTCGATATGATTAATCTCAGCGTTTTTCTTCGCGTTCCGGATGGCTTCCGGGATCACTTCGACGCCTGTTACTTTGCCGGCCTTCTGCGCAAGGAAGAGTGAGATCGTTCCGGTTCCGCAGTACAGATCCCAGACGTTCTCTTTCCCGGTCAGATCTGCATAGGCTAGCGCCGTCTCATACAGTTTCTGCGTCTGTACAGGATTTACCTGATAGAAAGACTTCGACGAGATTCGATATGTCAGGTCTCCAATCCGGTCTTCGATATAATCATATCCATACAGGACCCGTGTTCCGGATCCGAGTATGACATTCGTTCTCTCACAGTTGATGTTCAGTACGACGGATGTCAGATGAAAGCGCTCCTGTCCGGATCTGTCCAGTGCATCCTGCAATGCTTTCACGAGCGCCGCCTCTTCCGGAAGCCGGTTTCCTGCTGCCACGATGACAACCATCAGCTGCCCCGTCGCGTATCCGGCCCGGGTCATGACATGCCGGATCATCCCCTTTCCGGTGTCTTCCCGGTATGCGGGGACATGATACGTATCCATCCAGGACAGTACCGTCTCCAGGACGATGCGGTTCTCTTCGATCCCGATCATACACTGATGGTGGTCAATAATCGAATGCGTACGCCCGGCATAGAATCCGGCTGTCAGGCGGCCGTCTGCGGACGCTGCGACCGGAAACTGAGACTTATTGCGGTATCTCCATGGAGTCTCCATCCCGATTATCGGAAAGAAATACCCCTCTCCGCCGTCTGTATGCTCTTCAGCCTCCCCGATTATATGTCGATCTTCATCGATATGAAATCCGCCGATGCGCATCAGGTTGTTTCGCACCTTCCGCTCCTTGAGGGCCAGCTGGGCCTCGTAACGCATCTCCTGGATCTGGCAGCCTCCGCAGGAGCGGGCGACCGGGCACAGGGGATCCGTCCTGTCGCAGCTTGCACTGAGCACTTCCTGCACTCTTGCGTACGCATACCGTTTCTTCACCTTCACAACCCTTGCCAGGACCGTATCCCCCGGCACAGCGTCCTTCACAAACAGGGCCATGCCTCCGGCATGGCCTATTCCAAGTCCTTCATCGGACATATCTTCGATTGTGACCTCGACGATCTCATTTTTATTCAATCGTACTACCTCTCCTGTTCTTACCACTCGCTGGTCTTTCGGATATTCGAATCCATGAGACGGTTGAAGCCCAGCCATTCATCGCTGCCCTGCCCTCTGGCGGACCCCAGGATCTCCTTCATGGTCTCCAGCTTCGCGTCTGTGTTGTCTGCAAGATGCAGCGCCAGCGCCTCTGCAAGCGCAGGCTTCTTCGGACTTCCGTACTCATATTCTCCGTGATGCGCCAGAATACAATGCTGCAGTTCACTGCACAGACGGTGCGGGAATCCGGGAATCCTTCTGCATGCAGATCCGATCAGTTCGCTGCCCATCACGATATGCCCCAGGAGCTGTCCGTCATCTGTATAATCATTGGCCGGGAAATTGGAGATCTCCTTGAGCTTTCCCACATCGTGGAAAGCCGCCGCGGTCAGAAGCAGATCCCGGTTCAGATACGGGAACTGCCGGCAGTAATAGTCGCACAGCCTGACCACTGAGAGCGTGTGTTCGCACAGGCCGCCCACGAAGCTGTGATGAATCGTCTTGGCTGCAGAGTGACTGCAGAATGCATCCTCGAATGCCGGATCCTTAAAATACTTGTCGATCAGCTGCCTGAGCCACTGGTTCTGGACCGTATCCAGGATCTGTGTCAGTTCGCGGTACATCGACCCTGTATCCTGCTCACTGACCGGAAGGTAATCCTCCGGTACATATTCACCTGAGCGCGCGGTCCTGACCCGCTTGATGTTCAGCTGCAGGTTGTTCTGGTAACTGATCACTTCGCCGACGACATAGATGTAGTCAAGCGGGGCAAATTCTTCGATCCCCGTCGAATTCGGGTCCCAGATCTTGCAGTCAAGCGAACCGGTCTTGTCCTGCAGGATTACATTCTCATATTCCTTTCCCGCCTTTGATGTCGCAGACTGCCTCTGTCTGCAAAGATAAACGCCTCCTACCTGGTCTCCCTCTCTGAGCGAAGAGATGTACTTCATGTCTGTGTCCTTCCTAACCGGGGCTCTTTTGCCCCGGCGGTTCTCAGCACCGGCCCTGATGCCTGTCCCGGCGCACTGTGGTCCTCTTGTCCATCTTACCACGGCAGAAACGTTTTGTGGAGTCAGGACTGCCTTCCGCCTCCCGCGCATTGGCGAATGCTTCACGCATCCGCGCCGTCTTTTTTCCGGTCTGAAACAGACGCGTCCCTGAGCAGTTCTTCGAACGGCCTGTTTCTTCCAACTGCGGCATCCTGCAGGTACTCTGTGCGCAGTTCCCTCTCGGCGCGCCCGATCTCCTCAAAGAGATCCGCAGCCGAGCAGCGTCTTGCTCCCGCGCCATAGATGATGATCTGCTCCGCCTGGTCGCTCGTTGCAACGGTGATGTCGAATTCCGAGCCCATCCTGTGCACTGCCTTCTCTATATAGCGGTCCGCAGTTTCCGCCTCTCTGGTGTATACGATATAGATATCGTGGTATTGCTCGACCCGCTCGGTGCCGCCGGCCACCTTGTAGGCGTCAAAGACCAGGAGCACGCTGACCTTCCGAAATCCCTGGTAATTGCTCAGGATCTCTGCGAGCTTGGTCCTGGCAGCGTTCAGGTCTGTCTGTGCAAGTTCTTTGAGGATGGGCGACGCGAAGATAATGTTGTATCCGTCTACCAGCAGGATCGGTTCCTTCTGCTGTTTTTTGCGCGGTTTATGCATCCCCGTCGGGCCATGCCTGCCGCCTCCGTAGAACTTCTCCTGATATCCGCCCAGGTCTTTTCTCTCGATCTTTCCGTATGTCCGCTCGAAGATCTCCTGCAGTTCCTCGGAGGAAGCCTCATGTGCCCTGTAGTTCTCATATCCCTTCTGCCAGTCCTGCGCATCCCCGCTTTCATTTGGTGCCGGAGCGCCGGTCCCCGGGCCGTATTGTCCGGACGCATCCTCACTGCCGTAATTCCAGAGCATCCCTCCGTCGGAGCGCTCCGCCGAGAGGAGCGGAATGTGCGCAGCCTGATCCACCTCGTCCCAGGGGACTTCGTATCCGGTTCCGTGCGCGCAGAAGACAGACCAGGTCGGATTGCGCAGATCCCGGTCCGGTTCATATGCATACCGCGCGATGACCTCCTCCGGATTGTGGCACGGCTCATACCCGCGCATTTTCAGCGTCAGCGCGCCGCGGCCGCCTGTATAGGCCCTGACGTCTGCCTGATAGTTGCGCATGGTCGCAACAGGCGCATATCCGGTGATGCGTGCATATTCCCCCTCGATCTCAGGTGCGTCCGCGTGCCCGGACAGATTGCCGATATCCAGGATGGCCCGTCCGATCTGGGACGATGGAATATCCAGGACAAAATCATAATACGGCTCCAGCAGCATGCTCTCGCACTTCATCAGTCCCTGCCGCAGCGCCCGCCTGCCTGCCTGGCGGAAATCCCCTCCGACGGTATGTTTGACGTGCGCGCGCCCGGAGATCAGAGTAACCTTCACATCCGTCAGCTCGCTGCCTGTCAGAACGCCCGCCTGGCGGTGCGCCCTGAGCATACTCAGGATCAGTCTCTGCCAGTGACGCTGCAGGATATCCGTGGAACAACTGCTCTCATATACAATTCCAGATCCACGCTCACCACTCTGAAGCAGCAGATGGACCTCCGCGTAATGCCTGAGCGGTTCAAAATGCCCCACGCCTTCCGCACTGTCCACAATGGTTTCCTTGTAGACGATGCTTCCCTCTCCGAATGAAACCTGCACGCCGTAGCGGCTTTCCAGAATGGACTGCAGGATCTCCGTCTGCACCTCTCCCATCACGCGGATATGGATCGCATCGCTCCTCTCATCCAGCCGCGGCTCAATCTCCGGAAGCTCCTCCGAAAGCTCCCGCAGCTTCCCGTACATCTGCAGACGGTCAACCGTATCGGGCCAGATCAGGTCATAGGACAGAACCGATTCTGTCCGGATGCGGCCCATATCCGGGCAGCCGCCGTAGGTCTGCATGCAGAAGGATTCGTTCAGTCCGGTGACAGCCGCGATCTGGCCCGCGCAGATCTCATCTGCTGCCGTATATTTCATTCCCGAGTAGAGCCGGATCTGGGTGACCTTCTCTCCGGCCCCCTGCGTCTTTTCTCTCTCCGGATCATCCCCGGCCCCCTCCATCTCGTCCGAATCCGCCATCTCCGGATCCTGGTCCGAGACAGGGATCCGGTTCCCTGCCAGAAGCTCTCTCACCCGCAGGCTTCCGCCTGTGATCTTCAGCCATGTCAGACGGTTTCCCTTCTCGTCTCTCGTAATCTTGTAGCAGAAAGCGCCAAACGCATCCGGGCAGTTGGCCCTGACTGCGAACTGTTCGATCCCTTCCAGCAGCGGATCAATCCCCTGCATCTTCAGCGCAGAACCGGTGAAAACCGGGAACAGCATACGCCTTTCGAACAGACGCCGCAGCATCTCTTCCGGAAGCGTCTCATGCTCCAGATAATACTCCAGCGACTCTTCGCTGCACATGGCGGCCTGCTCGAGCAGTTCGCCATCCTGTTCTTTCCAGCCGTCCCAGAGGATACAGTGCTCATCCAGATGGGTCTGCAGATCCGCCATCAGGCGATGCACATTAGCCCCGTCCTGGTCCATCTTGTTGATGAAAATCAGTGTCGGAAGATGGTCATTTTCCAGAAGACGCCACAGCTCCAGCGTATGACCCGTCACGCCGTCCGCCGCGCTGACCAGAAGCAGCGCCATGTCTGCCGCGGCAAGCGTCCGCTCCGTCTCCGCCGTAAAATCCACATGCCCCGGCGTGTCAAGCAGCGTCACTTCGGTATCATGAATCTGCATGCGCGCCATCTTGGAAAAGATGGTAATCCCCCTTTTCCTCTCCAGTTCATAATGATCCAGAAACGCATCCTGGTGATCCACGCGGCCCGCCTTCCTGATGGCGCCCGTCCGAAACAGAAGACTCTCGGAAAGTGTTGTTTTCCCCGCATCCACAGACGCCAGGATCGCCAGATTCACACAGCTGCTCTTCATGCCCCTCTCCCGTTTTTTGGAAATCTCTGAAAAATGAAACAATTCATGTTATACTGTTCATGTCATTTGCACAGTGCTGCCTGTCTATCTATGTCTGACAGACTGCACAGATACTGCATCTCAATTCTGCCTCACAGGTTCATTACCGATTCCGGTCTGAAAGGAGCGTGCCCTGCATTGTCTGAGAAACAGAGAATCCTGATTGTGGACGTGGATCCTGATCTGTCCCCGGAAATCACCGGCTGGCTCAGCCAGGAAAACTATGAGACGCTCGCAGTCAGCAATCTGTCGGAGTCCATCGATCCCATTGAACTGTTCCGCCCGGACCTGATCGTATTTGACCCCATCATCCGGGGAAGCGATCCCTACCACAGGCTTCAGTCTTACTGGAACACCTACCGCGTCCCGACGCTGGTCATCAGCGATAAGGGCGACGTGATGTCCAAGGTGATCAGCCTGGAAATGGGCGCCGACGATTATCTGGTCAAGCCTTTTGACAAGCGTGAATTCCTGGCAAGGGTCCATGCGCTCCTTCGCCGGTACATCTTTACCATGAAAACACTGCAGTCCGGTCTCAGGGCGATTCACTATCCCTCTCTGAGCATCAACCTGAACGAATATACGGTCCGGTGCAATGACCGGCTGATTCCGATGCCGCCCCGGGAGATCGAGCTCCTGTATTATCTTGCTTCCTCGCCCAATCAGGTGATCTCCCGCGACCAGATCCTGCACGATGTCTGGGGGGCTGACTACAGCGGCGATACGCGCACAATCGATGTCCACGTCAAACGGATCCGCCGCAGGCTGCCCGAATCGGACATCTGGGCCCTCGTGACGGTCTGGGGCGTCGGGTACAGGTTTTCGCTCACGCTGTGATCAGGCGCCTCTCCCCTGCCGAAGGCCCGGCACCTGCAGTTCCCCCGGCGTCAGCGAAACATTCTCCTCTCCGAACGCATCCCGAAGCGCCGTGACCACTGCCTCCGGAAGATACATCCTTCGGTCAAATGAAAGATTCTTGATGCTTTTCGGATTCTCCACATAGACCGATATTCTGCCGGCCGGCGTACACCCATCCGGCTCTGCGCCCGCCTGCCCTTCCAGCAGGATTCTCTGAACCTCCTTCGCCCTGGCGGCATACGCGTCGACGGTCGGAAACTTCAGCCACAGATTCTGCGGAACCTCCGAGAATCTCCAGATCCTGTCGGCAATCAGTTTCGAAGGCTTATTGTCCTCCTGCGAGACCCGCCCGCTGACAAACAGACGCTCGTCCGTTCTGATCATGGAGCGGTACCTTTCATACACGCGCGGGAAGATCAGCACTTCAACCGAACCGACCAGATCCTCAATCTGCGCAAACGCCATCGTCTGGCTGTTCTTCGTATATTTGACCGTGATCTCCCCGACCAGTCCGCCGATCACAGCCAGCGACTGGTCCGGAAGCTGGTCCGCCTGTCCGCTCTCATCGCTGATCGCAAAATCCGAGGAGAGCGCCGTAATATTCTTTCTCCACAGCGCTTCCTGCTTCTCAAGCGGGTGCCCGCTCGCATAGATCCCGAGCACCTCCTTCTCAAACGCCAGAAGCTGCTCCTGATCATATTCCGGGACATCCGGGAGCGGCACGCCCGGATCGAACGCTTCGTCTCCGTCCTTGCCGAAATAATCAAACAGGGACATCTGCCCTGTCAGCTGGGATTTCCGCTCCCTTGCGGCAGAGTCAAACGCCTGCGCGTAGACCAGCATCATCTGCCGCCGGCTCCCGCCCAGGGAATCCAGCGCGCCCGCCTTGATGAGATTCTCCGCGGCCCGCTTATTGACGTCCGCGCAGACTCTCCTGGCAAATGAATTCAGGTCTGTAAATCTTCCGTTTGCTTCTCTCTCCCGCTCAATCGCATGAATGACCGGGCGTCCCACTGCCTTGATCGCGCCGAGCGCATAGCGGATCTTTCCTCTGCCCTCCGCTCCGTCCTCTTCCGGATAGGTGACAGAGAACCCCTCCGCGCTCTCATTGATGTCCGGCGGAAGGATCCCGATCCCCATGCCTCTGCTGACCATGATATACTCCGCGACTTTGCCCGGGTTATCGATCACAGAGGTCATGAGCGCCGCCATAAACTCCACCGGATAGTAGTATTTCAGCCACGCGGTCTGATACGTGACGACAGCGTAGGAAGTGGAATGCGCTTTGTTGAATGCGTATTCCGCAAAGCTCATCATATTGTCAAAGATCTTGTTGGCCGTCTTCTCGTCAATCCCCTGCGCGACGCATCCGGGAACCTGCTCCTGCGGATTGCCGTATACAAAGTTCTGCCGCTCTTTGGCCATGACGGAAGCCTTCTTTTTGGACATGGCGCGCCGGACCAGGTCGCTTCGTCCGTATGAATAGCCGCCCAGATCCCGGACGATCTGCATCACCTGCTCCTGGTATACGATGCAGCCGTACGTTGCCTTCAGGATATTCTCGAGCCGGGGCGTGTCGTACTGAATCGTCCCCTGGTGCTCCTTTCCCCTGATATAGGCGGGGATAAAGCTCATGGGGCCCGGACGGTAAAGCGCGATTCCCGCGATCAGGTCCTCCAGACAGTTCGGTTTGAGTTCCTTCATGAAGCTCTTCATGCCGGCAGACTCAAGCTGGAAGATTCCTTCGCATTTCCCGGTCGTGATGTAGGCAAACACATCCGCGTCGTCTGTGGGGATGTTCGCGATATCCAGCGTTCCGTCTTCCAGTTTCGGACTTCTTTCCCAGACTGCACTCCCGTGTCCCGTCCTGCGCACAAGGTCCTTCTCATGCTCCGATGCCATCCGCACCGCGTCCTCAATCACCGTCAGGGTGCGCAGCCCCAGGAAGTCCATTTTCAGAAGGCCCAGATGCTCGACGGTATCCTTGGTAAACTGCGTCACCAGGTTTCCGTCGGAGGTGCGGGCGAGCGGAACGAAATCATCCACATTTCTCTGACAGATCACGACGCCTGCAGCATGGGTGGAGGCATGCCGCGGAAGTCCCTCCAGCTTGCGCGCCATATCGATCAGTTTTTTGATCTGCGGGTCCTGGTCCACCATGTTCTTCAGGTCCTGGCTGACCTGGAGCGCCGTGTCGATCGTCATCTTCTTCCCCGCGTCGATCGGGTTGCGCATCGGGATCAGTTTTGAGATCGTGTCACACACCGAATAGGGCAGGTCCAGCGCCCTTCCCACGTCGCGCACGACGCCGCGCGGCTGCAGCGTTCCGAACGTAATGATCTGCGCGACGTCGTCCGCCCCGTACTTGCGGATTACATAGTCGATGACCTCCTGGCGTCTCTCATAAGCAAAATCGATGTCAATATCCGGCATGGAAACACGCTCCGGATTCAGGAAACGCTCAAACAGCAGACTGTAGCGGATCGGGTCAAGCTGCGTGATGCCCAGTGCATATGAGACGATACTGCCGGCGGCGGAACCTCTCCCCGGGCCGACCGCGATGCCATGGCTCCTGGCGTAGTGGACGTAGTCCCACACGATCAGGAAGTAATCGACAAAGCCCATGGACCGGATGATATTCAGCTCGCTCTCCAGCCGTTCCGTGACCTCCTGCGTGACGGGATGGTACCGCTCCTGAATTCCCGCAAGGCACAGTTCGTTGAGGTACTCCCAGGCGCTCTTCCCGTCCGGAACGTCATACTTCGGCAGCTTATACTGTCCGAACTCGATGGTTACATTGCACCGCTCCGCGATCTTCTGTGTGTTCTCCAGCGCTTCTGGCGCGTAGGGAAACAGTGCGGCCATCTCCTCCGGGCTCTTGACATAGTACTGCCCGCCTTCATATCGCATGCGGTCTTCATCGGAAACCTTTTTCCCGGTCTGGATACACAGAAGGACATCGTGCGCCTCCGCATCCTCCGCATAGGTATAATGACAGTCATTTGTAACGATCAGTCCGATCCCGGTCTCCTGCGACATCCGCATCAGAGACTGGTTTACAAGCTTCTGTTCGGGAATCCCGTGATCCTGCATTTCCAGGAAGAAATTCCCCTTCCCGAAGATCTCCTGATAGGACAGCGCCGCCTCTTTGGCCTCCTCATAAAAGCCGCGGACCAGATACCTGGGGACCTCTCCTGCCAGGCAGGCGGACGCGCAGATGATTCCCTCGTGGTACTTTCTGAGGATCTCTTTATCGACGCGGGGCTTATAGTAGTACCCGTCGATATATCCCGCCGAGACGATCTTGACCAGATTGGCGTATCCTGTATTATTCTCCGCCAGAAGGATCAGATGATAATAGCGGTCCTCCCCGGACACAGTTTCACGATCAAGCCTGGACTGCGGCGCCACATAGACCTCGCATCCGAGAATCGGACGGATCCCCTGGCGTGTGCATTCCTCATAGAAATCGATGACTCCGTACATCACGCCGTGGTCGGTGATCGCAGCGCTGTCCATCCCCAGTTCCTTCACCCGGGCGACATAGTCCCTAATCTTGTTGGATCCGTCCAGCAGGCTGTATTCAGTATGTGTATGCAGATGTGCGAATCTCACTGTATCGTCCTTTCCGCCGGCAGACTCGAAGAGCCCGGCGCACTGACTGCCGGGCTCTTCACTGTGCGCAGGAATGCCCCTGCCGCGCATGAATTCATTTTCTTACGATAGATACGATCATAACAATCGCCATATAAACGACCGGAATCAGAAGTCCGATCAGCAGCTGCACCGAGAAGACGCTTCCTTCCTTGCCCTTGAGCCGGTCACGACCCTTGCGGGCTTCCTTATAGACGACTTCTCTCCCCGCGCTCAGCGCGATCCTGCGAAGCACAATCACCGCAAGCACCACACATGCGCCTGCAATGACCGCTCCTATAATCCAGAACGCAAGTCCGAGATGCTGTTCGGAAGAAACGGAGTTCTCCGCTTCGATCATTGCGCTGGTGACATTCTCCGGAAGGTGCATCTCGATGTAGAATATAAACACCGTAAAGGAATTGATCAGCGTATGCAAAAGCATGGATGCGTAGACGGATCCGGCCGCCTCCACCAGATACGCGAAGAACAGTCCCATCGCAAACGCGTACATGAACTGGTTCAGGTTGCCATGGGCCAGTCCGAACATCAGCGCCGTTAAAAGCGCGGTCTTCAGAAGTCCGCAGCTGCGGAATCCCTGGAACAGGACCGCTCTGAAAATGTATTCTTCAATCAGCGCCGGAAGGACGGCCATGTAGAGAAGATTCAGCCACAGCGGATTGCCCCACATATTATTGCCGGTCAGCGCATTGAAATAGGCCACGTTCGCGTTCACCGCGTTCGGAACAAGCAGCTGGCTGACTGCATTCAGGTAGTAGTTGATCGGCATGATCAGAACCGTCAGCAGCAGAATCCACAGAACCGTCTGGATCCTGATGACCTTCATCCGGGTGCCGCGCATCACCTCGAAGCGGTCCATGAAAAGCAGCACAACCACAGGAACCAGAAATTCCAGTTCTGCCAGCATCGACGCGCTGTAATAATTGAGGAAGCGGTCCAGATGCGTAACGGCTATGAGCAGGCCCAGAACGATCCAGACCGTAATCATGACAAGGTACTGCATCCCTGCCAGTCTGCTGTGATTCTTCATACACACTGCCCTCCTGTCAGATGTGTCCATCTTACCACGAATCCTGTGTGAATGGTAGATGAAATGCACCCGTCGATGAAGTAAAGGAATTGTCAGTTGAAGAAAAACAGAGTGGTCTTGAGAGAAATGATTTCAGACTTTGGTTTCCGTTATTCTACTTCCGATCCCTTTCTCATACAAGCTTAAATCGATCCGATCTGCTCACGGATCGCCAGTGTCTTTCTGACAGTTGACCCTATCCTCAGCGTTGCCTGCAGTCGTTCTATATAAGCCCGGGTTCTTCTCTGCTCCGCTGTGTACCGGATCTTTGCCGGCTGATCGATCATTTCTTCGCATCCAACCGCTTTCTGTCTCAGACACTCCTGCTCCCGGTGGTAGCGTACCAGCTCCACGATCTTCCCTTCTCCATAGTTCCTTACATAGCACCTGAGCTTGCACATCCGGTCGCTTCCTGTCTCGCTCCATCCCATCGGCCGCGAACTCATCCTCTCCGAATACACACTGCTGACATGACCCTCGGCGCTGCATCCCATGGCATTCTTATCGTGGAACGCTCTCTGGATCGCATCCCAGTTGTTCAGCATATATGCACGGCATTCCTCGACAGCACGATCACTGTTGTCACAATGATTCTGTATCCTTGTCAGAAGTTTCTTTGCCGCGACGGGTTTATTCTTGTAGATGTATTGATAGAATCGCCCGACTGTTGTGTCGCGGTCATCAAGCGTGCAGTTGGCCACCCGATAGATATATTTCATCAGATGGAACCGGTCTGCGACCAGTTTACCTTTGTAAATGTGATTCACTGCAGCCTTGATCCAGGCTCCGCTATCGCTGCATATGTAGACCCTCTTCAGATACTCCTGATCATAGTGATCCTGGATGTATTTTTCTACTTGTTTCCACAGTTCTGCGTTCTTATCTCTGCCACTGTAAAGCCCTCCGAAATAGAACGGCGCGATCAGCTTTCTCCGCCCTTTACAGACCTCTTCCTTTCCTTCGAACAGGTAGACAAGCTTGCCGATAAAACACCCCTCCGTCTTCCCGTCTTTTTGTTTGTGGATATGATCCTCATCTGCTTCAATATACAGGTATTCAACCTGCTTCTTTTCCTCCGGCTCCGGAGCGGAGACTACTTCAGGCAGTTCTTTCTCTATCGCATGGATCTTATTCATCACGGTTGTTTTGGTGATGGTCTGTTTGCCTGTCTGGATCGAATCTGCCGCATGCTGGTAGGAATGGACCTCCGCTTCCGACAGCACCTTTGCTTCTGCCAACGTCGTAAACCGCTCTCTGTCCGGAAGACGGATCTGCTCATCCAAAAGGCATCTCGTCTTTCCTTGTTTGTCTTTGTACAGAGTGTGCGTAAAGGTCACGTCTCCGACACTGGAGATCAGAGTCCTCGTCCGCTTTCTTTGGACGGTATAATCCTTCTTACGAACTCCGCTCTTACAGATCAGCTCATCTGCCGTCGTCAGAACAGCGCCGAGGAACCCTGCTGCCATTCTGTTCGTGAGCTCGACGACCGTCTTCTCTAATTCCGGGAAAGAATCCAGATGTTCAATAAATCTGTCTTCTGCTTCTAAAAGTCCTTCTACATATGAGCTAACCAGTGATACAATATCCATGAGTATTGGTTCTC
>CAJOKX010000072.1 GCA_905235415.1 uncultured Lachnospiraceae bacterium
GGTCGCTTTCGAGGCTGCAGCAACTCGCAAAGCTTAGTCGGCTGCCTATGGTTTTCAGTTGTGCCCACAGAACTCCATGCAGAAGGTCGGAGGCTGGCCCATGAACTGTAACGATGAAGGCCCTTCGGGATTTCGAATTGATTGACGAATCAACATGATTATTATACAATATAGGCTGGTTTGTTGTCAGGCGGGAGAAGAAGACGGCCTGATGTCAGAAGGGATATGAATGGCACTGAGTGAGAGAGAAGTTGAGATCCCGCAGGATCTGCAGGCGCAGGTGTTCGGCGAGTATGACCGCTATCTGAAGCTTGTAGAGCGTACGCTGAACGTCACTGTGATCAACCGCGGGGACGCCATGCGGATCGTCGGCGCGGGGAACGGACCGGAAGGGGCCGGCAGAGTGCTCGAGGATCTGACAAGAATCGCTCAGGAGGGCGGAACGGTCACAGAGCAGATGGTGAACTACGATCTGTCTCTGGCGCTGGAGCATCATGACGGCGGCGTTTCCCAGATCAATTCAGATGTGATCTGCCACACGATCGGCGGAAAGCCGGTATCCCCGAAGACGTACGGACAGAAGGAATATGTGGATGCGATCCGCAGCCATATGATTACCTTCGGGATCGGCCCTGCCGGGACCGGCAAGACCTATCTTGCGATGGCGATGGCGATCACCGCCTTCCGCAATGAAGAGGTCTCCAGGATCATCATGACAAGGCCGGCCATCGAAGCGGGCGAGAAGCTCGGTTTTCTCCCGGGAGATCTGCAGAGCAAGGTGGATCCTTATCTGCGGCCTCTGTACGACGCCCTGTATCAGATCATGGGACCGGACAGTTACGCAAAGAACGCTGAGAAGGGCGCGATTGAAGTTGCGCCGCTTGCCTATATGAGAGGCCGGACGCTCGACAATGCGTTTATCATCCTGGACGAGGCGCAGAATACAACCCCGGCGCAGATGAAGATGTTTCTGACCAGGATCGGGTTCGGCTCCAGGGTGATTATCACCGGAGATCTGACACAGAAGGATCTTCCGTTTGATTCAAGAAGCGGCCTGGAGGTCGCTGTGGACGTTTTGCGTTCGATTGACGACATTGCATTCTGCACGCTCACGAGCAAGGATGTGGTACGACACCCGCTGGTGCAGAAGATCGTGCAGGCCTATGAGGTCTACGAACAGAAAAACCATGACGCTGAATTACGAAAACGAGACAAATATCATTCTGGATCTTCAGCAAGAGAGCGCAGAGGGTCTGGCAGAGAGGGTCATTGAAGAAGGCCTGAGAGATACAGAGTGTCCCTATGAAGCCCAGGTCAGCCTCCTGATCACGGACAGTGAGGGGATCCGGGAGATGAACCGGCAGTTTCGGGGGATCGACGAGCCGACAGACGTGCTCTCGTTCCCGCTGCAGGAGTATCCGTCGCCGGGTGACTTCTCCCGGATCGACGAAGACGGATGGGATTCATTCGATCCGGATTCGGGAGAGCTGCTGCTTGGAGATATCGTCATCAATGCGGACCGCGTCATTTCGCAGGCTGCCGAATACGGACACAGCCAGATGAGAGAATTCGCGTTCCTCATTGCGCACAGCATTCTGCACCTGTGCGGTTATGACCATATGGAAGAGGAAGAACGCTCACAGATGGAAGAGCACCAGAGAAGAATTCTGGATGCACTGGGGATCACCCGCAGTCAGTCTGATAACAGATCCTGAAAGCCTTCGGGCTTTTTGCGATACAGGAAGTATAATTTTCACAGGGGTTTGGGCATACAGCCCTGAAAGGAGCAGACAATGATAAAGATGAAGAGAGTAATTGCCGCAGCCGCAGCCTGTCTGATGGCGGTATCGGTATTTGGAACCGCAGCTATGGCAGAGGAAGGCGGAGATACCTGCAGAAGCTATCTGACCGGAGAAGTCGTCCCGACTTCCGTCGGACGCACCAGACCGGTCGGCCTGATGATTGAAAATGACTCCGACGCAGTTCAGTGGCAGCGCGGAACCAGCTATGCAAGCATTATGTACGAAGCAATGGTCGAGGGTGCGATCACCCGTCTGGAAGGATTCTTCGAGGACTACGCGGATGCATCCATGATCATGCCGATCCGTTCCTGCAGACCGTATTATGTCTATTTTGCACGTGAGTTCAATGCTCATTACGGACATTACGGACAGGTCATCTATGCGGTTCCGATCCTGCAGCTTCCGACAACGGATGATATCGCCGGAATCCCGTACGGTGAATCCGGACAGGAGTATACGCTGCATGACGGCAGCTCCGCATACATCAGAGACCATGAGGGCGTGACCGGTATCTATACCAACAAAGAGCTGATCGACAACGAGATCGCCGAGTCCGGATGGTCCACCGAGTATTCCGCCGGCTACAACGGACATTACAATTTCGCGCAGGACGGACAGGAGGTCAATCTTGAGAACGGACAGATCGCGAAGGTCGTCCTTCCGGGATTCGTCTACAACCATCCGAGATTTGACTACAATGATGCAGACGGACTGTATTACCGCTCCGAGTTCGGTTCCCCGCAGGTGGACGGACTGAACGGACAGCAGCTTTGCTTCAAGAACATCATCATCCAGATGTGCCCGTCTACCATGTTTGACGATCACTATCTGTGGACCGATCCGGTCAACGGATACGAAGGCGGAACCGGCTGGTTCATCACGAACGGACGCGCCGAGCAGATCACATGGAAGAAAGAGAACTGGAGCGCCGATGATCCGATCGAGGAGACGGTCAGCTCTGCCAATGTTTCATTCGACGTGCGCGAATGCGACTTCAACGTAACCCGTTACTATGATATGAACGGCAACGAGATCACCCTGAACCAGGGCAAGACCTTTGTCGAGATCGTGCGCAACCAGGATGCTTCCAAGGTTGTGATCTCTGACGATCCGTCTATCGACAGCTCAATCATCGACGGACTTTGATGCGCATTCTCTGAGGGATTGAGTATCCGCAGCAGTCTGGTATACACCGTGCAGTCCTGCCGCAGTGCGGCAGGATCTGCGCGTAAAAGAAACGGATCTATGCCGCGCCGGCGAAAAGACGCGGCCATGATCCGGTAAGGGGTCTTTGGTTTGGCACAGCAAAAAGAGAAGCAAAACAGCAGTGATTCTACCGCGAAGAACGTTCTCGTCCAGGGGACGATCCTCGCGGCTGCTTCGATTATTGCGAAGGTCATCGGCCTGATCTACAGGATCCCCCTGTACAACATTCTGGGGGATGTCGGCAACAGCTATTATTCAACAGCCAATGAGATTTACTCCATCATCCTGATGATTTCCTCGTTCAGCCTGCCGCTTGCGGTTTCCAGGCTGATGAGCGAGCGGATCCAGAAGGGGGAGATGCGCAACGCGTACAGGGTCTTTTTGTGCGCGATGCGTTTTGCTGTCATTTCCGGCGGCCTGCTGGCGCTTGTCACATATGTCAGCGCGGGCGTCCTGACCAATCAGGTCATGAACCTGGAGTATGCGAAGTACGGACTCAGGGTTCTGGCGCCGGCCATTCTGATCTTTGCCATCACGGGGACATTCCGCGGTTTCTTCCAGGGATTCTCCAACATGGTTCCCACTGCCATCTCGCAGGTCATTGAACAGCTGATCAATGCGGTGGTTTCGCTCTGGGGCGCATGGAAGATGCCTGACGCTTGTCGCCGAAGGCCAGAATGAACTGGTGGCTCCCGGCTGGGGCGCTGCCGGCGCGACGTTCGGAACGGTTGCGTCCGTGACGGTTGCGTTGCTGTTCATGATGTATCTCTACAGCCGTTTTTACCGCAGATTCCGCCACGCGGTGCGCAAGGACCACACGGGCAGGAGGGAATCCTCCAGGCATATCTATCGTCTCCTGATTCTGACGATCCTGCCGATCATTCTCTCGACGCTGATCTACAATATCTCCAATGTGCTCGACCAGGGGATCTTCAATGCGGTCCTGAAGACGCAGAACTATACCGAGAAGCAGTATGCGACGATCTGGGGGATCTATTCCGGCAGATTCCGCGTTCTGATGAATGTGCCGCTGTCGCTGGCTTCATCGCTCGGGCCTGCGGTCGTTCCGTCCCTCACTGCGGCAGTTGCCGCGCGTGACAAGGATGCGGCTGTGTGGACCGTCAAGTCCGCGACCCGCTATACGATGATGATTACGATTCCGTGCGCTTTCGGAATGGCTGCGCTCGGACGTCCGATCACGCAGATGCTTTTCCACCCGGAAAACGGGATGGATCTGACTGCCGGCATCATGCAGGCAGGCGCCGCCGTGATCATCCTGTATGCGCTCAGCACACTGACAACCGCAATCCTGCAGGGACTGGGCAAGCTGCGCGATCCGCTGATTCACTGTTCGATCGCGCTTGTGATCCATGTGATTGCGCTGTTCGTCATGCTGCGCTACCTGAATCTCAACATCTACTCCGTGCTGTATTCGAACATTCTGTTTGCGCTGATCGTATGCATCCTGAATGCACTTTCCATCCGCAGATACATTTATTATCAGCAGGAGTTCAAAAAGACATTTATCATACCGCTGATTGCCTCCATTATCATGGCATTCGGCTCTTACGCCATCTGGTATGTGCTTCATTTTCTGTTTGGCAATTCGATCTCAACGGTCCTGGCGATCGTTGCAGGCATGATCATATATATCATCTCCCTGGTAGCGTTCAGGGGACTGACAAAGGATGAGCTGCTCAGACTTCCCAAGGGAGGATGGTTCGTCCGCATATTTACAAAGATGGGACTGCTTCACTGATGATGGGACAGAGTGCTGTATTTGAATCTGAAGAATTCCGGGAGCTGACTGCGATTGCCCGGACGATGAAAGAGCCGCCTGAAGAGGACGGCTCTCTTCGACAGGCCTGGTATATCAACCGTGCGCGCACGGTACTCTCTGAGAGGGAGAAGCGGCTCGGAAGGAAACTGACCTTCTGCGTCGTGACATTCGGCTGCCAGATGAACGAGCGCGACTCGGAGAAGCTGCGCGGCGTCCTGAAGCTGGCCGGATATGAGGAAAGTGAGAGTGAGGACGCGGACTTTGTCCTCTACAATACCTGTACGGTCAGGGAAAATGCGAATATCCGCGTTTATGGCAGACTGGGCAGCCTGACCGCTTACCGGAAGAAGAATCCTGACATGCGCATCGCCCTGTGCGGGTGCATGATGCAGGAGAAGGAAGTCGTTGAGAAGATCCGTACCAGCTATCGGTATGTCAACCTGGTGTTTGGCACGCACAACCTGCACCGCTTTGCGGAGCTTCTGGCGGCCTGCCTGATGTCCGACGAGCAGATCATCGATATTGCACAGCAGGGATCCTCCATTGTGGAGAATCTCCCCGCCGAGCGGACCTATCCGTTCAAGAGCGGCGTCAATATCATGTACGGGTGCAATAATTTCTGCTCCTACTGCATCGTCCCGTATGTCCGCGGCCGGGAGAAGAGCAGGGAGGCAAAGGAGATCCTGCGCGAGATCGAGCAGCTTGCAGACGATGGGGTTGTGGAAGTCATGCTTCTGGGGCAGAATGTCAATTCCTACGGGAAGGGACTGGAAACACCCGTTTCTTTCGCACAGCTTCTGTCGGAAATTGAGAAGATAGACAAGATTCAGCGGATCCGGTTCATGACGTCCCATCCGAAGGACCTGTCGGACGACCTGATCAGCGTCATGGCACAGTCTTCAAAGATCTGCCGGCATCTGCACCTTCCCGTGCAGAGCGGCTCTTCGCGCCTTCTGAAGATTATGAACCGGCATTATACGAAGGAATCGTATATCGCCCTGACAAAGAAGCTGAAAGAGGCGATGCCGGATCTGTCCCTGACGACGGATATCATTGTCGGATTCCCGGGCGAGACGGAGGAGGATTTCCTGGAAACGCTGGATGTTGTGCGGCAGGTGCAGTATGACTCCGCCTTTACATTTATCTATTCCAGAAGAACGGGAACGCCGGCTGCAGCCATGGAGGACCAGATCAGCGAGGATGTGATCCGGGACCGCTTTGACCGGCTCCTGAAAGAGGTGCAGCAGATCGGGCGGGCGCGCTCTTCCAGGTTTGAGGGACAGATTCTGCCGGTTCTGGCAGAGTCGAGAAACAGGCAGGATCCGAATCTGATGACGGGCCGAACGAGCCACAACCTGGTGGTTCATTTCCCGTCAAAGGAGGATCTGTCCGGCAGCATCGTGAACGTCAGACTGTCTGAAAGCTGCGGGTTTTACTATATGGGAGAGAGAGTTTAATCCATGATGATTGATGAGATCGACGTCAGCAGACTGTCGCCGATGATGAAACTGTATGTCGAGACGAAGAAACAATATCCGGGGTGCATATTGTTTTACCGTCTCGGCGATTTTTATGAAATGTTCTTTGACGACGCAGTACTGGTCTCCCGGGAACTGGAGCTTACGCTGACCGGAAAGGACTGCGGCCTGGACGAGCGTGCGCCCATGTGCGGCGTCCCT
Organism: uncultured Lachnospiraceae bacterium; assembly: GCA_905235415.1. Lineage (GTDB taxonomy): Bacteria > Bacillota > Clostridia > Lachnospirales > Lachnospiraceae > Porcincola. Next base: position 6,468 of record CAJOKX010000072.1, read on the forward strand.
TACCATGCGGTGGACGGGTATCTGAACCGTCTGGTGGAGCATGGGCACAAGGTGGCGATCTGTGAGCAGGTCGAGGATCCGAAGCTTGCGAAGGGACTTGTGAAGCGGGAGGTGATCCGGATCGCGACGCCGGGCACCAACCTGGATACCGAAGCCCTGGACGCGGGCAGGCATAATTATCTGCTGTGCATCGTCTATCTGCCGGACCAGTACGGGATCGCTGCGGTGGACATCACAACCGGCGATTTCCTGGTGACGGAGGCGGATTCAAGGCGCCGTCTCCAGGATGAGGTGAACCGCTACCAGCCGGCGGAGATTATCTGCAATGAAGCGCTCTCCCTGTCCGGGTTTGACCTGGAAAAGGCGGCACAGGAGTGCGGCGCCGCCGTCTTCCCGCTGGACGCATCGTATTTCGATGACGATGCGTGCAGGACGGCCATCCTGGAGCATTTTCATGTGGGCCATCTCCAGGGACTGGGACTTGGCGACATGGCCTGCGGCGTCATAGCATCCGGCGCTGTGCTGCGGTATCTGCGGGAGACCCAGATGAGCGAGCTGGGCAATCTGACGGAGATTACCCCGTATACGATCGGCCGGTACATGGTGCTGGATTCATTTACCAGAAGAAACCTCGAGCTGACGGAGACACTCCGGGAGAAGAAGCGGCGCGGAAGTCTTCTGTGGGTCCTGGACCGCACGAAGACAGCCATGGGCGCCAGGATGCTCCGCTCTTATATCGAGCAGCCCCTGATCGACCGGGAGGAGATTGAGGAGCGCCTGGACGCCGTGTCGGAAATGGTCAGCAATGCGATTACGCGCGAGGAGATCCGAGAGTATCTGCAGCCCGTGTATGACCTCGAGCGGCTGATTTCGAGGGTCGCCTACCGCAGCGCCAATCCGAGGGACCTGATCGCGCTGCGTACCTCGGTGGAAATGCTGCCGGCTATCAAAACGGCGCTTGGAGAATACCATTCTGCGCTGCTTTCCAGGATCCGGGATGAGATCGACGAGCTGACGGATCTGTGCGAGCTGATCACGGCCTCCATCATTGACGATCCGCCGATGATCATCCGGGAGGCCGGGTTTATCAAAGACGGATACAATGAAGAGGTGGACCGGCTGCGGGAAGCCGCCAAGGACGGAAAGAGCTGGCTGTTTGACGTGGAGGCGAGGGAGCGGGAGCGCACCGGCATCCCGAAGATGAAACTGAAGTTCAACAAGGTGTTCGGTTATTACCTGGAGGTTCCCAACAGCTTCCGGGACAAGGTGCCGGATGACTATATGCGCAAACAGACGCTGGTGAACGCCGAGCGCTACATCACGCCGGAGCTCAAGGAACTCGAGGAGACGATTCTCGGGGCGTCCGACAGGCTCAACACACTCGAATATGAGCTGTTCGTTGAGATCCGCGAGAAGATTGCGGACAACACGTCCCGCATCCAGGCGAGCGCGCGCGCACTTGCCCAGGCAGACGTCATCGCCTCGCTTGCGTATGTCGCGGAGAGAAACCGCTACGTATGCCCGAAGATCAACGACCGGGGCCTGATTGATATCCGGGACGGCCGCCATCCGGTCGTGGAACAGATGAACTCGGGCGGGGATCTGTTTGTCCCGAACGATACGCTGCTTGATACAAAGAAAAACCGCGTCAGCATCATCACCGGCCCGAATATGGCCGGAAAATCCACCTACATGCGGCAGACGGCGCTGATCGTGCTGATGGCGCAGATCGGGTCCTTTGTGCCGGCTTCTTCTGCAACGATCGGCCTTGCGGACCGGATCTTTACCAGAGTCGGCGCGTCGGATGACCTTGCGAGCGGCCAGTCGACCTTTATGGTTGAAATGAGCGAGGTTGCGAATATTCTGCGCCAGGCCACACGCAACTCCCTGCTGATCCTCGATGAGATCGGCCGCGGGACGTCCACCTATGACGGACTTTCGATTGCGTGGGCTGTGGTGGAGCATATCGCAGATCCTGCAAAGATCGGCGCGAGGACGCTGTTCGCCACTCATTATCATGAGCTGACAGAACTGGAGGGGAAGATTCCCGGGGTTCACAATTACTGCATCGCGGTCAAGGAGAAAGGGGATGACATCGTCTTTCTGCGCAAGATCGTGCGCGGCGGGGCGGACAGGAGCTACGGCATCCAGGTGGCCAAGCTGGCAGGCGTGCCGGATCTTGTGATCGAGCGGGCGAAGGAGCTTGCCGAGGAACTGTCGGCCAATGACATTACGCAGTATGACACCGGCAGCATGGAGCAGGCAGAGCAGGCGCATCCAAAGAAAAGAAAGCCTGAGCAGAGCGATCCCAACCAGATGTCTCTGTTTGACACGGTGACGGACGAGACGATCATAGCTGAACTGATGGATCTGGATGTATCGCATATGACGCCGGTGGATGCGCTCAATGCGCTCTATGGACTTCAGAATAAGATGAAGAACCGCTGGAAGCCGGAGTAACCGCATGCTGTGGCAATCGGAAGATTGCTGAATGATAAGCGGAAGGATGCGGGAACTGACTGAAGGAACCGGTAACAGTAGAGCCGGGATGCAGATGAATTCCGGAAGAGGTACAGGAAATGGCACAGATACGTATGCTGGAGCAGGCGACGATTGACAAGATCGCTGCCGGTGAAGTGGTGGAGCGGCCCGTATCCATCGTCAAAGAGCTGTGTGAAAATGCAATCGATGCGGGCGCGGGCGCGCTGACCGTGGAGATCAGGGACGGAGGCATCGGGATGATCCGTGTCACCGATAACGGAGAAGGGATCGAACCGGACCAGATCAGGACTGCGTTTCTTCGGCACGCCACCTCCAAGATCACAAAGGTGGACGACCTGACGACGATTGCGTCCTTCGGGTTCAGGGGAGAGGCGCTCTCGAGCATTGCGGCGGTGAGCCATGTCGAGCTGATCACAAAGACAAGAGAGAACCTGACCGGGATCCGGTACCGGGTGGACGGCGGAACGGAGACGCTCTATGAAGAGATCGGGGCTCCGGAAGGCAGCACATTTATCGTCCGGGACCTGTTCTACAACACGCCGGCCAGAAAGAAATTCTTAAAGAGCACGCAGACGGAGGCGGGCGCTGTCAGTGACTATGTCAGCCGCCTGGCCCTGTCAAACCCGAAGATCAGCATCAAGTTCATGGTCAACGGGACGACGAAGCTCTCCACGTCGGGCTCCGGCAGCCAGAAGGATGTCATCTATTCCGTATTCGGAAGGGAGATCACATCCGCGCTGATGGAGGTGGACGCGAAGGACGATGCGCATCAGATGACGCTTGGCGGATGGGTCGGAAAACCGCAGATTGCCAGAGGCAGCCGGACATGCGAGATCTTCTATGTGAACGGCAGGCTCATTCACAACCAGATCCTCTCCAGGGCGGTCGAAGAAGGGTATGAGACCTTCCTGATGCAGCACAGATTCCCGTTTGTGATCCTGTCCCTGGATCTTCCGGGAGACCAGGTCGACGTCAATGTGCACCCGGCGAAGGCGCAGGTGCGCTTCTCGGACGGACCGGCCGTCTTTGACTTCGTAAAAGACGCAGTACGCCGGAAGCTGACCGGGATGGACCTGATTGTGGACTCCACGTTCGGATCCGCACGGGAAGAGGCAGCAGAGAGAAAAGAGGCACAAAGACGCGCCCTGGAGGCAGAGAAACAGGCACAGGTTCCGGAGCCCTTTGAAAAGCTTCGAAGAGAACATCACGCCTCGGCAGAGACGTCCCCCTACAGCCGGCAGTATCCTGACGCGGACCGGCAGAGGCTGCAGTCGGCGGAGCGCATCCGCCAGTCCGGCCGTATCCTGGAAGAAGTATCCAAACTGCCGCTTTTCAGCCAGGAGAGCGAGAGCGTGGTGCAGGGCGTGCAGGAGGAGATGAAGTTTCTCTCACAGGAAAGCCGCCCGGAGCACCGCATGATCGGACAGCTCTTTGACACCTACTGGATTATCGAATACCGGGATAAGATGTATATTGTCGATCAGCATGCCGCACATGAGAAGGTCATGTTCGAGCGGCTGATGAAGCGCTATGCCGCAAAGGAGGTTTCCTCCCAGATGCTGCGGCCGCCGATCATGCTGTCCCTGACGCTTGCGGAAGAGGAGCTGCTGAAGTCGAATCTGGAGTATTTCAGGCAGACCGGGTTCGAGATCGAATCCCTGGGCGGGCGCGACTACGCAGTCTGCGCCGTCCCGCAGGATCTGTTCGGGCTGACGGAGCAGGAATATTTTACGGAAATGCTCGACAGCCTGAGCGAGGATACCGGCAGGCAGTCGATCGAGAATCTGACCGCGCGCCTTGCCACGATGGCGTGCAAGGCTGCTGTAAAGGGCAATACGCGCCTTTCCGTCCAGGAGGCGGACGCGCTGATCGGAGAGCTTCTTTCGCTCGACAATCCCTATAACTGCCCGCACGGGCGCCCGACGATCATTTCGATGAGCAGGGCTGAGATCGAGAAGAAGTTCCACAGGATCGTATAGAGCATCCGTGGCGCGGATGTGCAGGGAGACGCATCTATGAGCGATAGCAGAAAGAAGCTGGTGGTTCTGACCGGCCCGACCGCAGTCGGGAAAACCAGCCTGTCCATTCACCTGGCGCAGGCGGCGGGCGGTGAGATCATCTGTGCGGACAGCATGCAGGTCTACCGGGGGATGGACATCGGATCCGCGAAGATCATGCCCGGGGAGATGCAGGGGGTCAGGCATCACCTGATCGACATTCTGGATCCGCATGACGCATTTGACATCGTGCAGTTCCAGCGTCTTGCGAAAGAGGCGATGGACGGGATCTGGGAGAGGGGACATCTTCCGATCCTGGTGGGAGGTACCGGATTCTATATCCAGTCTGTGGTCTACGATACCGACTTTACCGAAAATGAGACCGACACCGACTACCGCAGGATGCTGGAGGCGGTCGATGATCCGGATGTGCTGCACAGGATGCTGGAGGAGGCGGACCCGGAATCCGCCCGCCTGATTCATCCGAACAATAAAAAGAGAACGATCCGTGCGCTGGAATACCATCATCAGACCGGGGGGAAGATCTCAGAGCACAACGCCCTGGAGAGAGCGAAGGAATCCCCCTACAATTTTGCCTACTTTGTCCTGAATGAGGATCGGTCCGTTCTGTATGACAGGATTGATCAGAGAGTGGACCGGATGATGGAGGCGGGACTCCTGGACGAAGTGCGGGCGCTGAAAGAGCAGGGTCTTACGAAAGAGATGGTATCGATGCAGGGCCTTGGCTATTTCCAGCTTCTGGAGTACCTGGAAGGCGCATATCCGCTCGGCGAGGCCGTACGGCGGATCAAGCGGGATACGAGACATTTTGCCAAGCGCCAGATCACATGGTTTAAGCGGGAGAAGGAAGTGATCTGGATGGAGCGGGGCAGCGACAGTAGCGATGAGAAGATTCTGGACAGGATGCTGCAGATCCTGACAGAGAAAGGAATCATATGACACAGCAGGAGATCAGAGCCGGCATCCGGAAGGTGACAGAGGAAAACAGCCTGGAGAATACCTGCCGCAGGATGGGCATTCCGAAGAGGGTGTGGGATCTCGGGGAAGAGATCTGCCGCGGCCTGCAGGACAGGTTTGCGGCATTTGACCAGACGGCCCAGCTGAACCAGCTCAAGGTGCTTGGCGCCATGCAGAAGAATAGGATCAGCGCGGAGCATTTCAACGGATCGACCGGCTATGGGTATAATGACGCAGGCAGGGATGACCTGGAAAGGGTCTACGCCGACACATTTCACACAGAGGACGCGCTGGTGCGCACGCAGATTACGTGCGGGACGCACGCGCTGAGTCTGGCGCTTGCAGCCAATCTCAGGCCGGGGGATGAGATGATCTCGATCAGCGGAAAGCCGTATGACACGCTGGAGGAAGTCATCGGCATCCGTCCCTCCAGGGGCAGCCTTGCCGAATACGGAGTGTCCTACCGGCAGGTGGACCTGAAAGAAGACGGCTCCTTTGATTTTGAGGCCATCCGGGACGCGCTGTCCCCCGCCACGCGCCTGGTTGCGATCCAGCGCTCCAAGGGATACCTGACCCGGCCTTCGCTGTCTGTGGAGCAGATCGGGGAGGCGGTCTTATTTGTAAAAGACCTTCGGCCGGATATCCTGGTCATGGTGGACAACTGCTACGGCGAATTCGTCGACTGTGTGGAGCCTTCGGATTTCGGAGCGGATATGACCGTCGGATCCCTGATCAAGAATCCGGGCGGCGGACTGGCCCCGATGGGAGGCTATATCGCAGGGACGAAGGAATGTGTCGAGAACTGCGCGGTGCGCCTGACGTCGCCCGGGCTCGGAAGAGAGGTCGGCGCGAGCCTGGGCGTGAACCGGTCCTTTTACCAGGGACTGTTCCTTGCGCCGGTCGTCACCGCTTCCGCCCTGAAGGGCGCCGTGTTCGCGGCAGACCTGTTTGGGAGGTTCGGATACAAATGCATTCCGGACGCGCAGGAGAAGAGAAATGACATTATCCAGGCGATCGAGTTCGGAACGCGGGATGGACTGATCCGTTTCTGCGAGGGCATCCAGGCCGCGGCGCCGGTCGATTCGTACGTTTCCCCGGAGCCCTGGGCGATGCCCGGATATGACTGTGACGTGATTATGGCTGCCGGCGCGTTTATACAGGGCGCCTCGATCGAACTGTCTGCAGACGGGCCGCTCAGAGAGCCGTACGCGGCTTATTTCCAGGGAGGACTGACCTTCGGGCATGCAAGATTCGGCATACTGAAGGCCTTTACACAGATGTGCCGCGCCGGACTGATCGAAGGGTTTGCGGATCCGGACTGAAAGGATGTAAATGAGATGAAGCAGGTTGTAGTGGTCGGATGCGGCGCATCCGGAATGATGGCGGCGATCGCCGCGGCAAGAAACGGTGCATCTGTTACGGTTCTGGACGCGGGCAGGAAACCCGGGAGGAAACTCCTTCTGACCGGCAACGGGAGATGCAATCTGAGCAATCTGAATCCGGAGATTGTTTCGGTATATGATGCGCTGGGCAGTGAAGGCTGCACGCAGTTTGTGTCGAAGGTGTTTGAAGGATTCGGCGTGCAGGACACGCTCTCGCTGTTTCAGGAGTGCGGGCTTGTGACCGTGACAGAGCACGGGGAGTGGGTCTATCCGGCCTCCGGCAGGTCTGACAGCGTCCTGAACGTACTCCTGCGGGAAATGAACCGTCTGGGCGTGAAGATGAAGTACGATGTGGAGGTGACCGGAATCGACCGCGCATCCGACGGCAGGTGGCAGGTTCGGACCGAAGGGTGGTCCTATGCGTGCGACAGCGTCGTGATCGCATGCGGCTCCAGGGCAGCCTCGGCTACAGGCTCCAACGGGAGCGGATATGAATTATGCCTCGGCCTTGGAATGGATGTGACAGAGATCAGGCCTGCGCTGACGGCCCTTCGGTGCCGCCCGGTTCAGGATGACTGCATTGTGTTTGAGGCAGGACAAGACAAGGCGAAGGAAGATGCGCCGCTTCCGGTTCCGCTGGGCACTGCTGCAGGCACACGCACCGCCGCAAAGGTCAGCCTGTACGCGGATGATACCCTTCTGGCACAGGAAGAAGGGCAGGTGCAGTTCACGCAGAACGGCGTCTCCGGCATCGCGGTATTCAACATGAGCCGGCATGCGGTCAGGGCGCTCCGGGACCGGAAAACGCCTGTGATCAGCCTGGATCTGCTTCCGGTGATGGAAAAAGAGGAGCTGGCTGCCTATCTGCAGAAGCTTCAGAGCCTTCGGCCGGAGGATTCCATGAAGGATCTTCTCGCGGGGATTCTCCCGGCGGGACTGATCCCCCTGTTTGCGTCCGGGACGGATCCGGAAAAGACCGCCGGCGCCATCAAGGGGTATGCGCTGGAAGTGACCGGCCTTCGGGATTTTGAGAACTGCCAGATCTGCGCGGGCGGCGTGATTCTGGACCAGCTGGATCCTTCTTCCATGCAGTGCGTGGATCCGTCCCTTGAGGGAATCCATATTGCGGGCGAGCTTGCGGACGTGGACGGACCGTGCGGCGGCTACAATCTGCAGTGGGCGTGGTCGTCCGGCTATGTGGCAGGCATGCACAGTGCGCTGTAACAGAAAGGGCCCCTGGTATGATCCGAATCACACAACTCAAGGTAAAATGCGGCGAAGGAAGACGGGCACTGGAGGATGCGGTGCGCCGTCTCCTGCGTCTTGATGCGCAGGAAGCGTTCAGCTTTGAGATCCTGCGGCATTCTGTCGACGCGCGCAGAAAGCCGGATCTGTATGACGTCTATACGGTGTCGGTCACGCTGCAAAGTCCCGGTCGGGAGAGGCGTGTTCTTTCCGGTTGCAGAAACCAGAATGTCCAGCCGTATGAGCCCGTTCTGTACCGGTACGCGCATGTGCATGAAGCAGATCAGTATGCGCATGTGCGTGAAGCGGATGCGTGTGCGGAAAACGCCGTATCCGCAGGCGGCTCTTTGGCGGCGGAGGATAGGCCCGTGATTGTCGGGACCGGACCTGCCGGCCTGTTCTGCGGACTTCTCCTTGCAAGATGCGGGATGAAGCCTGTCCTGATCGAGCGCGGGCAGAGAGCGCGGGACAGAAGCAGAACCGTTCAGTCCTTCTGGGAGGGCGGCTCCCTGGATCCGGAGTCGAACGTCCAGTTCGGCGAAGGCGGCGCCGGCACATTTTCGGACGGAAAGCTGAATACCGGCATCAAAGACCCGGACGGAAGGATCCGTTTTATCCTGCAGACCTTCGTCGAGGCGGGCGCAGATCCCTCCATCCTGTATGAAAGCCATCCGCATGTCGGGACAGATGTGCTCACAAAGGTGGTAACCCATATGACGGATGAGATCCTGGAGCGGGGCGGGGAGGTGTATTTCAACACGCGCCTTGCATCTCTTGTGCAAAAGGGGCAGGGGAAATGGGAACTGAACTGCATCCGCACAGAGAATGACGGCCTTATCAAAAGGCAGGAGACGGTGCGCTTTGGATCAAGCCGTGTGGTGCTTGCGATCGGGCACTCCGCAAGAGATACGTTCCGGATGCTGGAGGCACAGGGGATCCGGATGCGCCCGAAGGCGTTCGCCGTTGGACTTCGGATCCAGCACCCGCAGGCGCTCATCGACAGAGCCATGGTCGGAGAAGGGGCACCGGACTTCCTGCCGCCTTCTCCCTACAAACTGACGCACAGGCTGCCCGGGGGAGGCGGGGTGTATTCGTTCTGCATGTGCCCGGGCGGGTACGTCGTCAATGCTTCGTCTGAGAAAGAGATGACGGCCGTCAACGGCATGAGCTTTCATGACCGCGCTTCCGGGATTGCGAACAGCGCCGTCGTTGTAACCGTGATGCCCGAAGAGATTGCCTCTTATATGCAGCAGTCCACCGGACAGGGAGGGGACGTCCTTCTTGGAATGGAATTTCAGAGGCAGCTGGAGAGAGCGGCCTTCCTCGAAGGGGGCGGCGCGATTCCCGTGCAGCGGGTTGACGACTTCAGGCAAAATGAGATCTCTGACAGGCCCCTTCCGGATGCGATCGCGGTCATGGGCGCTTATCAGAAGGGCAACCTGCGAAGGATCCTTCCGGAGAAGGTTGCATGTGGGATCGAGGAGGGAATCCTGTCCTGGGAGCGGCAGATTGAAGGATTCGCCTCCCCGGAGGCGGTTCTTGCAGGGGTTGAGAGCCGGACTTCATCGCCGGTGCGCATAGAGCGCGGGGATACGCTGCAGGCGGTATGCCATCCTGGACTGTATCCGTGTGGGGAAGGCGCTGGGTATGCGGGCGGCATTACCAGTGCGGCGGCGGACGGTCTTCGGGTTGCCGAGGCCATCCTGGATGCTGTGCCGGACCATCCTGTTACAGTTCACAGGCCAGCCTC
>CAJOKX010000073.1 GCA_905235415.1 uncultured Lachnospiraceae bacterium
CAGTTCACAGGCCAGCCTCCGACCTTCTGCATGGAGTTCTGTGGGCACAACTGAAAACCATAGGCAGCCGACTGAGCTTTGCGAGTTGCTGCAGCCGCGAAAGCGACCACGCTTCTATAGGAGCTGGGAGCGGCTGCAATGCAACCGATGCAAAGCGAGGGCAGGCAACGTGTTTTCAGTGTGCCCACAAACTCAAAGCAGAGTTGGCTGGTCTGTGAACTGTAACGCCGGAAGGATCTGAGTGTCTGGAATTTTCCCTTTATTTGTGGCATGATGAGTCCAGACAGAAAAACCGGGCTCAGACAGCGTGCGGCAGCTTACCCAGATCACGCCGCCTGCCGCCTAAGCCCCCATCCCCTCCGGCAGCGGGGCCATACGCCGCCTCTTTATTGTGAAGACAACCGGAATCATCGCAGAATACAACCCCTTCCACAACGGACATCTCTATCAGCTTGAGGAAGCGCGCAGGCGCTCTGTGGCTGATTATGTCATTGTGGTCATGAGTCCGGATTTTGTGCAGAGGGGGGAAGGCGCCCTGATCGACAAATGGGTCCGCGCCCGTATGGCGCTCCTTGCAGGAGCGGACCTGGTGCTTGAGCTTCCCGTGCGGTACGCATGCGCAAGCGCTGAATCCTTTGCGAAGGGAAGCGTGTCGCTTCTCTCCTCGCTGGGCGTGGTGGATGCGCTGTCCTTCGGTTATGAACCCATCCTCCCGCTCCGGGACGAGGCAATGCCGGATCCGGAAGAAGTCAGGATCCTCAAAGAGACCGCTGCCTTTTTCGCAGGCGAAGAGACGGAGTCATTCAGACAGACGCTTCTCTCCCTCCTGAATACCGGCATGACCTATGCACAGGCGCGTATGGAAGCGTATCTGCACATGCAGGATCCCGAAAGCGCAAATAAAAAGAGATCTCTTTTGAGATCTCCAAACAATATCCTTGCAGTCGAATACCTCAGGGCGCTTCATACAGAACCGGGCGACCTGGAAGTCATCCCCATCCCAAGACGCGGGGCCGTCTACAACGATCTTCTCCTTCCGGAAGATCAGAACGCCTTCGCATCTGCATCGGCCATCCGCAGCGCGCTCGGGCGAAAGGAAGACGTCCGCTCCTACATGCCGCCAGAGGCAGGCCTCCTGCTGGAGCAGGCCTTTTCAGAGCGCCGGACATTGACATTGGCCGATCTGGATCTTCTGATGCATGAATCGCTGCTTCGCAAGGCAGATCATCTGCAGGACTACCTGGACGTCAGCACAGATCTGGCCAACCGGATCCGGAACCTGACCGGGGAATACACCGGGTTTGAATCATTTGCCGCCCTCCTGAAGACGCGGCAGATCACGCTGACCCGGAGCCGCCGCGCCCTGCTGCATATCCTGCTCGGTCTGAAAAAGGAAAACAGGCCCATCTCCTATGCGCGCGTGCTCGGCTTCCGCAAAACCGCCGGCCCCCTGCTGCACAGCATCTCGCAGAAGTCCCGCGTTCCCCTGGTCACAAAGCTTCCGGGGCCTGGCAGTCTGCCGGAAGGACTCAGGGAGGACCTTCACGCTTCCATGCTGTGGGAGATGGCCGTCTGCCATAAGACAGGAAAGCCCATGCCAAATGAATACAGCAGGCAGCTTGTGATCCTGTGAGCAGGCAGCTTATGAGTCTGTGAGCAGGCAGCTTGTGATCCTGTGAGCAGGCAGCTTGTGAGCCTATGATCCTGTGATCCCTTGAGCCTCCAGGCCGATTCTACAGTACCTTCGACAAAAAGTCCTTCAGCCGCTGGTTCTGCGGATGATTGAAGAATTCGTACGGGGTGTTCTCTTCGGCAACGACGCCCTCATCAATGAACAGGACTCTGCTGCCCACCTCTCTTGCGAATCCCATCTCATGCGTGACCACCACCATGGTCATGCCGTCTTCGGCAAGTTCCTTCATGATCGCCAGAACCTCCCCGACCATCTCCGGGTCCAGGGCGCTGGTCGGCTCGTCGAACAGCATCACATCCGGATCCATCGCAAGCGCCCGCGCGATCGCGATTCTCTGCTGCTGTCCGCCCGAGAGCATTCCCGGATACGCATCCGCCTTATCCGGAAGCCCGATCCGTTTGAGCAGTTCCTCCGCCTTCGCGTCGGCCTCCTCCTGCGTCATCTTCTTCAGCAGGACCGGTGCCAGCGTGATATTCTGCCGGACCGTCTTCATTGGGAACAGGTTGAACTGCTGGAACACCATTCCCATCCTCTGGCGGATCTTGTCAATGTCCGTCTTCGGATCCGTCAGCGTGACGCCCTCAAAGATGATCTCTCCTCCGGTCGGCTCTTCAAGCATATTGAGGCAGCGCAGGAAGGTCGACTTGCCCGAACCGGACGGTCCGATCACAACCACCTTCTCGCCCTTTTCGATATGCTGGTCGATTCCGCGCAGGACATGATGATTGCCAAATGACTTCTGCAGATTCTTTGTAATAATCATTTCCGGTCCCCCTTCCCCATGCTGCGTTCCAGAAATCCCATCAGTGCAGTGAGGCCGAGCGTCATCAGCAGATAAATTGCTGCCGCGATCACATACGGCGGAATGACATCCCAGGTTCTGGATCCCACATAGCCGGCCATCTTCATCAGGTCATTGACTGCGATGACGGAGATAACAGAAGTTTCCTTCACCAGGGAAATGAATTCATTTCCGAGGGCGGGAAGGATGTTTTTGATCGCCTGCGGAAGAATGATCTTCCGCATGGTCAGGCCGTACGTCAGGCCCAGCGAACGGCCCGCCTCCATCTGCCCGACCGGGATGGACTCGATACCGGCGCGGATAATCTCAGATACATATGCTCCGGAATTGATCCCGCAGCACACCGCGCCGACCACGATCGGGTTGGTGTCGGGCGATGTGAAGATCAGGTTGTAGATGATCATGATCTGCACGATCATCGGCGTCCCCCTTATGACCGTCACATAGAACTTGCACAATCCGTTCAGAAACCCGATGACAGGGTTTTTAGAATGCCGGGCGCTTACCCTGATCACAGCGATCACAATACCGATCGCAATGCCCAGAATGACTGCGAAAAATGAAATGAGCAGGGTCATGCGCAGACCGCTCAGGTATGCCAGATAGCGCTGCTCGGGAACCCATGCGTTGTAAAAACTCTGTCCGATTGACTGTAATGCCTCTGTGAATGCTTTCATAACGATTGCTCCCTGTCCATGAACAGGGCTGTTGCAAAACTGCAGCAGCCCCGTATTCTCAACTGTTCAGTTGTCTGTCGGGTGATCAGTCCGTCTGTCCCGCACAGATTACTCCGGAGAATGAGTGGCGATGATCTGATCCATCATACCGCTGTTCAGAAGCGTTACGATGACAGCGTCAACAGCATCCTTCATGTCGTCGTTGCCTTTCTTGATGGCAATCGCGTAAGAATCCTCAAACAGCGGATCTCCATCCAGGATCTCCAGTCCATCATTGGAAGCGACCAGTTCAAGCGCCGGAGCCTCATCCATGACGATGCAGTCGATCTTGCCGTTTCCAAGATCCAGAGCGGCCTGCGCGAACTTGGTATAACGCTGTACGGACTTCGGAGACGCGTTATCCGGATTGCTCACCCACAGATCCGCGATGTTGCCCTGCTGTACGCCGACAACCTTGCCTTCAAGTGCTTCTCCGGAAGACTCTTCAACCTGCGGATCCTCGCTGTTGACAATGATCACATCCTTGGAATCCACATACTTGGTGGAGAAGTCCATGACTTCCTCACGCTCTTCGCTGACAGATACGCCGGCGGCAACAATATCAACCTTGCCCTGCTGGACCGCAAGAAGCGCTCCGTCAAAGTCCATATTCTGGACTTCAAGTTCCACGCCGATCGCATTCGCGACTGCCTGTGCGATATCGATGTCGATTCCTTCGACATCATCGCCTACAAGGTACTCATACGGTGCGAATCCGGCCTCTGTTCCGACAATCAGCTTGCCTTCGGAAACAGTCTTGACATCGCTGTACGTACCGAAAAGATCAGTCAGCTGCTCGGTGGCCTCGTCCATCTCAGTCTCAGCAAAGAGATCGTTAACGATCTCTTCCGCCCCGCTCAGTACTTCTGCAATCACATCTTCCTCTTCAGTCTCAGCCGGAACCTCTTCAAAGGGCTCTTCTGCCTCGGTCATTGCTTCTGCAGCCGCATCTTCCGCCTCGGTTTCAGCGGCGATCGCTTCGATGGCTTCTTCCGCCTCGGTCATCACTTCTGCAGCCGCTTCTTCTGCTTCGGTCATTGCTTCTGCAGCCGCTTCTGCTTCGGTCTCAATAACTGCTTCTGCTTCGGTCTCAATGACTGCTTCTGCTTCGGTCTCAATGACTGCCTGCGCCGCTTCGGTCTCAATGACTGCCTGCGTCTCCGGAGCCGCTTCCTCAACGGCTGCCTGTGTCTCAGCAGCTGCCTGTGTCTCGACAGCCTTCTCGGTCACCTTCTCCGTTTCCTGCTTTTTGCTGCTGCAGCCAGTCAGCACCAGTGCAGATACGGCAACAAGAGCGATCACTTTTTGGAACTTTTTCATAAGCGCTTACTCCTTCTCCCTCTCATATGAAACAAAACAACAATTAGTGAAATTATAGGGCATCCCCGTATGGAACACAAGATAAAAATCAATTCTTGAATGAGTGGATCGGTGCGGGAATTCTCCCTGTCCTGCTGATAAAATCTTCACAGGAGAAACGGTTTACCGGCATGATCGGGGCATGTCCGAGCAGTCCCCCGAACTGTGCCTGATCCCCGACGCCCTTCCCGATCACGGGGATCAGGCGCACGGCCGTCGTCTTGGAATTGACCATCCCGATCGCCATCTCATCCGCGATGATGCCGGAGAGCGTGGATGCCTTCGTGTCGCCCGGTACCGCGATCATATCCAGCCCGACCGAGCACACGCAGGTCATCGCTTCGAGCTTCTCGAGGCCCAGCGCGCCGGCCTCCACCGCGTCGATCATTCCCTGGTCCTCGGAAACCGGGATAAATGCGCCGGACAGGCCGCCCACATAGCTGGACGCCATCACGCCGCCCTTTTTCACCTGGTCATTCAGAAGCGCGAGCGCCGCAGTCGTTCCGGGCGCGCCCGCGTATTCCAGGCCGATCTCGCACAGGATATCCGCGACCGAATCCCCCACTGCCGGCGTCGGCGCCAGGGACAGGTCAATGATTCCGAACGGGACGCCGAGCCTTCTGGAGGCTTCCTGCGCAACCAGCTGGCCGACTCTCGTCACCTTGAACGCAGTCTTCTTGATCGTCTCGCACAGCACTTCAAAATTCTCTCCGCGTACGCTCTCCAGCGCAGTCTTGACCACACCCGGCCCGGAAACGCCGACATTGATCACGGTGTCTCCCTCGGTCACGCCGTGGAAGGCGCCCGCCATGAACGGATTATCGTCCGGGGCGTTGCAGAACACCACAAGCTTCGCACAGCCCATGGAATCATTTTCCTTCGTCAGCTGCGCCGTCTCCAGGATAATCTCTCCCAGCAGCCGGATCGCATCCATGTCGATCCCCGTCTTGGTGGACCCCACATTGACTGAGGCGCAGACATAGTCGGTGGATGCAAGTGCCTGCGGGATCGCCCGGATCAGGTTCTCCTCCGCCTGCGTCATCCCCTTGGATACGACTGCGGAGAAACCGCCCAGGAAATTGACGCCGACCGCCTTCGCCGCTTCATCGAGCGTACGTGCTACCTTCACAAAATCTTCAGGGCAGGAGCATGCGGAGGCGCCGATCAGTCCCACGGGCGTCACGGAGATCCGCTTGTTCACGATCGGGATGCCGTACTCCCGCTCAATCTCATTTCCGACCCGGACCAGATCCCTGGCGCAGGTCGTGATCTTCCGGTAGATGTTGCCGCACAGTTCATCCGGATCGGAGGAGATACAGTCGAGAAGGCTGATGCCCATCGTGATCGTCCTGACGTCCAGATTCTCCTGCGTGATCATCTTGACCGTTTCAGTTGCTTCCAGAATATTAATCATCTTCGTACCGCCTGCTGTATGAATGGCCGCAGGATCCGGTCAGATCCTGTGCATCGCGTTGAATATGTCTTCTCCCATGACCCGGATGGACAGTCCCATCTCCTGCCCCATCGCGTCCAGCTCATCCGCGATCTCTCCGGTCTCCCTGGGGCATGCGGACGGATCGGTCACCATCATCATGTTGAAATACCCGCCGACGATCGTCTGCGAGATATCCAGAATGTTGATCTGGTTCTGCGCCAGATAGGTGCAGACTTTTGCGATGATTCCGACTGTGTCCTTCCCGACTACCGTAATAATTACCTTTTTCATGTTCCGCTTCATTCTTTCTTCTTTGTGATTCCGCAAAACAGCTTCTGCCGGTCTGTTTGCAGTGCGCCTGCGGTTTTGCGCGCCGCACCCGGTCAGTTATAGAGGTGGAAATAAGGATCCGGTCTCAGAAATGCACCAGGTCCATGGGATGCAGGCGGCTTGCGACCTCGATCGGGATATCTCCTTCCCGGTACGGGCACTGCGCATCCAGCGCCAGTTCCGACATCACCGTCGCATACGCCAGATCCTCGTAGTTATTGGTCTTGCTCAGATGACCGAGATAGGCCATTTTCATATGGTCATTGAGAATCTGCGCCAGCAGCATCCCGCAGGAAACATTGGACAGATGCCCCTTCTCGGACAGGATCCTCCGCTTGACCGGATACGGATAGGGGCCCGCCTGCAGCATGTTCTCGTCATGATTGGCCTCCACCAGCACCACGTCCAGGTCCTTCAGATGAGAGAGGGTGTAGCGGCTGTAGCATCCCATATCGGTCGCGACCGCAGCAGACCTGCCGCCGCACTCTACCCGGTAGGCAACCGGATCCGCCGCGTCATGGCTCGTCCTGAATGCCTCTATCTGCAGATCCCCTACTGAAAACGGAAGGTCCGCGTCGATCGGGTGAAACAGGCTCTCGTCCACCGCCCCGAGGGGGGCGTACCGGAGGATCTGCCGGATCGTGGAGGAGGTCGCATAGACGGGAATGGAAGCCCTGCGGCTCAGAACGCCCAGCGCCGCGATATGGTCACTGTGCTCATGCGTAACCAGGATCGCCGTGATATCCTCCAGACTGCGTCCGATCCTGCCAAGTCCTTCCGTGATCCGCTTGCAGGAGATGCCGGCGTCGATCAGGACGCTGGCGCTGTCTGACCCGATATATATGCAGTTCCCGCTGCTTCCGCTGGCGATGCTGTAGAAATCCAAGTGTCCCTTCTTTCCGGCCCGGTCAGAGTCTCTTCGAGATATTCCGCCTGGCCAGTGCGTGATCCAGCTGTCGGTAGGTATTCTCTATGTTCTCGGAAGAATTGTCAATCGTAAGATCTGTCTGTTCCCGGAACTGTTCGTCCGTCAGCTGGCTGGCCATCATATCCGTGATTCTCTCATCCGAATATCCCCGGCTCGTCTTCAGGCGCCACCGGCGGGTCTCTTCATCCGCATAAATGTACCAGATCTCATCACAGATCTCATCATAGTGGTCTTCCAGAAGCAGCGCAGCCTCGATCACAATCAGGGGACTGTCCGCATGTTCCAGGATCAGTTCACGGACCCTGCCCTTCACCGCAGGATGCACGATCTCATTGAGCTTCTCCCTGCTGACGGGATCCTCAAAGATCCGCTGCGCCACTGCCCTGCGGTTGATGCTCCCGTCTTCGAGCAGGATCTCTTCCCCGAAGAGGTCTGTCATCGGTGCATAGCAGACTCCGCCTCTCTCCTGCACGCTGCGCGCGACCTGGTCGCATTCGATCAGGAACGCCCCGTATGCTTCCTGCAGATACAAAAGCACGGTGCTCTTCCCGCACCCGACTCCGCCTGTGATTCCCAGTATCTTCATACTTTCCCGTCCGTTCTGTTCTGCGTAAGGTGCGGCGTCTCAGTGGGCGTCATACCAGTTGTCTGCGGTATGCATATCGATCTCGAGCCGCACCCGAAGATGCGCGGCGCCCTCCATTTCCTCCCGCAGGATCTGTTCAACGCGCTCCGCCTCCGCCTCGTCTGCCTCCACCAGAAGCTCATCATGTACCTGCAGGATCAGGCGGCTCTTCATATGCTCGCTGCGCAGCCTGCGGTCCACGCCGATCATGGCGATCTTGATGATATCTGCGGCAGTTCCCTGGATCGGCGCGTTCATGGCAACCCGCTCCCCGAAGGAGCGGCGCATATAATTGGATTCCTTCAGCTCCGGGATCGGACGCCTGCGCCCGTAGAGGGTCACCGAATACCCCTTCTCCTTTGCCTGCTCTACCGCGTCGTCCAGAAATGCCTTGATCCCGGGAAAGGTCTGGAAATACTGCTCGATAAACTCCGCAGCCTCCGCCCTGGTGATCGACAGGCCCTGGCTCAGTCCGAAAGAGCTGATCCCGTATACGATCCCGAAATTCACGGCCTTCGCATTTCTCCGAAGCTGAGGCGTCACCTCTTCCAGCGGCACATGGAACACGGAGCTGGCAGTGATCGCATGGATATCCTCCGCCGAATTGTACGCGCCGATCAGGTTTTCATCCCCCGATACATGGGCCAGCACGCGCAGCTCGATCTGCGAATAGTCCGCGTCCACAAACTTCGCGCCTTCCTCCGGGACGAATACACGCCGAAGCTCTCTTCCAAGCTCCGTCCGCACGGGGATATTCTGCAGATTCGGGTCCGCGGAACTGATGCGCCCGGTCGCCGTGATGGTCTGGTGAAATGTTCCGTGGATCCTTCCGTCTTCCTCGATGTAGGTTCCCAGCGCGTCCGCGTAAGTCGACTTGAGCTTTGTCAGCTGCCGGTACTCCAGGATACCGGCAACCACCGGCGACTCTTCTGCCAGCTTCTCCAGCACATCCGCCGCGGTTGAATACCCGGTCTTGGTCTTTTTTCCGTACGGCAGCCCCAGATCCTCAAACAGCACCTGGCCGAGCTGCTTGGGGGAAAGAATATTGAACTCTTTTCCGGCCTGCCGGTAGATCTCGCTCTCCAGCTGCGCGATCCTGCCGCTCAGCTGCCTGGAATAGGCAGCCAGCTCATCCGCGCGCACCCGGACGCCTTCCTTCTGCATATGGTAGAGGACAAATACAAGCGGCATCTCGATCTCATAAAAGAGCGCCTTCATCCCCTCCTCTTTCAGTGCCTTCAGGATCCGGTCCTCTGACTCCAGCGCGCAGAGCGCATGCAGAGATGCATACCGGATCAGCGCGTCCATCGCGCTCTTTTGATCCTGCGGCCCGGACGTATCCCTGCTCTTTTTCACATCTGCGGCGATCTCAGGATCCTCATACGCCAGCGCGGCAATCTCTGCAAGGCTCTTTTTCCCGAAAAGCTCCGTCTGCGTCGGAGCCATCTTCCCGGTATACGTTTTCATAACCGCGTCATACGGATAGCTGCCCTGCAGGGGATTCAACAGATATGCCCCGATCTTTGCGTCAAAATACTTCTCCTGTTCGAAAAGAGCGATTCCGTCCCCTTCATCCAGGAAGCGGAGCTGATCCTTCAGACCGGTCATATTGATCTTCTTCGCGGCAGCGGCAATGCGGCGAAGCTGTTCTCTCGTCACATGCGCCAGATAGACATCTTCATCTTCCAGCGCAGCGCATGCGCCGATCAGGCACTTTCCTGCCGACAGGATATGCAGCCCGATCCGCTCCGAGGAAGAGATCTTGGACAGAAGTTCTTCGAAAAGGGCATCGTCTTCAGGATCCGCGTCCTGTCCCATCAGTAAATCGACGATCGGCCCGAAGCCGGAGGAGGACCTGTGCGGCGCGATCACGCGAAGCGGCCTTTCTTCTTTCCTCTCTTCTGCAGCAGGTGCGTCCTCCATATGCGGAAGGAAGCGGCTGATCATCGTTCTCAGCTCCAGCTTCCTGAGCATGTCCAGCGCTTCGCCCGTATACAGGGCAGCGTGCTCCCCATCCAGCCGGGCGCTTTCAAAGTCCAGCTCAAACGGCGCCTGCCTGTCGATCGTGGCAAGCCACAGGGACATCTGCGCATCCTCCCAGTAGTCCCTGAGGGAGGCCTGCGCCCTGGCCGGACGGATCTCATCCAGATGGTCATGCGCATTCTCAATCGAATGATACTGCGCGATGATCTTCACCGCCGTCTTCTCTCCGACCCCGGGAATGCCCGGGATATTGTCGGACGCATCCCCCATCAGCGCCTTGACGTGCACAAACTCTTCCGGAGTGACCTGGTATCTTTCCTCAACATCCCCGGCGAGATAGTCTTCGACCTCGGTTCCGCTCTTTTTCGTCTTCGGAATCCGGATCATCGTATGGTCCGATGCAAGCTGCAAAAGGTCCCGGTCTCCGGAAATGATCCGTACCTCCATGCCCTTTTCCTCCGCCTTCGCGGAAACGGTTCCGAGCAGGTCGTCGGCCTCATACCCTTCCAGCATCATCAGCGGGACGCCCATCGCCCGGAGCATGTCCTGCATGACGGGGACCTGCTCGCGCAGCTCCTCGGGCATCGCGTGACGCGTCCCCTTATAGGCTTCATATTTCTGATGCCTGAACGTCGGGGCGTGCACGTCAAACGCAACCGCCAGATACTGCGCCTGCTCCTCATCAAGCACCTTGAACAGGATATTTAAAAAACCGTATACAGCGTTGGTATGAAGGCCCTCGCTGTTGGTCAGAAGCGGGATCCCGTAGAACGCCCGGTTCAGAATGCTGTGTCCGTCCAGTAATACGATCTTTTCACTCATAGGTTTTCTTATTCTCCGGGATTCTCAAACGACTGTGTCTTCTGTTCAGCGGTATCGACGGATGCTTCGTATCCCTGCATGCCTGCAGGGCCGGAATCCACCGGTTTTCCCATGAAGCCCCAGAAAGACGCCGCGAGGGCGAATTCCGCGCCAAGGATGATCGACGTCCGGATCACCTTCCCCTGGTTCCGCCGGAGCAGATACGCCCGCGATCCTTCCATTTTGGCGCGCAGTTTTCTGCGGAAGTCATAATCTCCCTTCTCATCCACATTTTCGAGCGTTCTGTAGACGGAGAAATAAACCTCCAGCTCGTCAAAACAGTTCGGACAGGTCTGTACATGGTCCAGGAATTCTTCCAGTTCCTTGTCCGACAGATATCCTTCCAGATATGGTTTAATCAGCTGCTGTGCTGTTACACAATCCATGCCGCTCTCCCTGCTTTGCATTTCCTGCATCTTCTCCCGGCCAGGCCCATCTCACGCACCGGGCCGCCGGCGCTGCCATCAGTATACTGCATCCGCCGCCTAAAAACCATAAAGAGAATCCCGCCACAGCGCTTCAAAGGTCGAACTCCAGCTCCACCGGACAGTGATCCGATCCGAAGACCTCCGTGTGGATCTTTGCGCCTGTGAGTTTGTCATCGACAGACTTCGATGTGATGAAATAATCGATGCGCCATCCGGCGTTCTTTTCCCTTGCCTTAAAACGGTAGCTCCACCAGGAATAGACCCCCGCAAGATCCGGATAGAAATATCTCCAGGTATCCGTGAATCCGGCGTCGAGCAGCTGCGTCATCTTCTCCCGCTCTTCATCGGAGAATCCCGCATTCTGGTGATTCGTCTTCGGATTCTTCAGATCGATCTCCTGATGCGCCACATTCAGGTCCCCGCACAGAACAACCGGCTTCTCCCGGTCCAGTTCCAGAAGATACGCGCGGAAGGCATCCTCCCACTGCATCCGGTATGAAAGACGTTTCAGTCCATCCTGAGAATTCGGGGTGTAGCAAGTGACGAAATAAAACCCCGGATATTCAAGCGTAATCACACGTCCTTCCCGGTCATGTTCTTCGATGCCAAGCCCATAGCGCACGTCCAGCGGTCTGTGCTTTGTGAAAACGGCCGTCCCGGAGTATCCTTTCTTCTGTGCATAATTCCAGTATGCTTCATATCCTTCGGGAAGCGGAAGATCAATCTGTCCCTCCTGGAGTTTGGTCTCCTGCACCGCGAACAGATCCGCGTCCAGCTGCGCGAACACATCCATAAATCCTTTTGAAGCACAGGCCCGAAGCCCGTTTACATTCCAGCTGACTGCTTTCATAACAACTCTCCTGCCATATCAGAAATAAAATACCGCGAAAATGCTGGATCTCAGCATCATCGCGGCCATTTGTCATCTGCCGGTGGTGGGACTCGAACCCACACGTGGTTGCCCACAAAAGATTTTGAGTCTTCCTCGTCTGCCATTCCGACACACCGGCATACGCTCTTCCGTCCCTGTCCGGATCCGGAAGACTGAATGATCATACCACATCCGCCGTCTCCGGACAACCTCCAATCGCCCGCAGGCGTTACAGTTCACAGACCAGCCAACTCTGCTTTGAGTTTGTGGGCACACTGAAAACACGTTGCCTACCTTCGCTTTGCATCGGTTGCATTGCAGCCATTCCCAGCTCCTATAGAAGCGTGGTCGCTTTCATGGCTGCAGCAACTCGCAAAGCTCAGTCGGCTGCC
>CAJOKX010000074.1 GCA_905235415.1 uncultured Lachnospiraceae bacterium
GAGCGGCTGCAATGCAACCGATGCAAAGCGAGGGCAGGCAACGTGTTTTCAGTGTGCCCACAAACTCAAAGCAGAGTTGGCTGGCCTGTGAACTGTAACCTGCAAGATTGACAAAAAGATTGTTAAAAAGTAGAATAAGTCTCGGCAATTGCAGGAAATAAAGGGAGTTTTCTGTGTATGGAGAATAAAGGGATATCGAAGGCGGTGATCAACAGGCTGCCGCGCTATTACCGATATCTGGGAATGCTGCTCGACCAGGGGGTCGACAGGATCTCCTCCGGAGAGCTGAGCAGGAGAATGAATCTGACAGCGTCCCAGATCCGGCAGGACCTGAATCTGTTCGGCGGATTCGGCCAGCAGGGGTATGGATATAACGTCAGGAAGCTGTACGATGAGATCGGGAAGATCCTGGGTCTGGACTGTTCCTACAGCCTGGTCGTGATCGGCGCAGGCAAGCTGGCGCAGGCAATATCGGGGTATTTCGGCTTCGAGAAAAGAGGCTTCAAGATCGAGGCCATGTTTGACCGGGATCCGGACAAACACAAAAACGATGTGGTAGGGGGCATTCCGCTCTATCCGCTCAGTGACCTGAAAGCCTATCTGTCCGAGCACGTGACGGATATCGCAGTCATCACGATTCCCGCGGAGGCGGCCAGAGAGGTGACAGACTGCCTGGTGGAGGGCGGCGTGCGCGGCATCTGGAATTTTGCGCATACGGATCTCGACGTTCCGGACAGCGTGACGGTGCAGAGCGTGCATCTGTCAGAGAGCCTGATGCAGCTTTCCTATAAGATCAATCACTGAAAGGAAGCGGGAGCTGTTATGAGTGAGAGAGTCTGCGCCAGAATTGATCTGGGCGCTCTGGAAGAGAATATTATGAATATGCGCCGGGGACTGTCTGATCAGACGAAGATGATCGGCGTGATCAAGACAGACGGATACGGCCACGGAGCGGTCCCGATCGCCCGGAAGACGGAACCGTATGACTTCATGTGGGGCTATGCCGTCGCGACGGTGGAAGAGGCGATGGAACTTCGGGATGCGGGCATTTGCAAACCGATCCTGCTTCTGGGGTATACATTCCCCGAATCGTATGACACGATTGTCCGGAATGATCTTCGTCCTGCCGTCTTCAAGTATGAGATGGCCAGGCAGCTTGACGAGGCGGCTGAAAGAGCCGGGATCACAGCGCCGGTCCATCTGGCTCTGGACACCGGGATGAGCCGGATCGGCGTAAGCGCGGATGAGAAGGGAGCAGACGAAGCCCTCAGGATCGCCTCCCTGCCGCATCTTTTTGCGGAAGGACTGTTTTCTCATTTTGCGAGGGCGGATGAGGCGGATAAGACCAGCGCATACGCGCAGTATGACAGATACCGCCGTTTCCTGTCGCTTCTGGAGGAGCGGGGAGTACAGATTCCCATGAAGCATATTGCAAACAGCGCGGCCATCGCCGAGATGAGCGATGTGCAGATGGATGCGGTGCGCGCGGGGATCACGCTCTACGGCATCTATCCGTCTGACGAGATGGACAGGGAGAAGCTTCCCCTGAAACCGGTTATGTCGCTGATCAGCCACATCGCATATATCAAGGAGGTTCCCTGTGGAACGCCGGTCAGCTACGGCGGAACGTATGTGACGAGCCGGCCGACCCGGATCGCAACGATCCCGGTCGGATACGGAGACGGGTATCCGAGACTTCTGTCCGGAAAGGGCAGCGTGCTGATCCGGGGCAGGCGGGCGCCGATCCTGGGACGCGTCTGCATGGACCAGTTTATGGTGGATGTGACGGATATCGAAGCGGAGGAATATGACCGGGTGACCCTGCTCGGAAGCGACGGCGGTGAAACTGTCAGTGTGGATGAGATCGGACACCTGTCCGGAAGATTCCCGTATGAACTGGTCTGCGATATCAACAAGAGAGTCCCGCGCGTGTACGTGGACGGTTGACGCAGGTTCTAAATATTGATATATTGATATGAATTCTATACAATACTTTGCGATTGTGGTCTTTCTTCTGCTGGACGCGCTGATGATGGCGTACCGCACAGCGGTGATGAGTCTGAGCGAAGGGGATCTGAGCGAGAATGATGAATCCGCCGCCTTACAGGCGCAGATGACGCAGCAGGCGCGCTCCAGGATACAGAGGATCCGGGACAATCCGGCTCCCGCGACCAGGGCCGTCTGGTTCTGGCAGATAACAGCAGCCGCTCTCGTGTCGCTGCTTCTTGCAGAGTGCATGCCGCATGGCCGCTGGCTCGGCCCTTTGACGGGCGTTGTGTGTGTATATCTGTTCTCTGCCGCCATTCCGTATGTGGCAGCCAGGATGCATCCGCTGGAAACGGCCCGCAGGCTGTCCGGGGCAGGCAGCCTCCTGATTACACTGGCGCTTCCCTTTACGGCGTCCCTCAGCTTTCTTTCGGGGATTCCGGCAAGGATCCTGGGCGTGGACCCGAAGAGCCTGGAAGACCGTGTCAGCGAGGATGAGATCCTGTCCATGGTCAATGAAGGGCATGAGCAGGGAACCATCGATGAAGATGAAGCGGAGATGATCACGAACATCTTCCAGCTGGACGACAAGCATGCAAGGGACATCATGACCCACAGGGGAGATATCTCCGCAATCGAAGGGGATCTTCCGCTCGAAAAGGCGCTCTCACTGATTCTGACGCTGCCATACTCAAGGTTTCCGGTGGTCGGGGAAGATATCGACCATATCATGGGAATCCTGTATCTGAAGGACGCAGTCTCATTTTATATGAAAGAGCAGTTCAGGGAACTGCCGCTTTCGAAGATCCCGCATCTGCTGCGCGACGTGCAGTTTATCCCGGAGACGGTGGATGTGGATGACCTGTTTGCGAGGATGCAGGAGAGCAGGACGCAGATGGCGGTCGTGGTCGATGAGTACGGCCAGACGTGCGGACTGGTTACCATGGAGGACATCCTGGAAGAGATTGTCGGAAATATCCTCGATGAGTATGACAAAGAGGAGAAGCTGATCGCAAAGGCGGAGGACGGAAGGTTCCATATCAACGGAAAGGCTCTGCTGGATGATGTGTCCAAGTCGCTGGATTCACAGTTTGACCAGGAAGATTATGACACGATCAGCGGATATCTGACGGAGCGGCTCGGCCATATTCCGACTGCGGACGACAGGGGGAAGGTTATTGACGACGAGGACTCCGGATACCGTTTCCGGATTATCAGTACTTCCGGAACGATGATCGGATGGGTGGAGGCGTTCCGGATCCCGCAGGAAGACGGCGCAGAAGAGATCCGCTCATCCCGCAGCACTTAATCATTCATTTTATTATAAGGAGAAGCATCATGTCAGGACATTCAAAGTTTGCCAATATCAAGCACAAGAAGGAACGCAACGACGCAGCCAAGGGCAAGGTCTTTACGATCATCGGCCGTGAGATTGCAATCGCGGTCAAGGAGGGCGGCGCGGATCCGAACAACAACTCCAAGCTTCGTGACGTCATCGCGAAGGCAAAGGCGGCCAATATGCCGAACGACACCATTGAGCGCGGTATCAAGAAGGCAGCCGGAAACCAGGATGCGGTCAATTACGAGCAGGTCACCTACGAAGGCTACGGCCCGAGCGGGATCGCGATCATCGTGGATGCGCTGACGGACAACCGGAACCGTACTTCCGCGGATGTGCGCGCTGCGTTTTCGAAAGGGCAGGGCAACGTCGGAACGCCCGGCTGTGTCTCTTTCATGTTCGACAAGAAAGGACAGATCCTGGTCGACAAAGAGGAGTGCAGCATGGACCCGGACGACCTGATGATGGAAGTGCTTGACATGGGGGCGGATGACTTCCAGGAGGAAGACGATTCTTATGTGATCCTGACGGATCCGGACAGCTTCTCTTCGGTGCGTGAAGCTATGGAAGCAAAAGGAATCCCGATGGCTTCCGCAGAGGTGACCATGATCCCGCAGAATTATGTGGCGCTGACGGACGAGACTGATATCAAGAATCTGAACCGCATTCTCGATCTTCTGGATGAGAGTGACGATGTGCAGGCAGTCTATACGAACCTCGATGAGGAGTAAGGATAGCGTATGACGGATTACCAGGCGGCAATACAGGGGATGAAGGACATGATGTCCGATCCCGACAAACTGATTGGAAGTTTTAACCGCGGCGGCTACAAGGCCGGCTTTCAGACGTTTTACATGCAGCAGGTACCGGTATTTGACTGTATTGAACAGCTGTACGAGTCGGTTGTCGACAAGGATACGATGATCGCGAATATGGCGGATGCGTTTGTGAGCGATGCTGCAGCCTTTCTGGAGGCTGCATCCAAGAGGAAGAAGGAATCCGTACGGATCAACCAGGCTCTTGTGATTGCCGCATTTGTTTTCCCCGCGATCCTGAAGTATAAGGGGAATTCCTCCCGGCCTTTGCTGGAAGCGATTCAGAAGAGATGGAAGGAAGAGTTTCCGAAATCCAATCTGTCCGCGGCTGAGTTCGAAGACATTGAGAAGGGATTCCACCGCAAGTGGTGCTACATCACAACGGCTGCCTGTGAGGTACTCGGGATGGAGGACCACTGCGAGGAGCTGGATCTTCTGCGTGCGTACCGTGATACGTACATGATGCAGCAGGAAAACGGGGAGCAGCTGATCCATGATTATTATGACGTGGCGCCCTCGATCGTGAAACACATTGATATGAAGGACAACCGCGTTGAAATCTACCGGGATATCTGGGACAGATACATTGATCCGTGCATCACGGATATCCGGGAGGGAAGGATGGACGCATGCATGTCCACCTACTCAGACATGGTACTGGAGATGAAGGAGCAGTATTTCCACCTGTATCCCCGTGTAGAGTCTGAGCATGACGAATGAGAGCTGACAGGAGAAAGGACGCCCGTGGGCGTTCTTTCGTTGTGAAAGGAATCAGAACTGTATGACCGTTTTGCAGTCTATTTTTCTCGGAATGGTGCAGGGCCTGACAGAGTTTCTGCCGGTGTCCAGCTCGGGACACCTTGCGATCTTCCAGAATCTGTTTCACATTGACACGGGAAACAGTGTCACATATGACGTGATGCTCCATGTGGGCACGCTGTTTGTCGTCTTCCTGGTGTACTGGAAGGATATCTGCAAGCTGTTTGTGGAATTCTTCAAGATGCTGGGCGACCTCTTTTACAATGCAAAGACGGCGCTCTCACGCAATCGTGCACAGGATGTAAAGTACCGCAGGATTATCCGGACCAATTACCGCAAGTTTGTCCTGCTGATCATCGTGTCGACGATCCCGACGGCCCTGATGGGCTATTTCGGAAGGAAACTGATCGAGGACGCATCCGCGACGCTGATTGTCCCGGGGATCTGCCTTCTGGTGACGGGCGTGATCCTGCTGTTTTCGGACCGTGTTGAGAACTGCTGGAAGATTCCGAAGGATGTTTCCTGGGGAGAGGGCGTCCTGATCGGCATCGCGCAGGGGTTTGCAACCCTTCCGGGAATCTCCAGATCCGGGACCACCATCTCGGCCTGTACGTTCTGCGGGTTTGAGAGAAGATTTGCCGTGAAGTATTCTTTTATCCTCTCGATCCCTGCCATCCTGGGCGCAGCAGTCCTGGAGGTGGGAGATATGGCGTCGGAGGGAATCAGCGCTTCGCTTATGGGAACCTACGCCGCGGGCATGATCGCTGCCGCACTGTTCGGCTATCTGGCGATCCGGACGGTCGGCGCTGTGGTAAAAAAGCGTAAGATGCGGTATTTTTCCTATTACTGTTTCGCGGCAGGCGCACTTGCGATTGCAGGGCAGTTTGTTGTCCGGTAAGACAATCCCTGATGCTGCTGTCATTCCGGTTTATGCGCTGGGGAGAGCACAGGCCGGTGAACCATTTACAGAATAACGATAAGGGACAGGTTTCAAATGGCATCCAATAACAGAAATTCCACAACCAGAAAAAAGAGCACCGCCTCGAAGAATTCTTCAGCGAAGAAGACCGCCCAGCGCAGCAGCAGCGCCGCGTCCGGAAGGTCTTCCGCATCTTCGCGCGGCAATTCCGGTTCAAAGAAACGCGCATCCTCCGGAAAGCAGACTGCAAGACGCAGCAATTCCCGCGCGCAGACGATGTACAATCCGGATCCAATGATGAACTGGGAGGTCCTGTGCTGGTGCCTTCTTGCGGCAGCAGTGCTGATCTTTATCTGTGTGCTGGGGCTGGGCGGCAGGCTGGGCGATTCGTTCGGGGACCTGCTGTTCGGCGTCATGGGGATGAATGCATATCTGTTCCCGTTTGTCCTGTTTTTCCTCACGATCTATATGACCATCAACCGTGGAAACGGGGTTGCGGTTATCCGCACACTTTCCGTGATCGCGCTGTTCTGCGTTCTGTGCGGCGTATGGCAGCTTCTGTTCTACGGCGACATGCGCAGTATGCAGGGCGTATCCGATTACTTTGCGCTCGGGAAGGAATATCACGCAGGCGGCGGCCTGATCGGCGGCGCACTGATCCTGTTTTTCAGTCCGACAGTAGGACTGGTCGGAACGTGGGCGGTGCTTCTGATCGCCATCTTCCTGCTGACGGCGCTGATCACCCAGAAGACCCTGTTCCTGAGTACGGGGCGCAGGGGAAGCGAGGCGGTCGAGGCCAGGCGGATGCGCAGCGAGGAACTGCGCATGGAGAGAAATGAGCGGCGCCGCGCGGAGAGAGAGGCAAGGAATGCCGAGGCGGAGACCAGAAGGGCGCTCAGGGAACTGGAAGAATCCAGGGAGGAGAGCGCGGATACGATCTCGCCGGTGTTTCTATCTGTCCTGAAAAAGGACAGTGATCCGGCAAAGAGCCGGGGACAGGACGCGCAGGAGGGGCCTGCTTTCACAACGGATCTGTTCGGCGATACCAAGAAGCCGCGCTCCAGAAAGAAACAGCAGATGCCTCCGATTACGCCGGACCAGGTTGTTTTCGGGGAAGTGCCGGCGTCTGATCCTGCGCCTCAGGTCAATACCTCCTTTACAAAAGAAGCAGCTTCCGCGCAAGACCGGGATCAGACTGTATCCTCCTTTGTGCGGATCAAGACGTCCGGGACCGGGACAGATCCGGAAACGATCCGCATGAAACCTGCTTCCGGAGAGCATCAGTTTGCTCCGGAGATTGATTTCGATGAGCCGGAAGATCCCGGAAAACTCTCGGATTCATTCCAGATCGTCCGCTCCCAGAGCATGTCCGGGGAGGACGTGCAGGAAGAGGATGTGTGGGAGGAAGAGGACGATCCGGGAGATGCGGTGCAGATGACAAAGAGCGCATCGCCGCGCGCTGCGGGAGCCTCTTCAAAGAAAGGAGAGGTGCCAAAGGATGCCTCCTCGCCGCGCTCTGCAAAGAAAGCAGATGAGAGCGTCGGCATGACCCGGGAAGAGACACAGAAAGAGGTCGATGACGTCGCGAAGCAGATCGAGGCGCAGGAGACGGAAGCTGTGTATGAATTCCCGTCCCTGAATCTTCTGGAGAAGGTGCCGAAGAACGCAGGCGGCATGACGGACGACGAGCTGCGCGAGACTGCCGCGAAACTGCAGCAGATCCTGGCCACGTTCGGCGTGAACGCGAAGGTAACCAACGTCAGCTGCGGACCGAGCGTAACCCGCTATGAGCTGATGCCTGAGCTGGGGACCAAGGTTTCGAAGATTACGAACCTGGCGGACGACATCAAGCTGAACCTTGCGGCTGCCGACATCCGGATCGAAGCGCCGATCCCGGGCAAGGCGGCGGTCGGAATCGAGGTTCCGAATGAGAAAACCTCCATGGTCTACCTGCGGGAACTGATCGATTCGGAAGAGTTCAGGAAGAATAAATCCAAACTCACCTATGTGGTCGGGAAGGATATCGCGGGACGCATTGTGGTCTCTGACATCGCGAAGATGCCGCATCTGCTGATCGCGGGCGCGACCGGATCGGGCAAATCGGTCTTTATCAACACATTGATTCTCTCGATCATCTACAATGCTTCCCCCTCGGAAGTGAAGATGATCATGATCGATCCGAAGGTTGTGGAGCTGTCGGTCTATAACGGAATCCCGCACCTGTATATCCCGGTTGTGACGGATCCGAAGAAGGCTGCGGGCGCCCTGAACTGGGCGGTTGCGGAAATGACAAGGCGCTATGAGATGTTCGCGCAGTACGGCGTCCGGAATCTCGCGGGATATAACGCAAAGGTCGATACGCTGATCCGCGGCAATGTGCCGGATGCTCCGAAGAAGCTTCCGCAGATCGTTCTGATCGTGGATGAGCTGGCGGATCTGATGATGGTCAGCGGCAATGAAGTCGAGGACGCGATCTGCCGTCTGGCGCAGCTGGCCCGCGCGTGCGGCATCCATCTGGTCATTGCCACGCAGAGGCCGTCCGTGGATGTCATCACGGGTCTCATCAAGGCGAATATCCCCTCAAGAATCGCGTTTGCAGTCTCCTCCGGCACCGATTCACGTACGATCCTGGATATGAACGGGGCGGAAAAACTGCTCGGGTACGGCGACATGCTGTTCTCTCCGCAGACCTACAAGAAGCCGCTGCGCGTACAGGGCGCATTTGTCTCGGATGAAGAGATCCAGCGCGTCGTGGACGCTGTCCGGCGGGATGATGAATCCCCCGAGAGCCAGGAGCTGATGAAGAAGCGCATGCAGGAGATCCAGGCGGCGTCCTCCTCTTCGCAGGGTGCGGGCGCCGGAAGTGATACGGACGAGTTGTTTGCCGACGCCGGAAGGTTCATTATCCAGAAAGACAAGGCGTCGATCGGCATGCTGCAGCGATGGTTCAAGATCGGATTCAACCGTGCGGCCAGAATCATGGACCAGCTCTCCGACGCCGGCGTCGTGGGCCCGGAGGAAGGGACCAAGCCGCGCAAGGTCCTGATGACCGAGGAACAGTTTGAGAATTATCTTGAACAAAACTGAGCGTATGTTTATAATGTTTTACGTTTTTATTGCTCCGTATATACTGTTTTTGCTGCATAAGTACGCAGGAGGGTGCACATGTACAAGATTCTAGAAGCCAGAAACCTCGCGGGTCCCAACTATGAGATGATTGTTGAGGCGCCGCGCGTTGCGGCACGCTGTCTTCCCGGTCAGTTTGTCATCGTGAAGCTGGACGAACAGGCAGAGAGGATTCCGCTGACCATCACAGACTATGACCGTGAAAAAGGAACCATCGAGATCGTATTCCAGCCGATCGGAGAGAGCACGAGCAAGTACACAGAGCTGAAGGCGGGAGACTCCTTCATGGACTTTGTCGGCCCGCTCGGCCGTCCGTCCGATCTGTGCGAATCCGAAGACCCGGAAGCGATTGAAGCGCTGAAGCAGAAGAAGATCGTGTTCGTCGCCGGCGGCGTCGGCGCTGCCCCGATCTATCCGCAGGCAAAGTGGCTGCATGAACACGGCATCCAGAGCGACGTCATCATCGGCGCGAGGAACAAAGAGCTCGTGCTGCTGGAAGAGCGCATGAAGGAAGTGGCCAACGTATATGTGACGACGGACGACGGTTCCTACGGACGCAGCGGGATGGTTACCAAGTGCCTGGAGGATCTGATCGCCGAGGGCCATGCCTATGACCATTGTGTCTGCATCGGACCGATGATCATGATGAAGTTCCTGTGCATGACGACCCGGAAATACAACATCCACACCATCGTATCCATGAATCCGATCATGGTGGACGGAACCGGCATGTGCGGCGCCTGCCGCATCCTGGTGGGAGATGAAGTGAAGTTTGCGTGTGTGGACGGACCGGAATTCGACGGACATCAGGTTGATTTCGACCTCGCCATGAAGAGACAGACCCTGTACAAGACGCAGGAAGGGGAAGCCCTCCTTGCATGGAAGGAAGGAAAGACCCATCACGGCGGATGCGGAGAATGCGGAGGTGACAGATAATGGCGGATCAGAATATGCTTACCAGGGTCCCGGTCAGAGAACAGGATCCGAAGGTGCGTGCCACCAATTTTGAAGAAGTATGTCTGGGATACAATGAAGAAGAGGCTGTCAGGGAAGCACAGCGCTGTCTGCACTGCAAAAATGCAAAGTGCATGCAGGGATGTCCGGTCAGCATCAATATTCCGGAATTTATCGGAGCCGTGAAGGAGAAGGACTTCGAAAAGGCGTACGACGTCATCTCCCAGTCTAGCTCCCTGCCGGCCGTCTGCGGACGCGTGTGCCCGCAGGAGACCCAGTGCGAGGGACAGTGCATCCGCGGCATCAAGGGCGATCCGGTCTCCATCGGCAAGCTGGAGCGTTTTGTCGCAGACTGGGCGAAAGAAAACGGCATGAAGATGAAGTGCACCGCTAAGCGGACAGGCAAGAAGGTCGCTGTGATCGGCGCCGGCCCTGCAGGACTGACCTGCGCGGGAGACCTGGCCAAGATGGGCTATGACGTCACCATCTTTGAAGCGCTTCACAAGGCGGGCGGCGTCCTCGTATACGGAATTCCCGAATTCCGTCTTCCCAAGGACAGAGTTGTCGCGAAGGAAGTTGAGAACGTGCAGTGCCTCGGCGTAAAGATCGAGACCAATGTCATCATCGGACGTTCGATTACCATCGAAGAACTGATGACCAGAGAAGGCTTTGAGGCTGTGTTCATCGGTTCCGGCGCGGGCCTTCCGATGTTCATGAATATCCCGGGCGAGCAGGCGAAGGGCGTGTTCTCCGCCAATGAATACCTGACCCGGAACAACCTGATGAAGGCGTACAGAGAGGATTATGACACCCCGATCGTGCACGGCAAAAAGGTTGTCGTGGTCGGCGGCGGAAATGTCGCGATGGATGCTGCCAGAACGGCGCTCCGCCTCGGTGCGGACGTCCACATCGTCTACCGCAGGTCCGAAGCGGAACTGCCGGCAAGGGCGGAAGAGGTCCATCACGCCAAAGAAGAGGGCGTCGTCTTCGATCTTCTGACCAACCCGGTCGAGATCCTTGCCGATGAAAATGACAATGTCAGGGGCATCCGCTGCATCCGCATGGAGCTGGGCGAGCCGGACGCATCCGGAAGAAGACGTCCGGAACCGGTTGAAGGCTCAGAGTTTGAGATCGAATGCGATACGGTGATTATGTCTCTCGGAACCCGGCCGAACCCGTTGATCTCCTCGACCACCTACGGGCTGGACGTCAACCGGAAGCTGTGCATCGTCGCGACGGAAGAAGAGGGAAAGACCTCTCTGGAAGGCGTCTATGCCGGCGGCGACGCCGTGACCGGTGCGGCGACCGTAATCCTGGCGATGGGCGCGGGCAAGAAGGCCGCGCAGGGAATCGACGCCTATCTGAAGGCAAAAGGCTGAACCACTGATATGAAGATCACACTGGCGGTTGTCGGTAAGATGAAAGAGAAGTACTGGACGCTTGCAGTCGACGAGTATGTGAAACGGCTCTCGCGCTATGCGTCCGTACAGATCTGCCAGGTGAGCGATGAACCGGCTCCGGAGCGCTGCTCTGCGGCACAGGAGGTGCAGATCAAAGATCTGGAGGGAGAACGTCTTCTGCGCCAGATCGAAAAGTGTTCCTCCGGCGATACGCGCGTCATCGCGCTGTCGATCGGCGGAAGGGCCTATGATTCCGTCGGTTTTTCGCAGCATCTGGACGAACTGCAGGTATCCGGGACAAGCCATTTTATTTTCGTAATCGGAGGATCCCTGGGACTGTCCGACGCGGTTTTGAAAAGGGCGGATGAAGAGATATCCTTTTCCCGCATGACCTTTCCGCATCAGATGATGCGGGTGATCCTTCTGGAACAGATCTACAGGGCGCAGAGGATCTCCAGAGGAGAGCCCTACCATAAATGATTCCGCTGATCCATTTTGTGCATGCTCTTTTCCGCAAAGGAAAAGGGCATGTTTTGTGTGATGAAACGCAGGACATTGCGCTGCATAGTCTGCGGAAGGATGCCAGCCAACTCTGCTCGGAGTTTGTGGGCACACTGAAAACACGTTGCCTGCCCGCGCTTTGCATCGGTTGCATTGCAGCCTCTCCCAGCTCCTATAGAAGCGTGGTCGCTTCCGA
>CAJOKX010000075.1 GCA_905235415.1 uncultured Lachnospiraceae bacterium
GACCGGCTTTGGCGACAGCGGCGCGCGCAGCAACGCCGCCGGACGCAAGGCCGGCGTCTCCATCAAGCCCGGCACCCCCGTGGAGGCCCTGTATCCGATCCTCCCCAAGCTGGATCTGGCGCTGGTCATGTCCGTCGTGTTTGTCCTGTTTTTGGTCTGGCTTTTGACGCGCAGGTGGGTGATACAGCCTGCGGTATTCATGATCACGCTGCTTTGCGGGTTTGTCTGCCAGCGCATGATGCGAAGAGGCGTGCTCGACTTCTTCTGGCAGGGCGGACGGCCCGGGAAAAACACCAACGCGTTTTCCAATGTCAGCCTGTGGTTCCTGGAGGGCGTCGACGCGATGCGCTCCCTGCTGCTGGTGCTGTTCGGCAATATCCATTCATTCATCATCCGGGGGTTCGGGATTCCGGCATTTGCCATGGTGATCGCCGTCGGATGGATCGTCCTGTGCATCCGCAAAAAAGCCTGGAAAGAGAAGGAGACGGCCCTGACAGAGGATCAGAAGGCACTGAATCTGTCCGTGCTGGTGGTCCTGATCTTCGGCGTCTGCATCACCGTGACGATTCTCGGGATGAGCGTACGCTGGGGCAGCATGCTCTATCCGGGCATTGCCTCGGGAGAAGTGGTGCGCGGATATAAGGGGATCTGCTACAGCCGGTATTACTATACGTTTATCGGACCGGTGGTCTTCGGAACGCTTGCATACTGCTGGAAAAATGATTCCTTCCAGAGAAGCTGGATCACCGTCTCCTGGGCGCTGTTTGGTCTCTTTGAGCTGATCTTCTACTCATTTGTATTTCCATACTGCGTGGAGGCGGATCTCAAAGCCGGAACCAATTATGTAAAACGCGCGCTGGGCACCTATGTACTCTGGGGATCGGTAGAGTTCCGGCGTGCGCTCAGCATGACGTTTATGCTGGTGACGATGCTGCTCCTGACATATGCGCTTACCCGCGGAAAGGAGGATGCGCGCCGCAGGCACAGATTTGTCGGCCTGACCGCAGGGTTTGTCCTTCTCATATTTGCGGGCGACAGGGCCGTGCAGGTCCGCACGCTTCATCCGTCTGTCTCCTTCCAGGAAGGCGGCACCGTGGTGCGCCAGCTGAAGAAGCTGAAGGAGAAAGACGCGCTTCCCGACCAGATCTATATCGAAAATAAAAACTGGAGTTTCCCGGTCCAGCTGACCTTTAAGGAGATTCCGTTCATCAACGGCGTCCCGGACGATGCATCGCCGGATGCATCGAATCTGGTGATTCTGACCCATGAAGAAGAAGCATATACGGAGAATGGTTACCGGGAATACAAACCGGGCAAATCCTATCGGCTGTATACCAACGATGCGGATACCATCCGTGCACTGGAGGAAATGCAATGAAGCTGATCATACAGATCCCGTGCCTGAATGAAGCAGACACACTCGAAATTGCCCTGAACGACCTTCCGAAACACATCGACGGTATTGACGAGATCGAATATCTGATCATCAATGACGGAAGTACGGATGATACCGTGCAGGTTGCAAGGGACTGGGGCGTCAATTATATTGTCACCTTCAGGAACAACAAAGGACTGGCCCGCGGCTTCATGGCCGGCCTGGACGCATGCCTTCAGAACGGCGCGGACATTATCGTCAACACAGACGCGGACAATCAGTACTGCGGAGACGATATTGAGAAGCTGGTCCGCCCGATCCTGGACGGCAAGGCGGATATCGTGATCGGCGAGCGCCCGATCGATCAGACAGAACATTTTTCCCCGCTGAAGAAGCGCCTGCAGCATCTCGGCAGCTGGACCGTGCGGGTCGCGTCGGATACGGATATGCCGGACGCACCGAGCGGATTCCGCGCATACAGCCGTGAAGCGGCGCTGCGGCTGAATGTAACGAACGAGTATACCTATACGCTTGAGACGATCATCCAGGCCGGACGCAACCGGATGGCGATGGAGAGTGTTCCGGTTCGGACAAATGCGGAGCTTCGTCCGTCCAGGCTGTTTTCCAGCATGGGACGGTATGTGAAGCGCTCGATGGTGACGATCCTGCGCTCCTTTATGATGTACCGGCCGCTGAAGTTCTTCTCGATCATCGGAGGCATCTTCTTCGGGATCGGCCTGATCCTGGATATCCGTTTCCTGGTGTATTATTTCAACGGATCGGGCAGCGGCCATATCCAGTCGCTGATCCTGGCGACCATGCTGGTGCTGATCGGCGTACAGACCTTTGTGATCGGTCTTCTGAGCGATAACATTGCTTCCAGCCGGAAGATCCTCGAGGATGTGCAGTATCATGTCCGGAGGATGGAGCTTGAGCAGCACGAATATATTGGAAAGCAGGAGGAGCAGGAAGCCTCCGGATCGCAGAATAAAGCACAGGAGGAAGGCAGCGGCAAAAAGGCCGCCCCGGCGGGAGAGTCCAGATGAAAAATGTGACGGTTGCAATAACGGCAGCCAGCTACAGCGGCAACAAAGGGGCCGCTGCAATGCTGCAGAGCTCGATCAGCCAGATGTACGCCAGGTACGGGGATAGCCTTCGCGTGAACCTGATGAGCGTATATCCGGAGAGTGACCAGAAACAGTGTCCGTGGGATTTTGTCAGGATCGTATCCTGCACACCGAAGCAGCTTCTGTTTATCGCATTTCCGCTCGCGGTTCTCTACCGCGTGACCTTCTGGTGCCCGCCGCTGCGCGCTCTTTTACTGAAGAACCGCATCCTGAAGGCCTATAAGGGGACGGACCTGGTGGTTGACGAGGCAGGGATCTCATTTGTTGACAGCCGCGGATTTGTCATGAACACGTATGCGTTTGTCTGCGCCGCGGTTCCGCTTCTGATGGGAACGCCCGTCGTCAAGTATTCGCAGGCGCTCGGAACCTTCAAGAACCGGTACAACCGATTCCTCGCACGGTGGATCCTTCCGAAACTGCGCCTGATCTGCGCGCGCGGAAAGATCACACAGAAGAATCTGGAAGAGATCGGCATCACAAAGAATGTCAGGCTGTGTGCAGACGGCGCTTTCAGCATGCCGGACAATCCGGACATCAGCATGAAAGTGCGCGACCGGTGTAAGGCCGATCCATTCTATACAGACAATGTCGTGGGGCTGTCCCTGAGCTCCGTTGTGGACGGAAAATGCACAAAGCAGGGAATCGATTACAGAACCTGTATGGCACAGTTTGTTGACGCGCTGACAGAAGAGGGGTATCATGTTCTGCTGATCGCCAATGCCGCGCGCATCGAGAGTGAGAAGCCCAGAAACAATGACCTTCTGGTATGCGACGATGTATACGGAAGGGTCCGCGACAAGGAGAAGGTGCGCTGGTACCACGAAGAAATGGACGCGGAGGAGATCCGCGAGTACATCTTCCGGTGCAGGTACCTGGTCGCGTCCCGGTTCCACGCAATGGTGGGCGCCCTGGAAAAAGAAGTTCCGGTCCTTTTGATCGGGTGGAGCCACAAGTATCAGGAAGTGCTGGATTATTTTGAACTGGGAGCGTACAGTGCGGATTACTCGGATCTGAGCCTGGATGCACTGCGGGAGGCATTTGGCGCATTCACGCAGGCGGAGGATGAGATCCGCGGCAAACTCAGGGAGCACCACGACGAGGTGATCGCAGGCTCCAGAAGCAATATCGAACTGATCAGTCAGATCCTGGATGAGATCACTTCCGGGGATCAGGAAGGGTAAATGACATGGAAAAAAGCAATCGCATGAAGATTCTGCGGGCAGGCTTTCTGGTACTGGTCGCAATATTTCTTGTCCGGTATTTTTACAGGAATTATGATGACATCAAAGCGCTGCACATCTCCCTCAGTCCGCTTCCGTTTGCGGTCTCTCTCCTGTTTTACTGCATGTACAAGATGACCCAGGCATCCCTGTGGCACTATATTACTGTGATCAATGACGCGTCGATCCCCTATCTGGAGGCGATCAAGGCGTATCTGTATTCCATTCTCGGGAAATATATCCCGGGGAAGGTATTCATGCTGCTGGCCAGGATTCCCGCGTACAAAGAGCGGGATGTTTCCGCCGATAAGGTAACCGTCTGCTTTTTATTTGAAAACTGCTGCACGATCCTCGGCGCGTCGCTTCTGTTCGTCATCTCGATCCTGTTCTTCCCGAACGAGGTGCTGGGAAACTACAAGTGGGGAGCGCTGATCCTGATTGCAGTCTTTTTGTTCTGCCTCCAGCCGAAGATCCTGAACGCAGCCCTCGGCCTGCTGGAGAAGATCTCCAAAAAGAAGCTGATGCGGATTCCGATGACCTATCAGCAGATTCTGAAGGTGGTCGGGCTGTTCGTGCTGAACTGGCTGGTGTACGGCTTCGGCGCGTACATGCTGGTGTGCTCGATCTATCCGCTTCCCCTTTCAAAGTGCCTGTATGTGGGCGGCGTCTACGCGCTCTCCTGCATCGCCGGCATCCTGGCAGTCTTTTCACCGTCCGGAATCGGCGTGAGAGAAGGTATCTTTGCGCTGGGCCTGGGACTTCTGATGGATACGAACTATGCAGTGGTCATCGCGCTGGTGGCCAGGATGTGGGCAGTCCTGACGGAACTGGTCCTGATCGGACTCATTTTCATCGTTGACAAAATCATAAGGAGCGCAAAAGGTGGACACAAACAGGGAGCATAAGAAGAGCAGGCGCTGGGTCGCCGGGTTCCTGGTGATCGTCCTGGCGTGCGTTCTGGGGTATATGGCAGTCTGCTATCACTATAACCCGGAAGGATACTTCACGAATGTGCAGGGACAGCCCTACTATTTCAAGGACGACTTTTCCAGGGCGGTCAAAGCGCAGTACATGCTGGATTACAAGGACGAGATCGAGGGCGTCGTCATCGGAGGCTCCAAGTGCGGAGCGGTCGATACGGACCTGATGACAGAGTATACCGGCCTGAAGTATTACAATATGTATCTGAACCTCGGGAATTTCAAGGATTATCTTTCCTTTACGAAGTTTCTCGCCGAGGAGGTCGGGGTGAAAGAGATCTCCCTGATCCTGAGCAACTATGAGGTTCTGTGCTATGACCGCGAATACAGGGGCAACAATTACCATACGCCTGCCCTGTTTTCCGGGAAATGGACCGACAAGGCTGCAGAGTTTCTCAGCTGGATGATCGTGGACCCGAAGACGCTGATGGAGTCTGTCAAGCGGTCCCGGAAGAATCCGGCCGGCGGCGACTGCCTGGTGGACGGGAGACGTTCCCGCAGATCTGACATCCGGTCGTACAACCGGGATCCGGACGCCTATGCGCAGTATATCCTGAGCCATTACGAGGAGCGTCTGGAACTGCTGTTTACCGGACAGATCGATGACTTTACCGACGTGATGCGGCAGAATCTGGACGCGCTGGTGCAGATGCAGGCCATCTGCAGGGAGAATGACGTCAATCTGCGCGTTGTCATCGGACCGAGCACCATGACAGAACGCTATCGCTATGAGACGGAGGATTTCTACGAATACTGCCGCGAGATTGTGGAGATTGCCGGTGAGATCTGGGATTTCAGTGATTACAATGACATCAACATGAATCTGTACAACTACGCGGACCAGCTTCATTATGACGTGGAAGTGGCCGATCTGATGGTAGACACCATGTTCGGCAAGGATCATTATGAAGGATTCGGGCAGATCGTAAACCGGCAGAACGTGGACGAATACCTGGATCAGAAGCGTGCTGATTTCGCAAAGCTGAAGCAGGAATATGAACAGACCGGTACGGTCGCCCTGCAGGGGCGGGATGATCCCAGTTATATTCCATGGAGAGAAGAGTGGATCAGCTCTGCTGCAGCTGAGGAGCTCATGCGTCCGTACTGGGAAGGTACAGATGCGGGCTATGAAGAGGAAGAGTCTGAAGACGAGTTATCTTGAATCCTGAGGAGAAGGGACGGCAGCGCATGAGGACGGGCTTAAAGAGAAAATACATAAGATGCATGACAGCAGCGCTGCTGCCGGCATGTCTGCTGCTGGCGGCGATCCTGCTTCCCGGAGCGTTTGGAAGAAGGGTCCTGGCGGCGGATTCCGCGCAGGGTCTTTCCGGGGATGAGATTCCCGGTCAGGATACGCCCGGCGGAGAAACTCCCGGCGGAGAGACGCCCGGCGGAGAGATTCCCGGAGAAGAGGAGACGGAGAGCGAGAGTGAGACGCAGGATCCGGAAAAGGATCCTTCGAAAGAGACAGAGCCGCTGGGCGGTTCGTATGATTCCGACGGGATGTCTGAGGCGGATGAGACCGGAGAGAATGTGGTGGAGCTTGCCGCGCATGCAGACAGGCCGGAAGGGACGCTGAAGAAGATCGGGAAGAACCGATACTATGTGCTGAAGGACGGCTCCGTGATGAAGGACGTCTGGCTGAAG
The DNA here is from genome assembly GCA_905235415.1 of uncultured Lachnospiraceae bacterium. Classification (GTDB taxonomy): domain Bacteria; phylum Bacillota; class Clostridia; order Lachnospirales; family Lachnospiraceae; genus Porcincola. The sequence continues at coordinate 6,350 of CAJOKX010000075.1, forward strand.
ATCGGCTCTTCTGTCTACTACTTTGGCTCCGACGGCAGCGCATGGACCGGTTCCCACAGTTATAAGGACAAACAGTATTATTTTGACGCAAAGGGGCGTCTGTACATCAAACGATTCCGGAAAAAGAACTCCGCCCGGTATTATTATGCCGAAGACGGCGCCATGGTCTGCGGGAGATGGTTTGCGATCCGCGGGAACATGTATTATTTTTATTCCTCCGGGAAAATGGCAAGATCGTGCTGGGTGCACGGCTGTTATCTCTCCCGCAGCGGAAAGCTGGACTTCAGGACAGGCAAAGGCAGCACGAAGCGGTTTAAGGCAACGGGCAGGCAGCGCCTGATCATCGTCGGCGCGTCCCGGGTCAAACAGATGGGCCTCGCCGTGCACACGGACAAACAGGTCATCTACATTGCCAAGAGCGGGAAAGGGCTGGATTGGTTTTCGAAGACAGGGCTTTCCCAGCTGAAAAAGAGGCTGAAAAAGTACCCGAAGAGTAAGGTTGTGATTCAGCTGGGCAACAATGACCTCACGGGATCCAATACAGAAGCATTATTCCGGGAGTATGAGACCCTTTACCGGTCGCTGATCAAACAGTATCCGAAGGCGTCCTTCTACCTGATGGATGTCCTTCCCAGAAAGCCGCTGGACCATAAAGAGAACGATTCCGCCCGCAGGTTCAATGCGCTTCTGAAGGCAGCGTTCCCCGATGCGTATATAGGCGGTTATACCTATATGGTCGAGAAAGGATTTTCTACCAGTTATAATCAATCTCACTATACGGTGAAGACCAGCAGAGATATTTTCAATTACATTCTGAAAAAAGTGCAGTAACGGACGATGGGACAGGAGAGTGCGCTTCGCGCCACGTCCTGATTCGGAACCGGAACCTGCCGGGAGCATGGCATGATTTTTTCAACATACAGGTTCATCCTTTTATTTCTACCGATCACATTTTTTGGATATTTTTTCCTGAACCGGCTGAAATACTATTCGCTCGGAAAGATCTGGCTGGTCGTCTGCTCTTTGTATTTCTACGCGCAGGGAAGCCCGGATTTCTTTCCGTTCTTCCTGGCAAGCATTACGGGGAACTACCTCGTGGGAACCAAGCTGCTTCGCACGGACGGAAACCAGTCCTCGCAGCGCAAGTGGCTGCTGGCCGTCGGGCTTGCCGGAAACATCGGCCTGCTGGGATATTATAAGTATACGGATTTCTTTATCGAGAATTACAACGCCCTGACCGGGAGCGATGTCGCGCTGAAGCACATCGTGCTGCCGATCGGCATCTCATTTTTCACATTCCAGCTGATCGCGTTCCTGGTGGACTGCTACCGGGAAGAGATGAAGCAGTATGATTTCCTGAATTACCTGCTGTTCATCACCTTCTTCCCGCAGCTGATCGTAGGCCCCATCATCCATCATTCGGAGGTGGTGCCGCAGTTTGAAGATGAGAACAATCTGCGGATCAATGCGGATCATATCGCGCTCGGGCTGTTTATATTTTCCATCGGCTGCGCCAAAAAGATCCTGATTGCGGATCCCATGACGACGGACGCGGAGAAGTTCTTTAATGCCGTCGGGTCGAATCCGAATATTCTCTATTCCTGGTTTTCATCGCTGGAGTATACGGTTTCCTACTACTTCGACCTGTCCGGGTACGCGGATATGGCGATCGGACTGGGATGTATGTTCAATATCCGGATCCCGCAGAACTTTGATTCACCCTACAAGGCAAGGAATTTCCAGGATTACTGGAGAAGATGGCATATGACGCTCTCCCGGTTCCTGGGAGCGTACATCTTCCGGTCGGTCTACAAAAAGGACGATCCGTGGAGAAACTACTATGTGGCGACCATGGTGACCTTCCTGGTGTCCGGCTTCTGGCACGGGGCCGGGTGGACCTTTGTCGTATGGGGCATTATCAATGGTTTCTTTGTGTGTGCGGCGTCCTGGATGAAGCGGCGGAATCTGTCTTTCCCCGCGTGGCTTGCCTATTCCCTCACTGTGGTCGGGGTGGTTCTGTGCAGGGTCCTGTTTGTGTCAGGCACCTTTACGGACGCGTGGAATGTGTACAGGGGGATGTTCAATTTCGCTTCCCTGGGCACCTCCATGCAGGAGGCGCTCCACAGCATCGGACACTTTGTCAGATGGCACAGGTCCACGGGACTGCGCCTGGCGGGTGCGACAGCGATCTGCTGGTTCCTGCCCAATTCAAAGTACATGGCAGACCATTTCAAGTCGGACAAAAAGAGCCTGCTGTTTGCAGCCGTGCTCATGATTCTGTGCTTTATCAATATGAACAAGGTGGTCCAGTTCCTGTATTTCCAGTTCTGATAAGGAGAAGCGATGCGTATTCCTTCGGCAGCGCACGATGCGGTGCGTGATGTATATAAGACATCGATGCTCAGGCATCTGTATCCGTCCCGCTACAGGGCGGCTGCGAAAGCGCGCGTCAAAGAGGGCAGCGTGGTCTTTCTGGAAGTGCGCAGCAAGACGCTGTCCGATAACTTCAAACTGATTAAGGCGGCGCTGGAAAAACACAATGAAGACGGGCGCTATACCACGACGACGGTCTGCATCATGGAAGGGCTGGAGAACCGGGCGCTGGTTGCGCGCAGCTGCCTGTCTGCGATCCCCGCGCTTGCCACGGCGCAGTTTATCTTTGTCAGCGAGAGTTCGTATTTCCTCAGCTGCCTGCCGATCCGCTCCGAGACGACGGTGATCCAGACCTGGCACGCGTGCGGTGCCTTCAAACGGTTCGGGTACAGTGCCGTCGGAAAGGGATTCGGAACAACCAGGGAAGATCTTGAAAAGTTTCCCGTGCACAAAAATTTCTCCTACGTCACCGTGTCCTCCCCGGAAGTGGTCTGGGCGTATGCTGAAGCATTCCACATGGAGGACAAGCAGGACAGGATCCTTCCGATCGGAGTGAGCAGGACCGACCTGTTCTTCAGCCGGAAGTTCCGGGAGCGCTCCGGCGAGAAAGCGGACTGGGTGCTGCGCCGGATGGCGCCGCAGCTGTTTTCTAAAAAAGGGAAGGAAGAGCCCCGGCGACCGAAGGTGATCCTCTATGCGCCGACCTACCGCGGAAGCGTCTCCCACGCCATCTCCCCGGACCGTCTGGACATCCGCCTGATGAAAAAAGAGCTGGGCGGCAGATACATCCTGCTGATGAACCATCATCCGTTTGTCAAAAAGAAGATGCGTCCTGCGATACCGGAAGACTGCAGGGACTTCGCATTTGACATGACAGACACCCTCTCGATCGAAGAACTGCTGACGGTGGCGGATGTCTGCATTACGGATTATTCATCCCTGGTATTTGAATATTCCCTGTTTGAGAGACCGCTCCTGTTCTTTGCGTTCGACATGCAGGAGTACCTGGACGAGCGGGGATTCTATTATCCGATCCGGGAAATGATGCCCGGCCCGGTCTGTTCCACGACACAGGAGCTGACAGAAGTGCTGAAGACGCCGGATGCGGAGTTTGACCTGGCGCGGGTGCGCGCATTCAAATACCGCTTCATGAGCGGATGCGACGGACATGCGACAGCAAGGATCCTGAAACTGATGGAAGAGGGCAGGCAGCAGGGGGCAGCCCCTGGGAAATGAAACAGGGATCAGAAACAGGGGAAAGACCCTGCTGAAGGATACAGAAGTCAGAAACAGGAGGCAGTCCTGGCTATAAGATACAGGAGTCAGAAACAGAGGGCAGTCTCTGGATAAAGAAACAGAAGTCAGAAAGAGGGGGCAGATCCTGACATGCGTCACAGGCGTCTGCCCCCTCTGTTTCAATATTCCTGAATCTGTTTTCCCTGAATCCTTACTTGGAAGCCTTGGAGATCTCCAGCAGCTTCGCTTTCAGGTCGTTCTCCATCTTTGCCATCTCTGCCTCTGCGACAGCTCTCTTGCTGCGGCCTTCCTCCTGGATCTTCAGGACGTCGTCCAGCGTGGTGATGAGCTCGGAGTTCGTCTTCTTGAGCGTCTCGATATCCACGATGCCCCGCTCGGACTCCTTCGCGGTCTCGACAGAAGCGGTGTGGAGCTGTTCCGCGTTCTTCTTGAGCAGGTCGTTGGTCAGGTCGGACACTTCACGCTGCGCTTTGGCAGCCTGATTGGAATGCTCGACGCCCAGCGCGATGACCATCTGGTTCTTCCACAGCGGGATCGTATTCACGATCGTGGACTGGATCTTCTCCGCCATCAGCGTATCGGAATCCTGCACCAGACGGATCTGCGGACCGGTCTGGATCGCGATCTGCCGGGTCAGCTCCAGATCATGGAGCTTCTTCTCAAAGCGGTCGCACAGCGCCCCGAGATCCTTCGCATTCTGCGCATCCTGTGCATCGCCGCTCTGTGATGCTTTCTCCTGAAGCTCTTTGAGCTCTGTTTCGCGAACCTCTTCCAGACGCTTCTTGCCGGCTGCGATGTACATGGACAGCTCTTTGAAATAGGTCAGGTTGAGATCATACATCTTATCGAGCGTTGCCACATCCTTGAGCAGCTGGATCTGATGGTTCTCAAGCACCTGGACGATATCGTCGACGGAGGCCTGCGTCTTGTCATACTTTGCTTTCAGAGCGACCATCTTGTTGCCCTGCTTCTTGAAGAACTTCAGGAAGCCCTTGTCGTCCTCCTCCACGTCAAAGTCCTTCAGTTCGGTCACCAGGCCGGAGATCAGCTTGCCGACCTCGCCCATATCCTTGTTCTTGACATTCTCGAGCGCCAGGTCCGAGAAATCAGACATCTTTTTCTGGGTGCCTGCACCGTACTGCATGATGGCGTTGGAATTGTGCAGATCGATCTTCTGCGCAAATGCGTCTACCTGCGCCTGCTCTTCCTCGGTCAGGACGATATCCGGGGCGATGGCGGCCGCAGTGTCCGAAGCGGCGTCTCCGGTCGCACCCGTTGAGGACTGCACTTCATTCAGGATATCCCTGGATTCCTGCACGGCGGCAGCAGCGGAAGCAACCGCAGCTTCAGCGGATACAGCGTCCGCATCTTTGGGCGCTTCTTCCTCTCCGAAGGTCAGCGCAATCGGGGAAGGGGACGGGGCAGATACGTCAAACAGATTCTTATTGTCGTCAGCCATTGGGATTCCTCCTATTCTGTGGCATATATCAATGATTTATGAAAGAAATGGACAGGGCCGCCGGACGGCCCCGCGTATGGTCTTATTGTAATGCCCGGGGCCCTCTTAGACAAGTCTGAATCCATCCGGGACGCCCGGGCAAAGTCCGGGCCGGGCGGCATCGTGTTACAGTTCACAGACCAGTCCACTCTGCTGAGAGTTTGTGGGCACACTGAAAACACGTTGCCTGCCCGCGCTTTGCATCGGTTGCATTGCAGCCTCTCCCAGCTCCTATAGAAGCGTGGTCGCTTCTCCACTCCGTTCCGGTCGGTGCTGGACGAACGTCCAC
>CAJOKX010000076.1 GCA_905235415.1 uncultured Lachnospiraceae bacterium
CGCTTCTATAGGAGCTGGGAGTGGCTGCAATGCAACCGATGCAAAGCGAAGGTAGGCAACGTGTTTTCAGTGTGCCCACAAACTCAAAGCAGAGTTGGCCGGCCTGTGAACTGTAACCTCCTTTATCTCTTGCCGCACATCTTACCGCACGCAGCCGATCAGTTCGCGCACATCCGCGATCCGGTTTTCTTCCAGATAGCGGCGAATCCCGTCGATCACCTGCAGCGTCGTCGTCTGGTCATGGAAATTGGCGGTTCCGACCGATACGGCCGTCGCCCCGGCCAGGATCATCTCCAGCGCGTCCTCCGCGCTCCTGATCCCGCCCATTCCGATGATCGGGATCTTCACAGCCTGCGCGCACTGCCACACCATCCGGACCGCAACCGGATGAATCGCCGGTCCGCTCAGTCCGCCGGTCCGGTTGGCCAGCGCAAATGTCCTGCGCCGGACATCAATCTTCATCCCGGTCAGCGTGTTGATCATGGACAGCGCATCCGCGCCGCCCGCCTCCGCCGCCTTCGCAATCTCCGTGATATCGGTGACGTTCGGGCTGAGCTTCATGATGACCGGCTGTTTCGCCGCCTTTTTCACGGCCGCCGTGATCTCTTCAACGCCCTTCGGACTGGTTCCGAACGCGATCCCGCCCTCCTTCACATTGGGACAGGATATATTGATCTCCAGAAGATCCGCGCGGCGCTCTTCCGAGAGCTTCTCCACACAGTCGATGTACTCTTCCATGCTGTGCCCGCAGACATTCACGACAACCTTCGTGTCAAACTGCTCCAGGAACTTCAGGTCTCTTTTTGCAAATGTGTCATATCCCGGATTCTGAAGTCCGATCGCGTTCAGCATGCCCGACGGCGTCTCGCAGATCCGCGGGGTCGGATTGCCCGGCCACGGAACGGACGCCACGCCCTTCGTCACCACTGCGCCCAGACGGTTCAGGTCCAGGAACTGTGAGAACTCTTCCCCGGATCCAAAGGTCCCGGAGGCAACCATAACCGGATTCTTCAGAGTCACTCCGCACAGATCCACGCTCAGATTCGGTGTCATATCCACTCTCCGTCCTGTTTCATTTTACTCTATCTGCCTGTGTATGATCTTACAGTTCGATCTGTGTCGATCTGAATACAGGGCCTTCCGTGCAGACCCGCTTGTTGTGTACCTGTGAATGTTCATCCACCTCGGATGAGCGGCACACACAGCTCAGGCACGCCCCGATTCCGCAGGCCATCTTCTCTTCCATGGACAGCCAGCACTCGATCCCGTTCTCCTCCGCGTACGCCTTCAGCGCGCGCAGCATCGGGATGGGGCCGCAGGCATAGATCACATCCGCCTTCAGGTCCTGTTCGCGGATCGCATCCAGCACCGTTCCCTTCGTGCCTGCGCTCCCGTCCTCGGTCGCGATCGCGCATGCACCGGAAAAATCATCCTGCAGGAACACCTCGTCCCTGTACCCCAGGACCGCCGTCACGCCCGACGCCGTTCCCAGCTCATCGAGCATGTGGTCGAGCTGGATCATCGGCGGGATTCCGATGCCGCCGCCGATCAGGAGCACCCTCCTGTCTTCCGCCCGCTCTGCCGGAAATCCGTTTCCGAGAGGCCCGACCAGGTCCACCCTGTCGCCACTCACAAGGCGGGACAGCTCCAGCGTCCCCGCGCCCGCAATCCGGAACACCAGCCGCAGGATAGCGGTGTCTTCATCCGCCTGACAGACGGAGATGGGCCTTGGAAGCAGGCGGCTCCCATCCCGGCAGTAAACCGATACAAACTGTCCCGGAAGCGCCTCTTTCGCGATCTGCTCCGTCTGCAGATACATGCTGAATATGTCTTTTCCGATCTGAGCGATGCGCAGAACCTCCGCCTGTTCTCTGTATTTCATGTCAACCCTTCTCCAGCGCCTGGTGAATGTCCTTCTTCATGTCTTTTACAGCCGCTCTTGCAGCATCCGCGAATCCGTCCTCGCCAAACTTCTCCGCGTACTCTTCTTTCTTATACGCCGCGATAATGCCGCGCGAGGAATTCACGATCGCGCCCAGCCCGTCCTTATTGAAAAACGGGACCAGGTCGTCGCCCGTGCCGCCCTGCGCGCCGTAGCCCGGCACCAGGATGAAGCTCTTCGGCATGATCTTTCTGAGGGTTTTGCCCATCTCCGGATAGGTCGCACCGACGACAGCGCCGACTTCACTGTACCCGGACTCGCCGATCAGACGCGGATTGGACGCCCACTCGGCAACCTTCTCGCCCACCAGCTCATAGAGCGGCCTGAGCGTAAACCCGAACTTTTTCTGCTCTTCCTTGTCCATGTCCTTCACCAGCCTGCGCAGGGTCATTTCCCGGTCTTCGGCAAGGCGCAGCCGCTCTGCGGCGTCTGCTTCACCGGAAGGAACCAGCACCAGCTGGTCCTGGAACTCTCCGCTGGAAGGATTGGACGTCTTCACGAGAATGAAGATCCCCTTGTCCTCATCGTCGCAGACCTTCAGGAAGGGCTGGACGCCGTCCGTTCCCAGATACGGGTTGACTGTACAGAAGTCTTCGTCAAAGGCCGCATACTCCCTGTCGCCTGCCATGACCCGTCCCAGATGCGCCGCCGCGTATGCGGCGGAGGTGGATCCGATGTCCCCTCTCTTCACGTCTCCGATGACAATCAGGTTCTTCGACTTGCAGTAATCAATCGTTTTCCAGAACGCCTGAAGCCCCGGGATTCCGAACTGCTCGTACATCGCAACCTGCGGCTTGACCGCCGGAATCAGGTCACAGACAGCATCGATAATCGCCTTGTTGAACTGCCACAGAATCTCGCCCGCAGCCTCCAGCGTCTCGCCGTATTCATTGAACACACGCACCTTGATGGTATCCGGAATAAAACTCATCTGCGGATCCAGTCCCACGCAGATCGGCGCGGAGGTCTTTTTGATTCCCTGTACCAACTGATCAATCATCGTATCGTCCTCTCTTTCTGACTATCCGTCCTTTACTCAGTATCGTCTTCATCGCTGTACACGATCTCACCGTCGCAGATCGTGCAGCGGACTTTGCCGCGTACCTTCCAGCCTTCAAATGGGGTATTCTTCCCCTTGGATGCAAACTTCTTCCTGTCGATCCTCCACTCCGCGCCGGGATCGATGACGGCGATGTCGGCGGGATTGCCGACAGCGATCTTGCCGTCCCCGTACTGCTCGATGAGATGGAAGATCTTCGCCGGATTCGTGCTCATGCGCCGCACCAGCTCCAGCGGGCTGAGGATTCCCGGCTCCACCAGCCTGGTAATGGCAAGCGGAAGGGCCGTCTCCAGTCCCGTAATCCCGAACGCCGCGGTCAGCATCGACCCGAACTTCTCATTGGCCGCGTGCGGCGCGTGGTCGGTTGCGATACACTCGATCGTCCCGTCCTTCAGGCCTTCGATCAGCGCTTCCCGGTCCGCCGGCGTCCTCAGGGGCGGGTTCATCTTATACTGCGGATTGTCCGAGGGAATGTCGTCGCTTGTCAGCGTGAAATGATGCGGGCAGACCTCCGCGGACACATCCACGCCGTGCGCCTTGGCCACACGGATCATCTCCACCGCACTGGCCGTCGACACGTGGCACAGGTGCAGGTGCGCGCCCGTCTGGGCCGCAAGCACCAGGTCCCGCGCAGTGATCACGTCCTCTGTCGCATTGCTGATGCCCGGAAGCTTCAGCCGCGCGGCGTTCGCATCGTCATTCACCACGCCGCCGTTAACCAGGTTCTTGTCCTCACAGTGGGCGCATACGGGAATGTCCAGCTTCGCCGCGATCTGGAATGCCTCCAGCGCAAGCTTCGCGTTCATAACGCTCTTGCCGTCTTCCGAGATCGCGGGCGCGCCCGCATCCGCCATCCCTTCGATATCCGCCAGCTTCTCCCCCTTCTGGGCAGCCGTGACGGCCCCGATCTGCATCACATGGATGGGCGCGAGCGCCGCCGCCTTAAAGCGGACATAATTGACCTTGTCCGGAGTGTCAATCACCGGCTTCGTATTCGGCATCGCGCAGATCGTCGTATATCCGCCGCGCGCGCCCGCCTCTGCGCCGGTTTCGATATCTTCTTTGTACGTAAGACCCGGATCGCGCAGATGCACATGCAGGTCCACCAGCCCCGGCGTGACCCAGCACCCGGTGGCGTCTATCACTTTCGATTCATCGGAAACAATATCGTCCCCGACCCCGACAACCCTGTCCGCACTGCGTTTCTTCGGCGCGGGCAGCTTCAGATTCTCCCCGATCGCGGTGACGTTGCCGTCTTCTATCAAAACGTCCGTCACCTGATCCGTTCCGGATTCCGGATCCAGGAGTCTTCCGTTCCTGATCAGTATCTGCATAGTATGATCTCCCTGATGCCAGGATCACAGCGCGCGCTGCATCCTGCAGTCTCCCTTCCTGCGCCGGATACGGCCGCTTACATCGGCGGCACAGGCGTGGGCCTGTTTTCATCCCACGCGATGTCTACGTCAAACAGATCCGAGACCAGATCCGGACTGTAATACATCCGGTATCCGTCCAGATTCCGCCTGCCCTGCCTGAGGAAATCCGGCCCGACCTGCACCCAGGCTTTTGTACTTGCGTCTACGTTGCAAAAAATATTGAATCCCATCGATTTGTAATGGGCAAAATACGGATTATCATAGGTATACGGCTGCCAGTCTCCGATATCCGCTCCGAACGCAAAGATCAGAACGTCCGTCTTCCCGACGACCGGCTCAACCCAGTCATGCCAGCGCGAGGAATCCCTCGCCACGTCATCCACCGTATGCTGGCGCGGATTGATATGGCCCCACGTATGAGAGGCGAACTCCCATCCTTCCGCCTTCATGGCGTCTGCAACCTTCGTCGCCTCCGCAACCTCCTGGTCAAAATCAAAGTCCGGATGCGTCTCGAAGAAGATCCTCTGGAAGTCTGTGACCCTGTCTTCCTGCCGCGTCTTGTATACTTCGTCGGTTCTGTAGCCCAGCACGCCCTCATACCCGGTCAGCGCAACAATGCCCTTGTGCCCGTGGTAGGAGAAATCCGGATGCTGCTCAACAAAGGTATCCACGATCGGGACCACGTCGTAGTCTCCCACAGAGACCGAACCGTCGTCCTCGATATAGGCGTTCTTCACCTTCCCGTCATCCGCGACGATCAGCTTCGAGGGGAATCCGTCCCCGTCCATATAATGATAGTAGCTGCAGTCATCCTGGCTCAGCACGAACGGCGTCTTGCCGGGCGGAAGAAGGATCTCCTTCTGCGTCACCGAACCGTCCTCTGCCACATCCACCATGTCATGCAGGCTCACCATCACAAACCCGCGGTTGTACATCTGGTTCAGGATCGAATCAAACTCGGAGGCAGTCGTCATAACCTGGTTGTACCCGGCCTCATACTCATCCCCGTCAAACGCCTTCGCATCATCCCAGACCAGGGAATGGAAAAACACATGCGTGACCTGGTCGATCGGATAGGGACTGCACCCCGCCTTGGTGGTTTCATAGGAAGAAACCAGCTGCTTGAAGCGGTCGTTCCTGTCATAGCCGTCCGAAGAGCGCAGCAGGGCAATCGCCTCGTCATAATCATACTGAAGCGCAAGCCGGTTGGCCTTCGATTCCAGAGACGCCTCTTCCGCATCAGGAAGCGCGGCCTCCTCCGCAGCCGTCTCCGTGACCTGTACTTCCCCGGTACTCTGTCCCCCTGCTCCGGCAGATTCATCCTTCTGCTCCCACGGATTCTGGTACTGTCTGAAACGAAACTCATAGACCAGCAGCGCGCTCAGACCGATAATCAGCAGAATCAGCAGCGCGATCAGGCATTTCAGCAGCAGGTTGCCCCGCCTGCGCCTGTACTCTCTCTCAGAATAGGAATCTTCTTCTCTGCGCATAATAAATCCCCTTATATCAAATCTATCCCCCTCCCCCCTGCTGCAGGACGCCCTGCTGCGGGATGAATATAAGTTTACCATATTTCCCTTCCGCAATACAGTAAAAAAATGGTATCATGGTTCCGAAGGAAGGATTCGTCTATGCCTGAACAATTAAGTACGCTCTATAAACTGATGACAATGTATACCCTGAGCCGGGTGGACTTTGCCCTTACGAACAGTCAGATCGCAAATGTTTTTCTGGACCTCGGGTATACCAATTATTTCAATGTCCAGTACACGCTCGGAGAACTGGTCAGTTCAAACCTGGTGCAGGAAGAGATCTACCCGGATTACCGGTATTATCTTCTGACAGAGGAAGGACACAAGACCCTGGATGCGCTCAGAAGCAGTCTCGCTCCTTCGATCCGCAGCGACATTGACGAGTATCTCCGCGCCAACCGCCTGGAATTCCGCGAAGCGCTGGCAACCCGTTCCGAGTATTACCGCACCACCGAAGGAGACTTCGCCGTGCGCTGCCGCGTCATGGAGCATGCGAGCGCGCTGATCGACCTGACCCTCACCGTCCCGAACGAGACGCAGGCGCGGATCGTGTCGAAAGAATGGAAAGAGAAGAGCCAGGACGTCTACGCATACGTCATGCGCACCCTGACCCAGCCGGATCACATCGACAGCCTGCTGGAAAAAGACGAAGATGCATCCGAAGAATCATCATAAGATATCATAAGATGAAGATCAGAACAGCCGCCGGAAATGGACCATCCGGCGGCTGGAGTTTTATATTGCACTACACTTTATGATGTACGGATTGCTTCGCTTTTTTGAAGCTCCCGCAATCCTGTGGTGATGTACGGATTGCTTCGCCTCTTTGAAGCTCCCGCAATCCTGTGGACATCATTTTATTCTACAGAGGCTGCGTACTCATCGATCATGCGGATGTATTTCCGCTTTGCCTCGTCGCTGATCCAGGAAACCTCGAAAGAATTCTTCGCGATCTGGATCATATCCTCCTTTGAAAGGTTGTACTTCGTGGCGAGGGCATAGTAATCATCCGAGATGTAGCTCTGGAAATACGCCGGATCGTCCGAATTCACCGTGATCTTCGCACCCCTCTGAAGCAGGTAGGTCATCTCGCGGCCCTTCATATCGCTCGTTACAAAGCTGTTGGAAACCGGGCAGCATGTGAATCCGATCTTATGCGCCAGCACATAGTCCACAAGGGACGGATCCTCTACGATATTGGTGCCGTGGTCGATCCGCTCCACGCCGATCTTGTACAGCACATCGCGGATATGTCCGATGGAATCCTGCTGGTCGATGTCGCAGTGCATCGTCACATGGAATCCGTCCTTCTTCGCCATCTCAAACACCTGGGCGAACTTCATGGGCGGATTGTCCCGCTCGTCGGAATCAAGACCGATCCCGAGGATCTTGTCGCGGTACGGAAGCGCTTTCTGATAGGTCTTCAGCGCACAGTCCGCGGTCATATCGCGCAGGAAGCACATGATCAGGTGGGCGTCGATTCCCATCTCTCTTCCCTTTTCAATTCCCTTGTAGTATCCGTTGATCACGGTCTCGAACGGGACGCCGCGCGAGGTGTGGGCCTGCGGATCAAAGAACAGCTCGCAGTGCTTAACATTGTGCGCCTTGGCCTTCTGCAGATAATCCACAGCCAGGTCGCAGAAATCATCCTCATCCTGCAGCACGTTCATGGCCGGATAATACACCGCCAGGAACGATGTCAGGGAATCAAACTGATAGCTTTCCTTGACCTGCTCGATCGTCGTCTGCCCGATGTCGATCCCGTTCTTCTGCGCAAGGCGCAGTTTCAGTTCCGGCTCCAGTGTTCCTTCCAGATGAAGGTGCAGTTCCGCTTTCGGAAGACCATACAGGAATTCTTTCGATACACTCATACCAACTCTCCTTTCCCACTCTGTCGATCATCCGCACCCAGGCCGGAAGATGTCCCCGCTCAAGGACGCATCCGCCGGCAGATGCCTCTCACAGAACCATGATAGCACCGCAGGAAACCGGACGCCAGTACCTCCTCTGTTCTCTGAGGATCGTCATTTTTTCAACAGCATCGCTTACCCTACAGTAACCTTTACCTTCTTGCAGATCCCGTTCTGTGCATAGACAAAGATCGTACAGGACCCTTTCTTCTTCCCTGTTACCCTGCCTGATGAAGATACGGAAGCAATCCCGGGCGCGGACGATTCATAAGCAATCTTCCTGAACTTTTTCAGTTTTCCGCTCTTTTTCTGTATGCTGCCCTTGATCTTTGCCTGTTTTCCGGTCTTCACCGAAAGCTTCTTCCTGCTGACTTTGACAGCCTTCGGGTTGGCCGACTTCCCGCCGGAGGTGGCTGCATAAACCGTTTTGGAAACTGCCAGCGCCTTTCCATGCCCGACCGCCATCACGACATAGCGGTAATAGGTCCCTTTCTTCAGACCTTTCTGCGTAAAGGATGTGCCGCCTGTACTTCCCAGTTTCCGGAAGGGATGGTTCTTTCCGCACACAGCGCCGAACACAGTATAGGAGGATGCTCCCGGTACTTTCTGCCATGTGATCTTCATGCTCGTTTTTGCTGCCTTCTTAGCGCGTGCCGCCAGCAGGGAGTATGTACTGCCGGGAAGATCCTGATCGGATGTGCAGCTGACGATCTGCCGCTCCTTTTCTTTTTCGGACAGGATCCTGTTTCCATAGGCATCCGCCTCAGTGCTCGGAGTCACCGCGGGTTTGGTTTGTCCCTGTCCGCCGTTCCCGCCCGGTGTGTTTCCGGGCTCCTCTCCGCCACCGCCTGGCGTATCTCCGGGCTCTCCGCTTCCGCCTCCGCCGGGCTGATCTCCGGGCTCTTCGCTTCCGCCTCCTCCGCCGGGCTGATCTCCTCCGCCGGGCTCCTCTCCGCCTGATGAAACGATGTCAGAATAATCCGGCGTAGCGAGCTGGGAAAAGACGAACTGATCCACAAGATTGACCGGGGACACCTCAAAGGACAGATCCCCTCTCCACAAAAGATAATCCAGAGTGTTGAACGGCATGCTGCTCCTCCGATCCTGTTTGTCCCCATTATCGCATAGGAACGGCCGTTTGTCATATGCGGCAGGTCCGTTCCAAAACGTTGCAAACCGAACGCTCCAAAAGCGGCGCGTATTCCCAAATGCGGCGCGTATTTCAGTCTTTTCACGCTTCGCAGAATATAATATAATGAATCATAACTTTCCCGCTTTCCGCGGAACGCGGGCACTATTCGATTTTGATGGGGGTGCAATATGAAAAGATTTCTAGCGGTATGCCTCAGCCTGCTGATGCTTTTCCAGCTCGCTGCATGCTCCGGCGCGAAGGACGAAGAAGCGCCAGCCGATCCGAACCTCGGGCTGTACACGCTGACCGTTGCAGAGATGAGCGGAATCAGCATTCCCGTGGAATCCGTCTACGAAGGCGGTTTTACTGTTCTGCTGAAGGAAAAAGGCAAGGCACAGCTCACTGTTGATGACGATTCTGCCAGCGGCACATGGACGCTGGACGGTTCGGATCTGTCCGTGAAGGGCGGCGGGCTCGATCTAAAGGGCAAGCTGGAAAACGGCATCATGACGTTCGACAATGCGATGGATTCCGGCATCAAGCTCACGTTGTATCTAGAGGGGGTTACGCCTCTGGCGGCGCCTTCCGTTGCCGCGGGACAGGAGCTTCTCGAGACCGAGCCGGAAGCAACCGTGGAACCCACTCCGGAACCGACGCCGGAGCCCACCCCGGAGCCCACTCCGGAACTGTTCCCGAAGACGACCATCGTCTTCCCGGATGGGACAAAGATCGACGCTTACATGGTCGAACTGTTCAACATTACGGACGACTGGTCCAAAATCGGCGACTGGGGCAGCAGAATCAGCCTCGGTTCCGTCAAGAACAATCCGTTCGAGCTGAGAGGCACGCTCCGGAATGTCTATGGCTTTTCCTTTGACTACGGCGTGCTGGTCAAAAAAGGCAATCCGCTGTCCGAAGGATTCAAAGGCGGTTTCCGCAAGGCGGGAAAATGGGAGTTCGGTGATTACGAGGAGCTGATCCGTCTTGAGGACGGCTTCGCGCAGGAATTCCATGTCTTCTCCAAGGAACCGGCCATGATCGACGCTTTCACCGTCACGACCGCCAAGGTGCTGAACAAAAACGCTTCCTATCAGAGCTGGATCAACAATCTGAAGATCTACTTCTCTTCCGAGGAAGCCGCGGAACTCTATGTCGAATCGATCCTTCAGTAAACCGATCCATGTCAAAGGCCTCCGCTCCAGGAGGCCTTTTTTCATGCTTTCAATTTTTAAAAAACGTCACCGGATCCTGGTGTAGGTACAGAAACGGAACCGGATGCCGTTCTGTTCCTGCTCCTCCCCGGTCTCCGACCTTGTCCATTCCCCGGTCTTCAGAAGATCCGGATAAAACGTATCCGCGTCGGGATCGTCGATGTCGTTGTGCGTAACGTAGCACGTATCGCAGTAGGGAAGCAGCAGCCGGTAGACCGTCGCGCCCCCGATGACGTACACGGCATCCGGGACGTACTCCTCTATCTTCAGCAGCGCTTCCGGAACGGAATGGACGTAGATCAGCTCCGTGGAACGGCCCGCCTCTCTCTCCGCCTGCGCGGCTCTCAGCGACTCCGGCCGGATCTTCGCGGGATCGTCGATCAGGACGATGTTGACCCGTCCCTGCAGGGGCGCCATGCCGGGAAAGCTCTCAAGGGTCGTGCTTCCCATGACGCAGACCTTTCCGCTCGTCTTCCGCCGGAAGAATTTCATGTCTTCCGGGATCAAAGCAAGAAGCTGGCCCTTCTTCCCGATTGCCCAGTTTTTGCTTACATTCACGATCTGCTTCATGCAGGCTCTCCCCCCGTCAAATCGCGATCGGTATGTCGCGGATCTGCTCTCCGTACTGATAATTCTCGATCTTTACGTCGTCCGGCGTAAAATCGTAAAAGTTTTTGACATCCGGATTCAGCGTGAACTTCGGCGCCGGATACGGCGTCCGTTTGATCAGTTCCTCGATGATCGGGATATGCCGGTCATAGATGTGCGCGTCGGCGATGACATGCACCAGTTCCCCTGCTTCCATATCGCAAACCTGAGCGATCATATGTACCAGTACGCTGTACTGTACCACATTCCAGTTGTTCGCAGCAAGCACGTCCTGGGACCGCTGGTTGAGGATCGCGTTCAGAACGAGTTTTCCCGTCTCCCTGTCCTTCGTGCAGTTGAACGTCATGCTGTATGCGCACGGATAAAGGTTCATTTCGTGCAGGTCCTGGAAATTGTAGAGATTGGTCATGATCCGTCTGCTGTAGGGATTGTTCTTCAGGTCGAATATGACCCGGTCAACCATATCGAACATCCCTTCCTTATACTGGTGCTTGACCTGCATCTGGTATCCGTACGCCTTCCCGATGGAACCGTCGGGATCCGCCCATTCGTCCCAAATGTGTGGTTTCAGATCATGGATATTGTTGGATTTGCGCTGCCAGATCCAGAGAAGCTCATCCGTCGCTGATTTGACCGCGGTCCTTCTGAGCGTCAGCAGCGGGAACTCCTTCCTCAGATCGTACCGGTTCACGACGCCGAATTTCTTTACCGTGTAGGCCGGCGTCCCGTCAGGCCAGTGCGGCCGCACTTTCTCGCCCGCGGTGTCCGTTCCGTTATCGATAATATCCCTGCACATTCTGATGAAAACATCATCCGCGTATGCCATATCCGCCTCCGAAACCCGTTTTTTTCAGTATATCAGAGTGCAGGTCAAACAGCAAATGCCGCCCGGAAAC
>CAJOKX010000077.1 GCA_905235415.1 uncultured Lachnospiraceae bacterium
ACCAGCCGCCGGCTCTCTGAAGTAGTCATCAGAAGGCATAATACCATCATCGCATTTACATGTTTGCAAGTTTAACCAATAATACCGCGATTGTCAAGTCTGAATCAGGAAGAAAAACATCATGATCAGGATGCTCTTCGGGATGTTGCCGGTTCAGTCCAGTATATGCGTCGGCGAACCCAGCGCAAGTTCCTGCCACTGCTCGACGATCGGGTTGGTGATCTCGTTGCCGTCCCCATCGGTATACTGCGCCACCAGAGCGCCGACGCCGGTAAAATTGCTGTGTCTGCAGGGAATAGTGACCTGAAAGTCAGCTCCGGGCGCAGCGGCCAGATCATCAAATGTCAGCACGGACAGTTCTCTTTTATCTTTCGCACCAGGATCAAAAAGGGAAAACCCCATCTTGCTTTTCAGTTTTTCCGCCCGGTTATCCTCCCCATAACAGACGACAAGGACGGTGATCTGATCGACTTCCTGCTGCGTGGTGTTGTTTTTCATGGAAAGCGTCAGAATGTCCTCTCCCTCATCATTGCCCCAGTTTATATCATCCGTAACCGTCTTTTGTGTGATCGTGACATCAAAATCATCCTGCGCTGTGAGTTCTTTCAGCGCAGCTGTGTCAAGCTCGTAATGATTGAATGCAAAGGTGGTTCCGGCTGCTGCCGCGCAAAGGAGGAGTGCCAGAACAATACCTGCACAAACTCGGAATATGTTCTCATATTTAACCGGATACAAATGCATGCTGCACCTCCTTTTTCATCAGTCAAGAACCGTCATATTGCCTTCATTGCTCAATCCGTAAGCCATATTCTGCCATCCGGCAAAATCCGGATTATCCACTTTCGTTCCGTCCGCGCGCACATAGTATTCCACCATAGCCCGCGCACCCGTGAAAGAGGAATAATCCACGGCTGTAGACAGCACACAGCTCGCGTCGGGCTTCAGCGTCAGACCATCCTGGGCAAGCGTATATATTTCGGGGGATGCATTCATTTCATCGAATGATAATCTGTTCGAAAAACCGCCGCCGCTGATATTCTGAGTCCTGTTGCTTTCATCATAAGCCACAAACTTAATGCCCAGGGCGCTGATCTCATCATCCGAACCGTTTGTGACTGTCAGGGACAGCACATCCGCCGGGGCATAATCTTTTACGTCCAGACATTCCTCCACGACCTTTTTCTCAATGATCTTCACGGGGAAAGAGGAGGCAGCCTCCAGTGCCTTCATCCCTTCGGGATCGATCTCATACCCGTACTTGGCGGCAAACGCGGCTGTACTCATCACCAGGACAGCCAGCACGAGGATGATCCCCATTGCCCTTTTCTTTACTTGTACATTGTGTGGTCCGGCTGGTCTGCGCATTTTACCGGTCCTGAATGTTTCGCTGCATTGCATGTTCACCGGTTACCTCCTCTCGTTAAAATCCCTTCCGGCGACGGACACCCCTCTGCCCGGAGCATTGTCCGGCCTGCTTTGCGGCATGGTTTTGGAGCCCGCACACTTTTATTTATTATATAGTTTTTATGATTTCATGACAAGGCAATACGGTTTACAAAAGTCCCCGCTGCGGCTTAAAATAAAATCACCTTAAAGCCTGACAAAGGAGCTGCAAAACAATGATGAATGTCTTAACTAAATTCCGGCACCTTAAGGCTGCCGAAGGGATGGCCGTCACCCTGGCAGTGAGCCTGCTTCTTCTTTACACTCCTTCTGTGTATGCGCAGGACCCATACGCCGAAAATGCCGGACAAAAAGCCATCACTCTGATGATCTATATGTGCGGAAGCAACCTGGAAAGCAGAAACTGTGCGGGCAGCCAGGATCTGATGGAAATCATGCGCTCCGGTTATGATGAGGAGTCCGTCAACGTTCTGATCCTGACCGGCGGCACCCGTCGGTGGGGCCTTTCGGTGCCCAATGACGCGCTTTGTATCTACACTCCCCGGGGCGGAGAGCTTCAAATGGTGGATGCTTTTTCGCAGGCGGATATGGGAACGCCTGAAGTGCTTGCCGCTTTTCTTGATTACTGTCACGGGGCATATCCGGCGGACCGCTATGCCCTCATCATGTGGGATCACGGCGGCGGGCCGTTAAACGGAGTCTGCATGGATGAAAACTATGATTTCGACTCACTCTCTCTGGACGAGCTGTGCGCTGCCCTGCAGGAGAGTCCCTTCGGGGAGACCCCTCTGGACTGGATCGGGTTTGATGCGTGTCTGATGGCCTCTGCGGAAGTGGGAGTTGCCCTTATGCCCTATGCCCGGTATATGATCGCGTCCGAAGAAACAGAACCGGGCGGCGGATGGGATTACAGTTTTCTGAAAGGGATCGAAAATGACAAGGATGCCGTCGATACTGCGCCGCGCATTATGGACGGATACTTTGATTCCGCAAAGGACAGTTCCCAGCTTACGCTCTCCTGCGTAGATCTTTCCGGGACAGTGTCTGTCAGGGATGCCATGGATCCGTTCTTCTCTTCCCTCTCTGTCAGCAGCGGCAATTACGCTCTCTTTTCCTACGCCGCGGCGAACACACGCGCATACGGAAGGGCAGCCGACTCCTCGGGCAGCTTTGACCTGATCGATCTGGGTGTGCTCACCGACATGCTGAAAGCCCAGGCCCCCCGGGAGGCAGACTCGCTTCTTAAAGCGCTTGACGAGGCTGTCGTCCTCACCCGCAGCGGGGATGCGTCACAGGGACTGTCTGTCTATCATCCTTATGAAAACCGAACGGATTACCTGGAAAAGTGGTACAGCACCTATCCTGCTTTATTCTTTTCGGAAGGGTATGCCGACTATATTGCCCGTTTCGCGGGCTATCTGTTCGGCGAAAGCGATGTGGCCTGGGACGGTCTCAGCGCTTCACCCACTACCGAAGAAAATGTCTACGCGCTTCCTCTGTCCGAAGGTCAGCAGGAACTGGTGGCGTCCGCTGACATGCAGATTCTGCAGTGGGATAAGGAAAAAAATGCCTATGCCTGTGTGGGCAGCATAAACCAGCTGGCCATGGAAGACGGTGTGCTGTACGGTGCGTGGGGAGGTCAGACGCTGCGGGCTGTGAATGAGGATGGCACTGTGACTGCAGGCTCCATCCCGTATGAGGCCTCGCCGGACGGCACTTTTACCGTCCGGGTCAACTACTGCATGGAAAATGCCGATTCTTCGCAAGACGCTTCCATGACGCCCTCTGCCTCAGAAAGCGGTCCCTTAAGAAGCAGTTTCGGATCTTACTCCTTTGACACGGTGGCGACAGGAAGCTCCTCCCTGTCAGATCTTATGCAGGAAACACCTCTGCAGGCAGAAACACTCTCCCCCATAGACATGTCGCAGACAGATACGCTCATCATTCCGTCATCATCATCTCTGGCCGAAGCCCTGCAAACGGGCGCTTCTCCCGTGTCAGAAGCCGGCTGGACCGCCTGGTCTGACGACGCCTTCACTTCAGGCTCCGCTGCTGCGATCACTCCGGTTGCCCTTGATCTTTTCAGCGACGCGGTATCCCCTGCGGACCAGACATCAGCCGGAAGCGCAGTCGATACTTCCGCCCTCGTTCCCATCGGTACAAGCGCTTTCACCGAAGATCAGATCGCCGTTTCGGCGGACAGCTTCAACCCGCCCTCACAGGAGACCGACGGGCAGCCGCAGGTCATTCAGGCGCTTCTCACCTGCTCGGCGGATGACTCAGGGAACATAACCGTGCTTGAGACCAGCCTGTTTGATACACAAACCGGGGAATGGTCCACCCGCGGCGCGGTGGATGAGACTCTCTACCCGCTTGCCGCATTTCCCGTAACATGGAAACAGCCCGCCTCATCCGACCACGCACTGGTGGGGTTTGAGAACTGGGCTGATCAATCTTCGACCGTCATCACCGTTTCTTCCGGTTCGCTCAGGCTGTCATTCACTCCGCAGGAACAGGATGATCAGGGCGGCAAAGATCTGTGTGTGTCATTTCAGGTGAAAGATATCCAGAACCAGACGCACAGCAGCCTTCCCCTGAAGATGCCCGCGTCGTATTAAATGCACCTTGCATGGGAGCGTAAGCCGCCTGTCATTGCGCCTGCTCCCATGCCTCCTCTATGATATCCCTCTCACCGTCAGTATAATCGATCAGATAGAGGATCTGTATGTCATCCCCGAAATCCGTCACGGGCCTGAGTGCCAGATGCAGACTCCCTTCATCAAAGTGAACCGCACCGTTATCAAGGATCCAGATGTCTTCTCCGGGTATGGGCTGTCCGTTTTCCTGTGTGTACTCTACGGCTGAACATGTATTGCCGATCATGTCAAAACGCTGCGCGGGCCAGGAAGTATAATCCTTTTCGGGATCCACAAAATCCGTCACGCGGTAGTTTTCAACGACAGCCGTGTTCGCTTTGTAATCAAGAAGGATATCAAAGCCAAGGCTCACGATATTAAAGCCATTCATATACTCTTCTTTTACAAATACATCTGTCCCAACATCTGCATATACCTGTCGAAGCATAAGCGTATCCCCGTCCTCACCGGTCTCCCGCAGCATGAAAGACCGGATAAAGGAATCACCCGCCATGGGAATTAATCCGGTATATGTACCCGCAAAGGTACCGTCTTTCTGATCCTCAAGCATTACCTGCGCCAGGCAGATCAGGATCTGCCCTTCGACGGGAGAGCCGTCCTTGCGCTGAAATTTTTCTTTATCTTTGTCCGCGACCCGGCTGACGATCAAAGCCATGACATGATCTGCCGTCTTTCCCTCGCGTGCGGACGGGGCCATAGCGGTGTTGATGCGCAATTTCCGTCTGCAGCTTTCTGCATCCTCGGGCAGTTCGACACCGGCCGCCACAAGCGGATCCCCTTCCGTGCCGATATCGGTAATGCTTATATCCAGTTCTGAAGGCCGGAGCAGTTTTCCGTCCGGCAAATCGAACATGGTCCCGGCAGGAAAGCTGATCTGTATACGCTGCATGTGCGAAGAACTTTCATCATCCTGGGAAATCATAAAGCCGGCTGTTTCAAGCACCTGATCGGACGTTGTCTGCGTATCTGTTCCGTCTTCCGGACCATCATAGATATCCATCTCCAGATACCGTCTGGCAGTGCTGTTCGCTAAAAGCAGTTCGGATGGCATATTATCCCCGAGACTGCCCTGAAGGTACAAGAAAGCATCCTCGCCGTTTATCTGCGCTGACCATATCCGGTAACGCATATCCTCAGAAGATGTATTTTCCGCGTCAAGAACCAGGATCAGTTTACGGTCGATCACCCAGGCCTTCTGAACATACAGGTGCAGTCCGCCGTCATCGAAAAACTCCGTCCTGTCATTATCCCTCAGGGAAGTGTCCGGTCCGGTCTGATCAGCGGGTCTTGAAACATCAGGTTCATACGGCTCGCCGAGTACAAACGGCAGCTTTACCGGATTATCTTCTTCATCCGTTCCTGCCAGTGCAATGGAATGAAGCTGTAAAATGCCTGCCTCATAGAGCACATCCTTTTCCACAAGGAACCGGCCGCCTTTGGCATGCTCAAAAGCTCTGTAGAAAAAGCGTTCATTATCGATCTTAAAATCGATGTACTTTTCCTGACCGGGCTGAAGCAACACCGCTATTTTTTTTTCAAGTACCATCTCGGTTCCATCCACCACTGCCCTGGAGAACGTGCAGCTTACCGTATTGTCCGAAGTGTTCACACAGTGCAGCGTTCCGGTTATCCCTTTTATGAAATTCACCTTCTCATAATCAAGATCCAGCAGCTCCCATCTGACGCCGTCAGGATCTGTCACGCCGGCATAAATGACCGCTTCACCGTTCTGATGCGTCACGTCCGTTAAGCTGACATCTCCCGGTTCAAACAGAACGGACACGGAGTTATCCTGCAATGACAGGGGCAGCAAGATGGTGTGCAGGGTGTCTGTTCCCGGCAGCGTGTCCCCTTCAAACGCAAGATCAAATGCCTGCGTCTGCCCTGCGGGAATCTCCGCATCCACCTCATAGCGGATATCGACAGCGAAGGTATCGTTTATTATGATGCGCCCCTCCGGTGTCGATACTCTAAGGCTCTCACGGCCTTTATTCTCCACAGACATCTGAATGACTATTCCGGAATTGAGCTCTGTTTCCATCACGGATCCGGTAAAGGTCACGTTATAGTCGGTGCCGGTAATATTGCCTCCTGAAAGATCCATCTCGCGTATCTTCCGGTTATGAACAGGGATCAGCGATGAGCTGTGCATGTTGAGCTGAGTATCGGTCACAAGAAATGCGGCGTAGAGAGAAGAGGAACTGAGCTGCTCCCCGGAAAAGCCAAAATGCCACTTCTGCGGAAGATAAAGAACCAATGCTTCAAGCAAAGAGCTCTGTTCCCACTTATCGAACGGCAGCATAAGACCGTCCTCTCCATAGGTGAGGACGCGGTTGTCCATCGGAAAATAAATACTGTCAAATGCATCCGGATCTACCTGAAGGCGGTTGGAATAGCTTTCTGTCTGCTCATTATAAACCTTTACGGAAAGAACCGTCAGTTCCCCGCTGTCCGAAGCCTCACTGCATACGAAAATGACAGATGTGCGTTCAGCTTGCTCATCGTTATAATAGTTTGCGGATATATATATCCTTCCGTCCGTCACGCTGTAATGCAGGGGGCCGCAAAGAGGTTTTTCGTTTTCATCCATGACATAGAGCGTCTGCCCCGTGTACCTGGCGCTGAGGAGTCCGTCCTCATTCAGTATCACATCATCGCTCACATATACCTGAGTGAAGATGTCAGGCATCTGGGAATGCCCCTCCAGTACCACAAGCTGTGCAGACGCAAATGTGTCGATCTGATCGGCTGTAAGCTGCATGCTGAAAATATCCAGGTTTCCGACAGGAAGTCCTTCCTCCGGCGGCAGCAGGCTTTTCCAGTCGCCAAGCTGTTCCCCCAGCCAGATACCGGTAAACTGCTGCAGGTACTCAACATACCCGGGAGAAAAGAGCAGACTTTGATACACATTTTCCCATTTTTCCCTGAACTGGAACTTGTTGTAAAACGGATGATAGACAGACAGCCCGCTGCTGTTTTCCACATTTGAGCGGCTGCATACGATCATCTGCGAAAGCGCATCCAGCAGATCTTCTGCCTGCGCAGGTGCTTTAGGCGCGTAATGAGTGACAAGATCAGTCAGATCAGCCAGATCCCTGTCACTGTCACTCACTGCGTCTTCGGAGCCGTCCGGTTCCTGACCGTCGGTATCTGCGGTCTGTGAGGCAGCACGTCCAAATCCTTTTGTTCCCTGCCTCATCGTGGAAAAAGCGGAATAAGTATTCTCTGTCAACTGCACGGACAATTCTGAGAAAAAAACATCCATGGCATTTTCCACCAGCTGTGTTTTTTCCAGATCCATACAGGCCAGAGTCAGATCAGCCTTCGTATCCTTTGTGTCTTCAAAATACAGGTCGACGATCCGTCTGCCGGTATCTGCTCCGGACGTATCCTTCTCAACATCCTTCAGAAAGGCATAGGACCATCCGCAGCCGGGTTCTGTCTCCTGGGAAGCGATCATATATTTTGCATAAGGAGAAAGTGTATGTGCCACTTCCAGTGACGACATCAGGCAGGCGTCAAATCCGATCCACTCCAGGCGGTGATCCAGCCCTTCTTCGTCCCTTCGCGCCCCGGCGCTGTCAGGTCCGGTTTCTGCAGAGCCCTCCTGACGCTGAAAGGGGCTGCCGGCAAGCGCTGCTTCCAGCTCCTCCATGCGCAGATTATCACTGTCGAAAAGCATATCCCAGCACACACCGTTCAAAGGGCCGCCACCGTGATCCCACAGAATAAGTGCGTACTTTTCCGCAGGATAATACTCATAACCAAACGTGAGCAGCTCCTCCAGCGTCTCCTGTTCACCCATGTTCATCTGCGGATTCTGCTGTGCCAGTACCGGCCCGTCGGAATGGATCTCGTAGATGGAAGTTTCGTCGGTCGAGAACCGGTTGAGCCATCGTTTCGTTCCGCCGGTCATCACCAGCACATTTACCTTGCTTTCATCAAACCCCGACCTCATCATCTCCATCAGATCCAGGGTGGCTGCGCCGTTCCGTCCTTCCAGATCGCTGCCGCACATGTATATCATGAGGGTGAGTTTCGCATCTTCGTGACCGGCTCTGTCACCTGCTTTACTGCCGGCTGCGGGCAGAATAGGAAGTCTGCCCGGCCAGCCTTCCTTTTCTGTGGTCTGTTCACCGCTGCGCTGCAGAAATGTTTCATAGGTTTCTGCCTCCGCCACCTGGTCTGCATCCATCCCGGACAGGATCGAGAGCTGTTCTGTCAGGTAGTCGGCCTGCGATGAACTGCCTTTCTTTTCATACACCTGCAGCAGGCCAAAATATAATGCCTTCTTGGCATAACGACAAAGCGTAAAATACGTTTCAGAATCCGCGGGATCGTTTTCATCCATCATCAGCCTGTCGATATACACCAGGCCAAACAGGGTATCCATCCCGTACAGGCTGTCCGGATCTTCAGGAAAAGCCTCTTCGGTCCCGTCTTCCGACAGAATGTCACTCCCGGCTTCCGTCGTGATGTCATTCCCGGCTTCTGCCCGGCTTTCCGCTAATCCGGCTTCCGGAAGCAGCCGTGTCAGGGCTGCAAAAAAGGCGTCGCGCTCCTCTCCCGGCAGGTCTTCGTTAGCCACGACAAGAACTCTGCTAACCATC
This sequence comes from uncultured Lachnospiraceae bacterium, assembly GCA_905235415.1. Classification (GTDB taxonomy): domain Bacteria; phylum Bacillota; class Clostridia; order Lachnospirales; family Lachnospiraceae; genus Porcincola. The sequence continues at coordinate 8,672 of CAJOKX010000077.1, forward strand.
TCCGCGTAAAGCGGGACTTCCAGCAGGGCTTTGCCGGTCTTCACCGGATCATACTGGTTCTGCAGATAGGTCCAGTGCAGTCGGCCCGTGTTTTCTTCTCCCCAGGCTGACAGAACACTCTGGTCCAGGTCTCTGGAAAAATACCGTTCCTGGAAATGATAGCTTTCAAATATATCCGCAAGCGACTGCTGCGCCGCCATGACGGATCCTCCTTCCATGGCAGGCAGGAGCAAAAGCACCAGTGCCGTCAGCAGTCCGCGAAAGCGCCTGTTCAACCGCATATATTCCTGTCGCTTTCTGTTTCTTTAATGCAAGGAGGCAGATGCTTCCGGTGCCAGCGAACTGACAATACCCATGATTGACCCCGGCATGTCTTCGGCATCTCTTACGTGCACACTCTCCTCCAGCAGCGTAAAGATATACAGCTGGTCTTCCGTTACATAGTAATCGCTTTCATCCGGTACAAAATGACGGATATCGGAGGTTGTCCTGCCGTACAAGTAGTGTTCGAGATGGTCACGGTATTCCGCATTCTGTAAGGCTTCGGAGAAACACTTGTATTCCAGGCTGTCCTTATCCAGCTTAGCAACGGAATCATCCCTGTTGCCGACGTCATCCCAGGTTGTATCCACCTCGTACCACTGTCCGTCGATCTTCACAATATTCCAGGCATGACCGCCCATATCATCCTCTGTACTGCCTGCAAATCCACCGACATACGTACACTCGATGCCTACCTGCTGCAGGAGATATTCAAAGGCAAGGGAATATCCGTCACAGACAGCATAATTATCAATGCCACTGCTGTTCTTAACCAGTGCGCCGAAGGCGGTATGGGCCAGGTCGGAACCGGAGTTAACCATGTCGTTTAATACATCGTCATCATAGACGACCATATCCACCAGCTTGTCATGGATCTGCCTGACGGTATTCTCCTCAGATCCGGAGGTATCTATATCTGCCAGGAAAGCTTCAGCGGCATCATTAAAGGCCGTCATGTCTTCCCGATAATCCGTATACGGCTCCGTCAGATAAAAGAAGACCAATGTTATATCGGAATCACCGGGGACAGCACCCCATCCAATAGAAGTTTTGCTTGAGTTATACAGCCAGAACAGTTCAGGATGATCATAGGTCATGGCCAGATAAACCGTAAATACTTCCTCCATGAACTCATCGGATGACGGATCCATGGTTGCCAAATACAGGCTGAGGTTGTCTTCCTCATCGGGATAGTCAGTCAGTACCATCATGCAGTCATACAGTGCCTGCTGTTCTTCATTGAGCTGGGAATAGTAGTAGAAGTCTTCCGCTTTGTTTTTCAGCAGCGAATCTCCTGCCGGTACAAAAGCCCTCATGGCCCTGTCCATACTATCAAACTCGTCCTGTGTCACCTCTTCATAATTATCCGGCGCTTCCACCTGTGCCCTGTCCCCGACCGGCAGGGGAAGGGAAAGTGTCAGTTCTTCCGCAGAGCAGCTCATGACAGTTAATGTACCCGCAAGCAGCACAGCAGCACTCAAAAATACTTTCTTTTTCATTTGTTTTTCTCCCTCCAATTACAACAAATAGTTCTGCAAAGTTTTTACTGGTTCCACAATAATTATACTATACCCAACCCAAATTGTCACACCGCCGTAGTATCAGGCAAATCTGCCTCACGGTTTTGCTGCGCCGCAGTTGCTGCAGAAGTTGCCTTCATTGCCTTCCTGACCACACTCCGGACAGGTCCAGGCACCGTTCTCTTCAGGCTTCGGCGATCCGCAGTTGCTGCAGAAGTTTCCGGTATTCTCCTGACCGCAGTCCGGGCAGATCCACGCTGCCGCTTCGCTTCCGGTATCTTCCGCGGGTTCGGCCTGCGCTCCGTCATCACCGGCCTGCTCCGCTTCTGCTCCCTCATCAGTGCTTTCGGCAGCTTCGCTCTTCTCAGGCGGTGTGTAGGGATCATCGGCCGGATCGCCGAAGATAAAGGAATCAAACTTTTCAAGATCCGTGAAGATGTCATTATCATCATCCCATCTGATCCCGTTGGTGCTGGAGATGTGGATGGTCAGCCCGTACTGACCGCCGTACTCGCCTTCATAGTCCACAAAATGGGTAGCATACCAGCTGAAAGGCCTGTTTTCGCTGTCGCGGTTTGAGATATACACGACCCACTCATTGCCGCTGTCGCATCATGCTCGCGTATTCGGTGGTAATACGCACCTCAGGATAGGATTCCTCCGTCAAAAGGGTGGTGCTGTAGTAAGTATACTGCGGCAGTTCCCGAACGTAAAGCAGTTCCTCGGCCGAAACGGCCGCCCCCCGTAAGCATCAGTGAAGCCGCACAGGCGATCAGCAGTTTCTTCATGTTGATTCTCTTTTCTTGTTCATGTCCGATGTTCCGAATACTTTGTGTTCCGTTACTGAAATATTGTTATTTAAATTATTGCCGTCTCAAATATTGCTGTCTGAAATATTGTTATCTTACCCGCGGTCATCTCGTCAGATCCCGCACCCATTTATATTTTCTGAAGTGCAGCATCACCCAGGGGATCTTTCCCACCTCGTCAAGACAGGTACAGGAGTATACCGCCAGCACCGGCCAGTGAAAGACGAAAGCGCCCAGCAGTGCCAGAGGGATCGCTATTCCCCACATGGAGACCGCAAGGGAATACATATCAAAAAGAGTATCTCCGCCCGCATCGATCACCCCGTTGATCGTGATCGTGTTGACGCATCGCCCGATCATGTAAACAGACATGATCAGCATCATGCCGGTCAGGTAACGGTCCGCTTCTTTCGAAAGCACGACCATGCGCGTGACAAGCGGAGTCAGCGCCATGACAAAGAGCATCGAGCCGATCCCGACCACAAAAGAGATGTTCTTCAGCTTGATGCCGTAG
>CAJOKX010000078.1:0-10101 GCA_905235415.1 uncultured Lachnospiraceae bacterium
GATGTGAGAAGTACAGGCTTCACGCAGAACGGACTGAAGAAGGGTACGTACCACAAGTATTTCGTATCCGCCTATGACAGGAACGGAAACATCCTCGCCTCCTCGAAGACCATCCATGTGGCAACCAGCGGCGGCAAGAGAGGCAATCCGAAATCTGTCAAGCTGAACAAGAAGAAAGCGTCCCTGAAGACAGGACGGACTCTGAAGCTGAAGGCGCGTGTAAAGAACGGAAAGCTGAAAGTCGGAAAACACCGCAAGGTGAAATATGAAACGGATAATCCGAAGGTTGCAACAGTTTCCTCCAGCGGTAAGATAAAAGCCGTCGGAAAAGGAACCTGCTATGTATATGCCTACGCGCAGAACGGCGTGTTTGCAAAATGCAAAGTAACGGTGAAGTAAGCGGGCGTCTGTAGAAGCAGCCTGCATAAAAGGATCCCTGCAGTGTGACTGCGGGGGTTCTTTTGCTGCTGCGGACAGTTTTTTTGATCTGCAGGTTGATATTCACAGGCCTGTCCGCTATAATACATCCGTGCAAAAAGACATATTCACAGATGCTTTTTGAGAAGCTGTCAACACTTTTTAGTAATTTCAGAAGAGAGGGTTTTGGAATGGCAAATATTGATCTGGCGAAGTATGGCATCTCTGGTGTCAAGGAAATCGTTTACAATCCGTCTTTCGACGCTCTGTATGAGGAAGAGCTGAAGCCGGAACTGACCGGATATGATGTAGGACAGGTTACCGAGCTCGGCGCTGTCAACGTTATGACCGGCATCTATACCGGACGTTCCCCCAAAGACAAGTACATCGTCATGGATGAGAACTCCAAGGATACCGTCTGGTGGACCAGCGAGGGCTACAAGAACGACAACCATCCGATGAGCGAAGAGACCTGGGCAGTTGTCAAGGATCTGGCAGTCAAGGAACTGTGCGGCAAGAGACTGTTTGTCGTCGACGCATTCTGCGGCGCGAACAAGGATACCCGCATGGCGATCCGCTTCATCGTGGAAGTTGCATGGCAGGCTCATTTCGTCAAGAATATGTTCATCCAGCCGACAGAGGAAGAGCTGGCTGACTTCGAGCCGGACTTTGTCGTATACAACGCTTCCAAGGCGAAGGTTGACAACTACAAGGAACTCGGCCTCAACTCCGAGACCTGCGTCGCATTCAACATCAGCAGCCGTGAGCAGGTGATCCTGAACACATGGTACGGCGGCGAGATGAAGAAGGGTATGTTCTCCATGATGAACTACTACCTGCCGCTGAAGGGCATTGCTTCCATGCACTGCTCCGCGAACACCGATATGGAAGGCAAGAACACTGCCATCTTCTTCGGTCTGTCCGGCACCGGCAAGACCACTCTTTCCACCGACCCGAAGAGACTTCTGATCGGCGACGACGAGCACGGCTGGGATGACAACGGCGTCTTCAACTTCGAGGGCGGCTGCTATGCAAAGGTCATCAACCTGGACAAGGATTCCGAACCGGACATCTACAACGCCATCAAGCGCGACGCTCTTCTTGAGAACGTAACGGTTGACGCAGAAGGCAAGATCGATTTCGCTGACAAGTCCGTCACCGAGAATACACGTGTTTCCTATCCGATCGAGCATATCGAGAAGATCGCGAAGAACGTGAACAAGATCTCCTCCGGCCCGGCAGCTGAGAACGTCATCTTCCTGTCCGCAGACGCATTCGGCGTACTTCCGCCGGTTTCCATCCTGACTCCGGAGCAGACGCAGTACTACTTCCTGAGCGGATTCACAGCAAAGCTTGCAGGAACCGAGCGCGGCATCACTGAGCCGACCCCGACCTTCTCCGCATGCTTCGGCCAGGCGTTCCTGGAGCTGCATCCGACCAAGTACGGCGAAGAGCTCGTCAAGAGGATGCAGAAGAGCGGAGCAAAGGCTTACCTGGTGAACACCGGCTGGAACGGCACCGGCAAGCGTATCTCCATCAAGGATACCCGCGGAATCATCGACGCGATCCTGAACGGCGACGTTCTGAAGGCTCCGACCAAGAAGATCCCGTACTTCGATTTCGAAGTCCCGACCGAACTTCCGGGCGTTGATCCGGCGATCCTCGATCCGCGCGACACCTACGAAGATGCCGCTCAGTGGGATGAGAAGGCGAAGGATCTGGCAGGCCGCTTCATCAAGAACTTCGTGAAGTACGAAGGCAATGATGCAGGCAAGGCTCTGGTCGCTGCAGGACCGAAGCTCTGATGGACAAAGCGCTTCCTGCATACTGTGCAGGAGCAGTGAAGACTGCAAAAGACGCAGGACCTGCATAAGCGCATGCTTCATACAGTGACAGAATGCACAGGGGGCTGATGCGTGGAAGCACGTGTCAGCCTCCTTTCTACGCAGCAGAGGGACAACATGGGACAGAACAATCAGAGTCCGGATATAGTAGAGATGGATATGCTCCGGCCGCGGGAGAGCGTGGCCGGATATGCGGTATGTCCGGGAAATTATGAACAGAACGGATCGCAGGCACTGGGCTACGGGGGCGCCGTCAATTTTACGATCCACTCAAGCGGGGCCACAGCCGTCGAACTGCTGCTGTTTCACCGCCATGAGCAGGAACCCTATGCGGTGATCCCATTTCCGAAGAACTATCATGTCGGAGACGTCTGGTCGATGGTGGTGTTCGGACTGGATATCACGAAGTTTGAATATGCCTACCGCGTCGACGGCCCGTGGGATCCGGACAAAGGGCTGCTCTTCGACCGCCGCCATGTCCTGCTGGATATCTATGCCAAGGCCGTGACCGGGCAGAGGATCTGGGGGGAACACCAGGGCGGGGACGGCGTCTACCACGCAAGAGTCGTGCGCCATTCATTTGACCACTTCGACCACCCGCAGGCGGAGATGCCCATGGAGGACCTGATCATCTACGAACTGCATGTGCGCGGTTTCACGATGGGGGCCAATTCCGGGGTGCGCTGTCCGGGAACCTTCGCCGGCCTTCGCGAGAAGATTCCCTATCTCAAATGGCTCGGCATCACGGCGGTGGAGCTCATGCCGATCTTTGAGTTTGATGAGATGATGGCCCTGCGCAACTATGAAGGCAACCTGCTGATGGATTACTGGGGCTACAACACGGTCAGCTATTTCGCCCCGAACTCTGCCTACGCGTCCTGCGGGGAGTACAACCGGGAGGGCAGCGAGCTGCACGACCTGATCCGGGACCTGCACGAAGCAGGGATCCAGGTCATCCTCGACGTGGTATTCAACCATACGGCGGAGGGAAATGAGGACGGTTCCTTCATCAATTTCAAGGGATTTGACAACAATGTTTACTACATGCTGGATCCGGAAGGCCATTACTACAATTTCTCCGGATGCGGCAACACCGTAAACTGCAACCACCCGGTCGTGCAGGAAATGATCGTAGAATGCCTGCATTACTGGAGAATCAATTATCATATCGACGGATTTAGATTTGACCTTGCCAGCATCCTCGGGAGAAATGAAGACGGCTCTCCGATGGAGCATCCGCCGCTTCTGCAGAGACTTGCGAAGGACCCGCTGCTCTCGGACGTGAAGCTGATCGCGGAGGCGTGGGACGCCGGCGGCATGTACCAGGTCGGAAGCTTCCCGGCGTGGGGGCACTGGGCCGAGTGGAACGGCAAGTACAGAGATGACATGCGGGATTTCCTGAAGGGAGATTACTGGGCGGCGCCCGAGGCGGCGAAGCGCATGATCGGGTCCCCGGATCTCTATTCGAGCGATCCTTCCGAACAGGGAAGAAGCCCGCACGGGTATCTCGGGTACAACTCCTCCGTGAACTTCATCACCTGCCATGACGGATTCACACTGTATGACCTGTATGCCTACAACGAGAAGCATAATGAGGTAAACGGCTGGAACAATACAGACGGGGCCAATGACAACCGCAGCTGGAACTGCGGAACGGAGGGTCCGACCCTGGATCCGAAGATCGCCGCGCTCCGTCTGCAGATGATGAAAAATGCGATGGCAGTGCTGATGATGAGCCGCGGAACGCCGATGTTCTACGCCGGCGACGAATTCTGCAACACGCAGTTCGGCAACAACAACGGCTACTGCCAGGACAATGAGATCAGCTGGCTGAACTGGAATTACTGTGACCGCAACCGCGCGATGCTCGAGTTCACAAGGGATGTGATCGCGTTCCGCAAGGCGCACGACTGCATCCGGCGGGATCTTGCGCCGGCCCGCTGCGGATTCCCGAACATGTCGGTCCATGCAGGAACCCCGTGGAACGCATTGGTCACCAAAGAGACGAAGGCGTTCTACGTCGTCTACGCGGGATACGATGAGAAGCTGGGGGAGGATGACATCGTCTGCGTTGCAATCAACGTATTCTGGGAGCCGGTCGAGATCACGCTTCCGGACCTTCCGGACGGACGCAGCTGGCATCTGGTTGTCTCCACGGGAGGAGAAGAGACCGGCATGGCCTGGAAACGCGTCAGCATGCGTCCGCGGACCACGGCGATCCTGACTGCGGAGAAGTACTGAGAAACCAGGAGAAGTGTTGAGAAATCATCGGAAACAGGACCTGAAGAGAGGGCACTTGTGAGCAAGAGAGCTTTGATTGCAATGAGCGGAGGCGTTGACAGTTCAGTCGCCGCCGCTCTTATGATAGAGAAGGGATACGAGTGCACCGGGTGCACCATGCGGCTGTTCGACTATACCGGCATCAACCTTCCGGAGAAGAATACCTGCTGCGGCCTGGCGGACGTGCAGGACGCGCAGGAGGTTGCGAAGAGCCTGGGCATGGAGTTTCGGGTGCTGAACTATATGGACGCGTTCAGGCGGGACGTGATGGACAAGTTCGTCCGGGAGTATCAGCGCGGCCGGACGCCGAATCCATGTATCGACTGCAATCGATATATGAAGTTCGGCCTGCTCTGGGAATGGGCGAAGGAGAACGGATATGACGTCATTGTCACCGGCCATTACAGCCGGGTCGGGTATGACGCGGAGCAGGGAAGGTGGTATCTGGAGAAGGCCGTCGATCCGGCCAAAGACCAGAGCTATGTTCTCTACGGCATGACGCAGGAGCAGCTCGCCCACACCATGTTCCCGGTCGGGGAGGTGCAGGATAAGGAGCAGGTTCGCCGGATCGCCGAAGCGCACGGATTTGTCAACTCCAAAAAGCCGGATTCGCAGGATATCTGCTTCGTACCGGAGGGAACCTACGCAGACTTCATCGAGCGGCAGACCGGGCAGGTCCCGGAGCACGGACGCTTTGTCGATGAGGAGGGCCGCGTGCTCGGAGAGCATAAAGGGCTGGTGCGCTATACGATCGGGCAGCGCAAGGGCCTGGGCCTGGCGCTGGAGCATCCGATGTACGTGAAGGACAAGGATCTTGAGAAAAATGAAGTGATCCTGACTTCTTCAGACGGCCTGTTCTCCGATACCCTGATCGCGGAGGACTTCAACTGGATCTGGACGCCGGACTGGAAAGCGACAGCGCCGGACGGCGCCGGCGCACCGAAGGCCGGAACACCAAAGGCGGGCGCACTGACGGCAGACGTGTCAGAAGCGGACGCACCAAAGGCAGACGCACTGACGGCATGCGTGTCAAAAGCAGACGCACCGAAGGCCGGCGCACCAAAGGCGGACGCACCGAAGGCCGGCTCGCAGCTGGAGGTTATGGCCAAGCCGCGCTACCGCGCTCCGGAAGCTGCCGCCACAGCGCGCGTGCTGGAGGATGGCCGGGTGGAGATCCGGTTCCATGAACCGCAGAGAGCGCTGACCACGGGACAGGCCGTCGTGCTGTATGCAGGAAACCGTGTCGTTGGCGGAGGCACCATCGCAGAGGTGCCGTGAAGACCGCTTCACGGCTGCTTGAATTCCGGCTTCAACGCTGCTTTCCATGCGGCTTTCAATGCGGCTTCAATGCGGCTTCCATGCCGCTTCAATGCGGCTTTCAATGCGGCTTCAACGCGGCTTCCAATGCGGCTTCAATGCGGCTTCCAATGCGGCTTTCAATGCGGCTTCAACGCGGCTTTCAATGCGGTTTCAATGCGGCTTCCATGCAGCTTCCATGCGGAGGGCAGAGAGGAAAAAACACCCCGGGAGAAAACGAACATTTGTTCCGTTTTCTCCTATTCTTTTTCAGCGGGGTGTGGTATACTTCTCCTGTCTGTCAGAAGAGATCCGGGAGAAGAGATCCGGGAGAGGAGAGAGGCGCTATGAGTCATTTCAACCTGCAATCCGAATATGCGCCCACAGGAGACCAGCCGGAGGCGATCGAGGCCCTGGTGGATGGATTTCGCTCGGGCAACCAGGCCCAGACGCTGCTGGGCGTGACAGGTTCGGGCAAGACCTTCACGATGGCGAACGTGATCCAGCAGCTGGACCGTCCGACCCTGGTGATCGCCCACAACAAGACGCTCGCCGCGCAGCTCTACGGGGAGTTTAAGGAGTTCTTCCCGGACAATGCGGTCGAGTACTTCGTCTCCTATTACGACTACTACCAGCCGGAAGCGTATGTGCCGCAGACGGACACCTACATCGAGAAGGATTCCTCGATCAATGATGAGATCGACAAGCTGCGCCTGTCGGCGACGGCGTCGCTGGCGAACCGCAAGGACGTGATCGTGGTCGCGTCCGTGTCGTGTATCTACGGACTGGGCAGCCCCATTGATTTCAAGGAGATGGCGCTGTATCTGCGCGTCGGGGAAGAGCGCGAGCGCAATGAGATCATGCGCAAGCTGATCTCGCTGCACTATGACAGGTGTGACGTGGACTTCCACCGTTCGACCTTCCGCGTGCGGGGCGACGTGCTGGATATCTTCCCGGCGGACACGGATGACTATGCGTACAGGGTCGAGTTCTTCGGGGACGAGATCGACCGGATTACGCAGATCGATCCGCTCACCTCGCAGGCGAAATGCACGCTCAGTTTTATCGCCGTCTTCCCGGCCTCCCACTATGTCACGCCCGAGAGCAAGGTGAAGGAGGCGATCCGCGGGATCGAGAAGGAGCTGGAAGAGCAGGTAAAGTATTTCCGCGCAGAGGACAGGCTCCTGGAGGCGCAGAGGATCTCGGAGCGGACCAACTACGACGTGGAGATGCTGCGCGAGACCGGATTCTGTTCAGGCATTGAGAACTATTCCAGGCATATGGACGGGAGAGCGCCGGGCACGCCCCCGCAGACACTGCTGGATTATTTTCCCGATGAGTTCCTGATCATCATCGACGAGTCCCATATGACGCTCCCGCAGCTGCGCGCGATGTACAACGGCGACCAGTCCCGCAAGACAACGCTGGTCGATTACGGGTTCCGGCTTCCGAGTGCGAAGGACAACCGGCCGCTCAGGTTCGAGGAATTCGAGCAGAAGATCGACCAGATCCTGTTCGTCTCCGCAACGCCAGGTCCCTATGAGGAGGAGCACGAGCTGCTGCGCACGGAGCAGATCATCCGTCCGACCGGCCTTCTGGATCCGGCGGTCGACGTGCGTCCCGTCGCCGGACAGGTGGACGACCTGGTGGGAGAGATCCGCAAAGAGACAGAGCATGGCAACAAGGTGCTGGTGACCACGCTGACCAAGCGCATGGCGGAGGACCTGACGGACTATCTGAAGGACGCCGGGATCCGCGTGCAGTACCTGCATTCCGACATCGATACGCTCGAGCGCTCGAAGATCATCCGGGATATGCGCCTGAATGTCTTCGACGTGCTGGTCGGCATCAACCTGCTTAGGGAAGGACTGGATATCCCGGAGATCACACTGGTGGCGATTCTGGACGCGGACAAGGAAGGGTTCCTGCGTTCGGAGACATCCCTGATCCAGACGATCGGCCGCGCGGCCCGCAACAGCGAAGGACATGTCATCATGTACGCGGACACCATTACCGATTCCATGAACAAGGCCATCAGCGAGACCAATCGCAGAAGGGCCGCGCAGCAGAAGTATAATGAAGAGCATGGCATCACGCCCGCGACGATCCGCAAGAAGGTCCGGGACCTGATCGCGATCTCGAAAGACATCGCGAAGTCCGAGGCTGAGTTTGAGAAGGATCCGGAATCCATGAGCAGGAAGGAACTGGAGAAGCTGATCGAACAGACCGAGAAGCAGATGCGCAAAGCGGCCGCAGACCTGAACTTTGAGGCGGCGGCGCAGCTCAGAGACCAGATGCTCTCCCTGAAGCGGGTCCTGCAGGAGATCGAGTAGAAAAGGCTGACAGAAGGCAGGAAGCATGTAGATTAAAAGGCTGACTGACGCCGGGAAACGGGCAGGATCAATCATCCTCCATGGAAAAATGGATGGGTTGGAGTAGATATGGCAGAGAAGAAGAAGGACATCAAAAGGGACATCAGCAGATATATCCGGATCCGGGGTGCCGGAGAACACAATCTGAAAGACATTGACCTGGATATTCCGCGCAATGAGCTGGTCGTGATGACCGGCCTGTCCGGATCGGGCAAGAGCAGCCTTGCCTTTGATACGATCTACGCGGAGGGGCAGCGGCGCTATATGGAGTCGCTCTCCAGCTATGCGCGCCAGTTCCTGGGGCAGATGGAGAAGCCCAGGGTGGACAGCCTGGAGGGCCTTCCGCCCGCGATCTCGATCGACCAGAAGTCGACCAACCATAACCCCAGGTCGACCGTCGGAACCGTGACCGAGATCTACGATTATTTCCGCCTGCTCTATGCGCGCTGCGGGACTGTACACTGCCCGACGTGCGGCAGGGAGATCCACAGACAGACGGTTGACCAGATGGTGGATATCCTGATGGCGCTCCCGGAGCGCACCCGCCTGCAGCTTCTGGCGCCGGTCGTTCGGGGCCGCAAGGGCATGCATGAGAAGCTCCTTGCGCAGGCCAGGAAGTCCGGATACGTCCGGGTCCGGATCGACGGAAACCTCTATGAACTGTCCGAAGAGATCCATCTGGACAAAAATATCAAGCACGACATTGAGATCCTGGTGGACCGCCTGGTCGTCAAGCCCGGCATTGAGAAGCGCCTGAGCGAGTCGCTCGAGCAGGTGCTGCAGCAGGCGGACGGACTTGCGTACGTGGAGGTCCAGAGGCCGAAGACGGAGAAGGACATCCATCCGGATGAGATCGGAAAAGCGCACACAGAGACGGATGCCCATCCGGATGCGAACGGAAGCACGCACATGGAGACGGAGCTTCTGACCTTCTCCGAGAATTACGCGTGCCCGTATGACGGGACCACCATCGAAGAGATCGAGCCGCGCTCATTTTCCTTCAACAATCCGTACGGGGCCTGCCCGGAGTGTACGGGTCTGGGCTATAAGATGGAGTTTGACGAAGACCTGCTGATCCCGGACAAGAGCCTGTCGATCGACCAGGGCGCGATCGTGGTGCCCGGCTGGCAGTCCAGCCGCCAGGAAGGCTCATTTACCAGGGCGCTCCTGGATGCACTGGCGGAGGAATACCACTTCAGCCTCAGCACGCCCTTCGGGGAATACCCGCCGGAGATTCACGACCTTCTGATCTGCGGAACAGACGGGCGCGAGGTCAAGGTGCATTACAAAGGCCAGCGGGGCGTCGGCGTCTATGACGTGGCGTTCGAGGGCCTGATCCGGAATGTGCAGCGCAGATACCGCGAGACCTTTGGCGAGTCAACCAAAGCTGAATACGAGACCTACATGCGCATCACTCCGTGTCCGCTCTGCCATGGGCAGAGGCTCAAGAAGGGTGCGCTCGCGGTGACGATCGCTGACAAGAATATCTATGAGATGACGAGCCTGTCGATCGGAGATCTGCAGAAGTTCCTGTGGACGATCGACGCGCGCATGAGCGCGCAGCAGAGAAAGATCGGGGACCAGATCCTGCGGGAGATCCGCGCCAGGATCGCATTTCTCAATGATGTGGGACTCGATTACCTGTCCCTGGGCCGCGCGACGGGCACCCTGTCCGGCGGGGAGGCGCAGAGGATCCGGCTCGCGACGCAGATCGGCTCGGGCCTGGTCGGCGTCGCCTACATCCTGGACGAGCCGTCCATCGGACTGCATCAGCGGGACAATGACAAGCTTCTGAATACGCTGTACCATCTGCGGGACCTGGGCAATACGGTGATCGTGGTCGAGCACGACGAGGATACCATGCGGGCGGCGGATTACCTGGTCGATATCGG
>CAJOKX010000078.1:10145-21419 GCA_905235415.1 uncultured Lachnospiraceae bacterium
GACATCGAGAACTGTCCGGAATCGGTCACAGGCGCGTACCTGTCCGGACGTCTGCAGATACCGGTTCCGGAGTCCCGGAGGGAGCCTTCCGGATGGATCACGGTCAGCGGCGCGCGTGAAAATAACCTGAAAAACATCGACGTACAGTTCCCGGTCGGCGTATTTACCTGCGTGACGGGCGTGTCCGGATCGGGGAAGAGTTCCCTGGTCAATGAGATTCTCTACAAGGAGCTTGCAAACCGGCTCAACCGATCGCACCAGATCGTCGGGAAGCGCCGATCGGTGGAGTGGGATACCCCGCTGGACAAGGTGATCTGCATCGACCAGAGCCCCATCGGGCGCACCCCGCGCTCCAACCCGGCCACCTATACCGGCGTGTTCGACCTGATCCGCGACCTGTTTGCCGCGACGAATGATGCGAAGGAGCGGGGCTATAAGAAGGGGCGTTTTTCCTTCAATGTGAAGGGCGGACGGTGCGAGGCCTGTTCGGGAGACGGCATCATCAAGATCGAGATGAATTTCCTGCCGGACGTGTATGTGCCGTGCGAGGTATGCCACGGGCACCGATACAACCGCGAGACGCTGGAAGTGCGCTATAAGGGGAAGAATATCTATGAAGTCCTCGAGATGACCGTGGAAGAGGCGCTGAAGTTCTTTGAAAATGTGCCTTCCATCCGTTCGAAGATGCAGACGCTCTACGATGTGGGCCTGGGCTACATCAAGCTCGGCCAGCCCTCGACCCAGCTCTCGGGCGGGGAGGCGCAGAGGATCAAGCTCGCCACCGAACTGTCCCGCAGGAGTACCGGCAGGACCGTGTACATCCTGGACGAACCCACGACCGGACTTCATTTTGCAGACGTCCATAAGCTGACGGACATCCTGCAGAGGCTGACCGACGGCGGCAATACGGTGATCGTGATCGAGCACAACCTGGATGTGATCAAGAGCGCGGACTACCTGATCGATCTCGGGCCGGAAGGCGGAGACGGAGGCGGGATGGTGATCGCGCACGGGACGCCGGAAGAGGTGGCGCAGATGCCCTCCTCCTACACAGGACAGTATGTGGGCAGGTATCTGAAAAAATAAGGGCCGCACGCACAATAAGGCCGCACGATAGGGCCGCATGGAAAAAGGCCGCGCGGCAGAATGCGGGCAGTAGGACGGCTGCACGAAAAAAGGCCGCACGGCAGAATGCGGGCAGTAGGACGGCCGCACGAAAAAAGGCCGCACGGCTGGACGCGGGCAGTGAGACGGCCGCGCAGCCGGGCGCAAGTACGCCGATGGCATACTTGGACAGAACAGTTGCGGGATCGGTGCAACTTGAGTACAATTGGAAAGCAAACGAATGATCACAGCACAGGCAGGAGAAAACAATGGGAATGCAGACGGTGCATGAGAGAACCTTCAATATCAAAGACGAAGCAGGCGATGTGGTGCAGCAGATCCTGCGGGATTATCAGGGAGGCCGCGCGATCGACCGCCTCTCCGCGTCCAGGGAACCGGACCGCAATACGATCGCGAAGATCATTCAGGAACTGTTCCAGATCGTATATCCCGGTTACTACATGGATCCGGAGTCTTCGGTGCGGGTCTTCAATATGGACGCCTCGATCAGCACCCTTGTGGATGACGTGATCATCAACCTCTCCGAGCAGATCGGGATTGCGCTGCGCTATACCGACGAATTCCATACCAAGTCGGAGGAGTCGGTGCGGGAGGAATCACAGCGGGTGACCATCGAGTTCATGCACCGGATCCCGCATGTGAGAGAGTACCTCGATACAGACGTGCAGGCGATGCTGGACGGCGATCCGGCGGCGTATTCCAAGAGTGAGATTATCCTGTGCTATCCGGGGCTCTACGCCATGACCGTATACCGCCTGGCGCATGAGCTGTACCTGCTGAAGGTCCCGCTGATCCCGCGTATGATGACGGAATTCGCCCACGACAAGACCGGCGTGGACATACACCCGGGCGCATCGATCGGCAAGTATTTCATGATTGACCACGCGACGGGCATCGTCATCGGTGAGACGACGATCATCGGATGCCATGTGAAGGTCTACCAGGGCGTCACGATCGGCGCGCTTTCGACACGCGCCGGGCACAGCCTGCAGGGCAAAAAGAGACACCCCACGATCGAGGACAACGTCACGATCTACTCCGGCGCCTCGATCCTCGGCGGCGATACCGTGATCGGCCATGACGTGGTCATCGGAGGCAACTGCTTCATCACCGCCTCCATTGCGCCGCGCTCCAGAGTCAATGTCAAGAACCAGGAAAGCCTCCTGCAAAAGGATGATGAAGATCCGCTCATGTGGATCTGAGATGGATGTAGAAGTAATAGAGAGGCACACAGGGACCCGCCCCTGTGTGCATTTTTAGTTGTTGGTTCCCGCTGTCAGTCCATCAATAAGCCTGGCCGGTGCCCCGTGCGTCAGTGTTGTACGTTCAACCTGTAAGATGATATCGACCTTGCTGCGGTCGGCCCCTGTGTGCCGGCACTGTCCGTTCGGCGTGTAGGATGATATCGGCCTTGCTGCGGCCGTCCCCTGTGTGCCTTTGCTGTCCATGCAGGTTGCTTCACACCCCGGAATGTGGTATTCTGTCGGCGAACTGAACAGAGACAAACCGACAGGTGCCGGAGATACGTCTCCGGATAATAGAGAAACAGGTGAGAGGCCTGTGCGAACTCGTCACTGTATGCGGTGTTCTTCGTCATGGGAGCAGAAGGCAGCCCCGGTCCGGGAAGAAGGATCCGGGCGTTGGACACTCCAGTCACTGGGCAACCGGGAAGGCGCACGAAGACGAAGCCGTAAGCCAGGAGACCTGCCTGCCGGCGTACAGACCGGATATGCGAGCAGCATATCATCGGTGAAACCACGAGTAACTGGTTGTATATGCGGGCAGACCCGGAAGGATCCGGCAGTAGGATTCTTTGTATATGAACGCCGTTGCTTTTTCGAAAGCAGCGGTTTTTTAATTTCTGTGCCTCCGGGCGTCAGGAATGGTGCGCCTTCAGGCATCAGGAACGGTGCTCATTCGGGCGCAAGGAAGAGAGCTCCTTCGGGAGCCGGAAAGGGTGCTCCCTCGGGAGCCGGAAAGGGCGTCTGCCTGCAGATGAGCAATCCTCCGCTTTTTGTACGGTCTTTGGACAGTTCATAACCGAAGTTGCGGCGCCGCATCGCGTGACGGGCGCTGCTAAGTAAAGGAGGAAATGAAACATGAGAACTGAAAACAGGAAACGCACGATTTGCACGAAGAGGGCAGGAAGAAAACTGGCAGCAGGCGCAGCAGCGCTTTCCCTGCTCCTGTCCATGTCGGTGTACGCGCAGGAGACGGAAGATGCTGCAGCGCAGGGCGGAGTCAGCGTCGTGGACATGACCGGCCGCGAGATCACGCTGGATGCACCGGCGGAGCGCATCGTGGCACTGAATCCGGCAGACTGCGAGATCCTCTATGCGCTGGGCGAAGGAGACCGGCTGGTGGGCCGCGGTGAATACTGCGATTATCCGGAAGAGGTTGCTGACGTTCCTGCAGTGCAGTCCGGGGCAGAGACCAACCTGGAGCAGATCATTGAACTGGAGCCGGACGTCCTGCTGATGAGCACGATGGCGCAGACCACAGAGCAGGTGGAGCAGCTGGAAGACGCAGGAATCGCGGTAGTCGTGAGCGATGCGCAGGATATCGAGGGCGTCTATGAGTCCATCGGCATCATCAGCCAGCTGCTGGGCGCAGAGGACAAGGCGCAGGAAGTGACAGACCAGATGAAGGCTGTCTTTGAGGAAGTGTCCGCGCAGGCAGAGGGCGCAGAAGGCAAGAGCGTTTATTTTGAAGTCTCCCCGCTGGAGTACGGCCTGTGGAGCGCCGGAGCGCATACCTTTATGGATGAGATCGCCGGAATGATCGGCCTGACCAACTGCTTTGCGGATGTAGAAGGCTGGGGAGAGATCTCAGAGGAAGAAGTCCTGGAGCGCAACCCGGATTATATCGTGACCATCACCATGTATTTCGGCGAAGGCCCGACACCGGAAGAGGAGATCGCTTCCAGACCCGGCTGGGATCAGGTGAACGCTGTAAAGAACGGAAAGATCCTGAACCTGCAGAACAACGAACTCTCCCGCCCGTCGCCCCGCCTTGCGGATGGCGCGAAGGCACTGTATGAGTTTGTATACGGAGACGTAGATGCGCAGGAGACGGAGGAAGACCTCGCGGCGTGATACCTTGGCATCAGGGCATAGGAATTGACAAGTCATGATATTCCTATGCCGCGCGCCGGATGGCACGACGGTTTCAGGGCATAGGAATCGACAAGTCATGATATCCCTATGCCGTGCGCTGGATGGCACGACGGTTTCAGAGCATAGGGATTGACAAGTCATGATATTCCTATGCCGCGCACCGACTCACGTTGGAGCTTCAGGGCATAGGGATTGACAAGTCTTGATATTCCTATGCCGTGCGCTGGATGGCACGACGGTTTCAGGGCATAGGGATTGACAAGTTTTGATATTCCTATGCCGTGCGCTGGCTCTCGCCGGAGCTTCAGGGCATAGGAATTGACAAATCTTGATATCCCTATGCCGTGCGCCGGATGGAACGACGGTTTCAGGGCATAGGAATTGACAAGGTTTGATATTCCTATGCCGTGCGCTGGCTCTCGCCGGAGCTTCAGGGCATAGGAATCGACAAGTTTTGATATTCCTATGCCGCGCGCCGGATGGAACGACGGTTTCAGGGCATAGGAATTGACAAGTTTTGATAATCCTATGCCGTGCGCTGGCACAAGGCAGGCATCTTGTTCGGGGGTGTGGTCTTTTCCACTTACTATCATCCCCAAAGAGCCGGAAATATAGCGGATATAGTTGATGACCTGACTGAGGAAGAGTTGAAGAAGCTGACGCTGCCGGGACGAGAACCGGGAAGGGGTTATGAGAAGGTATTCGGAACATTTCGACGTTCGTGAATATGTGATGTTTGGAGCTGTGACACTTGCTGTCATGGCTCTGTGCGTCTGTGTCGGGAGTGTCTCCATACCGCTGAAAGAGATCGGACAGGTCTTGTGGGGCACCCTTTGCGGGGAGAGTGCGCCGTCGGGGGCCCATGCGGCCATGATCCTCTCGATCCGGATCCCGCGTGTTCTGTGCGTGGCGCTGGAGGGGGCGTCTCTCTCGCTTGCAGGCGCGGCCATGCAGGGCCTCCTGCGCAATCCGCTGGCGGACGGATCCACGCTCGGCGTCTCGGCCGGCGCCTCGCTGGGCGCGGTGCTTGCCATCGCGTTCGGGATTTCATTTCCGCATCTGCCCTTCGCAGGCACCATGGTGATGGCGATCCTGTTCGCGTTTCTCTCCCTGCTCCTGATCCTTGCGCTCGCATGGCGCATGGACAGTTCCCTGTCCACAAACACGATCATCCTGATCGGAGTGATCTTCTCGATGTTCATATCGAGTCTCATCAATGTGATCGTAACGTTCGCCTCGGACAGGCTGCACAGCATTACCTTCTGGACAATGGGAAGTCTGTCTGCATCAACGTATCCCAAGGCACTGCTTCTTCTGATCTGCCTTCTCCTGGCAGGCGGCGTGATCTTTGCACACGCCTCTGAGCTGAATGCATTTTCCCTCGGGGAGGATACGGCGCGCCACATCGGCGTCAACATCCGCAGGACGAGGCTCCTGATCCTGATCGCCGTCTCCTGCCTCATCGGCGTGTGCGTCGCGATCGGCGGCATGATCAGCTTCGTGGGACTGGTCACGCCCCACATGGTGCGGATGATCGTCGGGCCCAATCACAAAAGGCTTCTTCCGGCTTCTCTGTTCGGCGGCGCGGTGTTCCTGATGCTGGCGGACCTGGCGGCCCGGATCCTGCTTGATCCGATCGAGCTTCCGATCGGGGTGGTCACGAGCATGGTCGGCGCGGTGGTGTTCATCGTGATCTTCCTTCGGACCGGAGAGGGGGGAAAACATGCTTGAGGTAAGAGATCTGTGTGTAGAGATCCGGGGGAGAAAGATCCTGGATCAGATCGGATTTGACGTATCCTGCGGGCAGTGGCTGATGATCGTCGGACCGAACGGCGCAGGCAAGACGACGCTGGTCAATGCGCTTACCGGCGGGATCCAGAGCACTGGGAGCATGCATCTGCAGGGAGAGGATCTGCGGAAAATGAGCAGTGCCGCTCGTGCCCGCAGGATCGGCGTCCTGGAGCAGCAGCACGTGCAGGGATGTGCGTTCCGCGTGGAGGAAGTGGTCCGGATGGGACGCTACGCCCACAGGACGGGATTCTTCCGCCCCGCGTCGGACGAAGACGACGCGGCTGTGGAAGAGGCGATCCGGCTGTGCGGCCTTGAGGATCTGCGCGGCCAGGAGCTCGATACACTCTCGGGCGGAGAGCTGCAGAGAACCTATCTTGCGCAGGCATTCTGCCAGACGCCGGATCTCCTGATCCTGGATGAACCGGCGAATCATCTTGACATCAAGTACCAGAAACAGGTATTCTCACTCATACGGAAATGGCTTGACTCCCCGGGAAGGGCGGTCATCTCCATCGTGCATGATCTGTCGCTTGCGAAGATCCATGCAACGCATGCGCTTCTTCTGGATGGCGGAAGGCAGGCAGGATACGGACCGGCGGACGATGTGCTGCGGCCGGAGCTGCTTGAGAAGGTCTACGGTCTGGATGTGGCGGCGTGGATGAAAGAGCTGTATGAGGTGTGGGAGTAGACGCAGCGCAAGACGCAGGGGACAGAGCCCGCCGCCTCCCAGATATAAACGTACCCACGGCTCCCTTCAGGCGGAGAATAGTCAGCTGAGGCTTATCCCGCGGAAATGGAAAATAGCCGGCCAAGGCGCTTGTCCCCCGGAAATCTCCTACGGGTGGAAAATAGCCGGCCAAGGCGTATGTCCCCCGGAAATCTCCTCAGGACGGAGAAAAGCCGGCCAAGGCGCATGTCCCCCGGAAATCTCCTCCGGGTGGAGAATAGCCGGCCAAGGCGCTTGTCCCCCGGAAATCTCCTCAGGACGGAAAAAAGCCGGCCAAGGCGCATGTCCCCCGGAAATCTCCTCAGGACGGAGAAAAGCCGGCAGGGGAGCTGCCGGCTTTTCAAGGGGAGTATAAATAATTAATAAGGGGTTGTAAAAAATATCATTAAGGGTAATATTTTTTACAAGAGGATTATAGTATATGGCAGACAAAAAAGCAACCACTTTTTTCAGAGACAGACTTACACTCATATGCCCGTGTCATTTTGGTCTGGAGAGTGTATTGAAACGGGAGATCCAGGATCTCGGGTATGAGGTCAGCAGGGTGGAGGACGGCAAGGTCAGTTTTGAAGGAGACTGGGAAGCCGTCTGTTATGCAAATGTATTCCTGCGCACAGCGGAGCGGGTCCTGGTGGAAGCAGGCACCTTCCACGCCGAGACCTTTGAGGATCTGTTCCAGGGAACAAAGGCGATTGCGTGGGAGCGGTTTCTTCCAAGGGACGCAAAGTTCTGGGTCGCCAAGGCGACGAGTGTCCGGAGCAAGCTGTTTTCGCCGCGCGATATCCAGTCCATCATGAAGAAGGCGATGGTCGAGCGCATGCGCCAGGCGTACCACCTGACCCAGTTCCCGGAGACCGGCTGTCCGTTTCCGCTGCGCGTGACGATCATGAAGGATGAGGTCACGGTCGGCATCGATACAACCGGCGTCTCCCTGCACAAGAGAGGCTACCGGCTCCTGACGGCGAAAGCGCCGATCTCAGAGACGCTCGCCAGCGCACTGATCCTGCTCACCCCGTGGAAGAAGGACAGGATCCTCGTCGATCCATTCTGCGGATCGGGCACATTTCCCATCGAAGCGGCCATGATCGCCGCGAACATCGCGCCGGGCATGAACCGGGAGTTCCTCGCAGAGCAGTGGGAGCATCTGATTCCAAAGCGCAGCTGGTATGATGTGGCGGACGACGCGAACAGCCGCATCGACGATCAGATCGAGACGGATATCCAGGGCTATGATATCGACGGGGAGATCGTGAAGGCAGCGCGGGAAAATGCGCGAAACGCAGGCGTCGACCATCTGATTCATTTTCAGAGAAGGCCGGTTTCGGAGCTGAACCATCCGAAAAAATACGGATTTGTCATCACGAACCCGCCCTATGGGGAGCGGCTGGAAGAGAAAAAAGAACTGCCCGCGCTCTACAGGGAGATCGGACAGGCATTTTCAAGACTGGATTCGTGGTCGGAATATATCATCACATCCTATGACCAGGCGGAGCGCTATATCGGCCGCAAGGCGGATAAGAACCGCAAGATCTATAACGGAATGATCAAGACGTATTTCTATCAGTACATCGGGCCCAAACCACCCGCAGGAAACAGCTCCCGCAGGCGCTCTTTTGCATAGGCGTCCACGGACTCTGTCAGCGCTTCGTAGCGCTTCATGAAGTCTTCCGCGTCGGGCGTCAGATACGCGCTTCCGCCCGTCGCCCCGCCCTGCCGGCGCTCCACCAGGGTGCAGCCCAGGACAGCCTCTGCGTGCTTCAGGATCCGGCGGCCTTTGGAATAAGACATCCCCATGGCCTCGCAGGCGTCCTTCACGGATCCCTGCGTGCGGATCTGCGAGAGCAGGTCCTGGACGCCCGGTCCGTAGAACTTCTCATTTTCCCCCGTCATCAGGGTGACGCGGATTTTTGTCCGCATGCCGCTCGTGTTCATAGAAGATCCTCGTTCTTGCGGGAGGCAGGCCCCTCGTCCGGGGGCAGGATCCGCCATCCCGCCATCATGGAGCCGGTGCCTTCCCTCAGCTCATCGAAAAACTGCTTCGTGCTGATGATCTCCCCCGTGCGCCCGTCCTGCATCGTGCAGACATTTCCGTTCATCCGGTAGATCTCATCCAGGTCGTGCGAGACGAAGAGAACCGGCTTGCCGGCTTCGCCCAGCGTCTGCAGCATCTCCTTCTCCAGTTCCCATTTCAGCATCGTATCGAGCGCCGCGAAGGGCTCGTCGAGCAGGATCACATCCGGATCCTGCGCAATGATCCTTGCCATGGCGGTGCGCTGCTTCTGCCCGCCGGACAGCTCCGACGGGTAACGGTCTGCGAGATCCGCGATATGGAACCGCTCCAGGAAGGGATCGGCAGCGGAAGGATCCGGGCGCCGCCCCATCCCGGCGAGAATGTTCCGCCGCACGGTCATGTTCGGAAACAGGGCATAGTCCTGGAACATATATCCGACGCGGCGCTCCTGCGGCGGGAGGCAGATCTTTTTGGAAGAGTCAAATAAAACCCGCTCTCCGAGCGTGATCCGCCCCTCGTCCGGCCGCTCGATGCCAGCGATGCATTTGAGCGTCATCGACTTGCCGCATCCGGAGGGACCGAGCAGGGAGAGCAGCTGCGCCCCCACCCGAAGGTCCGTCTCCAGGCGGAAAGAGCCGATGGTTTTTTTGATCTGTACATGCAGTTCCATACGATATCCTTCCGGGCGCGGTCAGTAGCGCGGGAGATTCTTCATGTGCTTTCCCGTCACCAGGTTCATGAGTAAAATGATGATAAAGGCGATGACCATGATGACCAGCACCCAGAATCCGGCAGTCGCATAGTCCCCGTTCTGGATGACCATGGCGATCTTCTGCGAGATCGTCCCGGTCTTGCCGGGAATGTTGCCGGCCAGCATCGACGTCGCCCCGTACTCGCCCAGCGCCCGCGCGAAGGTCAGGATCGTTCCTGCCACAACGCCCGGAGAGGCGCAGGGCATGATCACCTTCCAGAAGATCCGCCGCTCACTCATCCCGAGCGTCCTGGCAGCGTAGACCAGATTCACGTCGATCTGCTCGAAAGCGGCGCGCGCGTTGCGGTACATGAGCGGAAATGCGATCACGGTCGCGGCGATGATGCATCCGAGCCAGGTCTGCACGACCTTGATGCCGAAATGCGTATACAAAGCGCCGCCTACGGGGCGCCTCGTTGAGAAGAGCAGCAGCAGGAAGAATCCTGCAACCGTAGGCGGCAGTACCATGGGAAGCGTGAGGATCCCATCGGCAATGGCACGGACGCCGGGAGAGGCGCTGACGACCTTCCGGGCCGCGAAGATCCCCAGGAAAAATGAGAAGACAGTCGCGACGATTCCGGTCTTGAGAGAAATAAACAGCGGACTCCAGTCCAGCGTGGACAGAAACTGTGCCAGATCGTTCATATTATTACTCCGCTTCGGTTTCCGCAGCTTCCGGACCTACATTTGTATCAAAATAGTAGGAGTCAAAGATCTCTTTGGCAGTGTCCGAGGTCAGGAACGCGACGAAGTCTGCCGCGGCTGCCTGCGCCGTCTCATCCGCTTCGGGATTCACGATCGCAGCGGCCGGATAGATCACATCGCCGGTCAGGTCATACGGAACCTTTTCAAGGATGATCAGGGTATCTTCAAACCCGTAGGTATCAGAGAAATACGTGGTGCCGACTTCATTGGCGCCCTCCGAGACCGCAGCTGCGACCGCGCCCACGTTCGCGCACTCATTGATCTCGATTCCGCCGAGCGCATCTGAGACTTCCTGCGTCGTGATCAGGGAGACGTCGCCGTCCTCCGGTTCGGGGACCATCCCCGCATTCACAAACGCCTGGCGGGTATATTTGCCGACCGGCACAGAGCCATCCGCAAGCGCAAAGCTCGAGGCTGTCCCGATATCCGCAAGACCGGTCACCTTGGTGCCGCTGTCTTTATAGGTAACGACGCAGACCTGGTTGTTGACGATATCGGCCCGGGTGCCGTCCACGACAAGACCATTGTCTTCCAGCTCATTCATCTGCTTCTGCGCTGCAGAGAAGAACACGTCGCACGTCGCGCCCTCCTCGATCTGGGTCATCAGCGTTCCCGAACTGTCATAGCTCGGCGTGATGGTCACATTCGGCTGCAGTTCATTATACGCCGGAATGATACTCTCATCCAGAACCGTGTTCAGGCTCTTTGCGGCAAATACGATGATCTGTGTGTCATCAAACTGCTCCGGCGCTTCATCCGCGCATGCAGCAAAGCCGCAGCCCATGCCCAGAACTGCCGTAAGAGCGATCGCAAGCTGTTTCTTCATAATAAAAATACCTCCCATACAAATAGTGTGAACACATAACAATCTGTTAAGAACAGCATACGTGGAACAAAAGCGAGTGTCAAGCAAAAAACACTCGCTTGTCAGGCGCAAAGCTGGTTACACTTCACAGGCCAGCCAACTCTGCTTTGAGTTTGTGGGCACACTGAAAACACGTTGCCTACCCGCGCTTTGCATCGGTTGCATTGCAGCCTCTCCCAGCTC
>CAJOKX010000079.1 GCA_905235415.1 uncultured Lachnospiraceae bacterium
GCTGAAAGCGAAGCACAGGAAAAGGACGACAAACAGGGCGCAGATGTCAAGACGAGCGCCGATGAGAATAAAGCCGCCGAACCGGACACAAAGAGCGAAGAGCCGAAGAATGAGGAAAGCGCTGCGCCAAAGGCGGACGGAGCAGAAGATGCCCAGACGCCCGCTGCCGAAAACGAGACGGCTGCGCAGGAGAATGACCAGCAGGCATCGGAAGAGACGGCCGAAACTGCAGCGGAAGATCCCAAGACAGATGCGGATGAAACATCCGAAACGAATCCGCAGGATCAGGCCATGTCCGAATCTGAGCCGGAAAGCGAAGGGCTGGAGGCAGCTGCAGAGGGAGACCCGGAAGATCCGGAAGAAGAGAAGGTTACTGTCAAATACATTGACAGGGGCAAAGTATTTGCGACTCTTGAAGTCGAAAAGGATTCAACGCAGTATATCATAAAAGATATCCTTTCCTGGGAAGGACGTATCTTTGACTACGCATTCTGCGGCTGGTCAGAAAGATCCGATGCGAGTCCGTCGTCCAATCTTTATACGCCGGGAGATTCCTTCAAAGCCGAAAAGGATATTACTTTCTATGCGGTATGGGGCGAGAATCAGTGGGGATCAACCCTGACGGCTGCCGGTGACGGTTCAACATGGGTATATGACGGAAATACCCACCGTATCAGCGGCGTAGTGGAAAGGCCGAGCAGAGACAGGAAAAATGTCAATGGCGACGGGTATGATCAGGGATTCTATTATCAGGATCTCTGGTATTCCCTGAATGTATGGCGCTATACAAATATCGGAGTTGTCGGCGCGGCAGCAACAGATGTCGGAAGTTACTCCACGCCTGTGGCCGCCCCGATGTATGCCGAGATCTGGGTGCCGTGGCCCTGGGATAATGAATGGGTCCGGATTGAGGATACTTATACCAGAATCAGGGTGGCAACCATGCATATTACTCCGGCTGAGCTTCGCATCAAGGCGGAGGACCAGCAGGAGGTGTATACCGGCGATGCATACACGCCTGAAGGAACGCTGGAAGGACTGGTAACGCCCACAAACGGCGAGCAGGAGACTGCAACGCTCCAGATGGACTCCTTCACAGATGTCGGCGAATACCCCATCAAAGGAACGATTGTCTGGGACGGAACCGCCAAGAAATCAAATTATACGCTCGCAGAAGAGGATTTCGGTACGTTCACGATCACCGCTGCCCCGCTCTCAGTAAAGGCAGAGGATCAGCGCGTCAGGTATACCGGTAAAGAACAGACACCGGAAGGGACGCTGGAAGGACTGGTAACGCCCACAGACGGCGAGCAGGAGACTGCGACACTCAGGATGACCGCCTTTAAGGAGGCCGGCGCACATCCCATGACATATACGATCGACTGGGACGGAACGGCAAAAGAATCGAATTACCAGGTTACTGAAGAGCAGCTCGGTACGTTTACGATCTATTATGATCTCACCTTTGACGCCAATGGCGGCGAGGGCGCTCCCGAGCCTATGGAAGTGGAATCAGACACCGTAACGCTTCCTTCCGCGGAACCCAAAAAAGAGGATACCGAATTCCTTGGCTGGGCTCAGTCCGCAGACGCTGAGGAGCCGGAGTATAAGGCCGGTGAAAAGATCACACTGACGGACAACACCACATTGTATGCTGTTTATGCAGTGCCTTCCTACAGCTTTACAAAAGGCGACGGCCAGATCTGGACAAAGGGCTCCGGAAAAACGGCAGACTTTACAGTCAAGCGCAGCGTTCTGGATGGACTTACATATGGCAAGTTTACCGGCGTAGAGATTGACGGCAAGACTCTTTCCAAAGACAGCTACACGGCGTCACAAGGTTCTGTGAAACTGTCGCTGAGTGCAGCGTCCATGGAAAAGCTCAGTACGGGCGATCATACCATCACTGCCCTGTTCAGCGACGGAAGCGCAGAGGCGTCGTTCGGAGTCGAGGCAAAGGAAACCGAGAAGCAAACCGAGAAAAAAGCCACGGCAGTCAAAACCGGTGACCAGACGCCCATTCTTCCGTATGCACTGTGCATGCTCGCGGCGGCACTGTTGATTGCGGTGCTGGTTGTAAGAAGGAGAAAGTGGAACCGGTAACTTCATGGGATGCGGTAAATGAATTCTGCATCAAATACAATTGAATTTCATCAAAATCGGGGCGCGTCCGCAAGGACGCGCCCCATTCTCATTCAGCTGCGCACAGCATTCTCTCAGGTGCACACAGCATTCTCTCAGCTGCGCACGGAATTCTCTCAGGTGCGCTGCATTCACTGACGTACGGCGCGCACCTGTCAGATGCCTTTTGTTACTGCGGCTTGCTCACCCGCCTGCCTCTGCTGATCGCGTCTGCAGGGCACACCAGCATGCACAGATGACAGCCTACGCAGCGCTTTCCGTTCACCTTCACGCTCCTATCTTCCTCCTGGAAGGTCATGGCGTCATGCCCGCCGTCGCGGCAGCTGACATAGCACCGTCCGCATCCGACGCATTTCTCCCTGTCAATCACCGGATAGACAATGGTATCCCTCTCCACCATGTCGTTCTCAACGATGCTGCCAAGCCCGGCACCGATGAACTCGTCCACGTGTTTATAGCCGCGGCCCTCCATGAAGGTCCGAAGGCCCGAAATCAGATCGTCTATGATGCGGTATCCGTACTCCATCACTGCCGTCGTAATCTGCAGGCTCCCCGCCCCCAGCAGCATGAATTCCACCGCGTCCTTCCAGGTCACGATACCGCCCATCCCGCTGATGTGACATCCCTTCAGCGCCTCGTCAGACGCCATCTGCGCAATCTGCCGCAGCGCGACCGGCTTCACTGCGCGGCCCGAGTAACCGCCGACCATCGAGCGGCCGTGAACGGACGGATAGGCGACCAGCGTATGCAGATTGACGCCCGTAATGGATTTGATGGTATTGATCGCTGCGAGCCCGTCCGCCCCGCCCTCTATGGACGCCCTGGCCGGAACCGTGATGTCTGTAATGTTCGGGGTCATCTTCGCCAGGAGCGGAAGATCCGTGCCTTTCCTTGCGGCAGCGCTGTAGCGGCGCACCGTGTCCGGATCCTGGCCCACGTCTGAACCCGTCCCCTTCGCCTCCATATTCGGGCAGGAGAAATTGCATTCGACCACGTCTGCGCCTGCCTTCTGCGACTCGCGGGCAAGATACTCCCACTCTTCTTCATTCCGGCCCATGATCGAAGAGATAATCACCTTCGAAGGATAGTCCCGCTTCAGCGCCCGGATGCACTCCATGTTCTCTTCTACGCTGCGCTCCGACAGCTGCTCAATGTTCTTAAACCCGTACCAGTCTCCGTGCATGTCCCGCACGGACGAATACCTGGGCGACGCCTCATGCATCTCCATCATGCTGATCGTCTTGAAAGCAGCGCCTGCCCATCCCATCTCAAACGCGCGGGCGCATTTCTCATAATCGGACGCAACCACTGAAGAGGAGAGCAGGAACGGATTCTCCAGCCTGACCGAGCCGATGCTGCAGGAAAGATCGACCGGTGCAGATCCGGAAGGTCTTCTCATTGTCTGCTTCCTGCGGTGCAGGTCCTCCAGCACATCACCGACCGGAACCTGCGCCGGACAGACCCGGGCGACCTCTTCCATCCAGGCAGGATCATACGCATCCGGAAGCAGGGCCGCCGCCTCCAGATCATTTTCAAACCGCAGCGCTCTGAGGATCCGCGCCGGATCACACTGACTGCATACTTTACTGCACGGAGCATCATGACATAACAGACATGCTTTGATTCCCGCTTCCTGTTTCATACCGTACCTCCATTCTGGCTAATATTTCTGTACAATGTCGATTCTCAGATACATTCCTTATTATTTATACGTTTCAGTTCACAGGAGTCCACTCTGCTTAGACAGAGTTTGTGGGCACACTGAAAACACGTTGCCTGCCCGCGCTTTGCATCGGTTGCATTGCAGCAACTCGCAAAGCTTAGTCGGCTGCCTATGGTTTTCAGTTGTGCCCACAAAACTCCCTGCAAAAGGTCGGAGGCTTGCCTGTGAACTGTAACATGTGTACTGCCCGACAATCTGGATTCCTCTATATACAGATCTCTATACAAAATATATAATAAAAATGTATTTGTATACAGTGGATACCGTCCCGGTTCCGCAAAATTGCCATTTTATAATGCAGGGAGCATCTGTACGTCCATGAAAAACATCGATACCGTAAAACAAAAGGTCTCTTCCGGAGACGGAAAAGGCAATGTCATGAAGATGGTTGCGACAGCCATCGTCAAGAGCAGATTTGTGATTATCATCGTGTTTCTGCTCGCGTGCATCTACTGTGCGCTGCATATCGGCAGCGTGAAGACCAATCCCGCGCTGGAGGCGTTCCTCCCGAAGACAACGGAGACGCGGCGCGGCCTGACGATCATGGAAGACGAATTCATCACCTATGCAACCGCGGAGGTGATGGTGTCCAACGTGACCGTTGATATCGCAGAAAACCTTGCCGAGAATATCCGTACGTTTGAGCACGTCACCGGCGTGGAGTTTGATGATTCCCCGCAGCATTTCAAGGAGTCCGCAGCCCTGCTGTCCATCTCCTTCGACGGCGTGTCGGATGATCCTCTGATCGAAGCGGAGATGGATCATGTCAAAGACTACCTGTCGGAATATGATATCTATGTCAGCTCCGAGATCGGTTATGATTTTTCCAGGGAACTCGCCAGCCAGATGGGCAGCGTGCTGGGGCTCGCCCTGATCGTTATTGTCGTTGTGCTGCTCTACACGTCACGCTGCTATTTTGAAGTTGTCATCTATATGATGGTCTTCGGCGTTGCCGCGCTTCTGAATATGGGGACAAACTTCTGGCTGGGAGAGATCTCTTCCATCACCAACTCCATCGCTGTCATCCTGCAGCTGGCGCTCGCAATCGACTACGCCATCATCTTCAGCCACCGCTATCAGGATGAGTATGCACTCAATCCGAACGTGGAAGAGGCGATGATCGAGGCGCTGTCCAAGGCCATTATAGAGATCTCCGCCTCCAGCCTGACAACGGTCTCCGGACTGATCGCGCTGACACTGATGCAGTTCAGGCTCGGCTACGACATGGGCGTGGTGCTTTCCAAGGGAATCTTATGCAGCCTGATCACGGTCTTCTTCCTGATGCCCGCGCTGATCATGCTGTTTCCCCGGCAGATGCAGAGATCGCAGCATAAGAACCTCGTCCCGAACATCCGCCGCTGGGGTGTCTTCCTGACCAGGAGCAAATTCTGCTTTGTGTGGATCTTCTTTCTCTTGATTCCGTTCTGCATCTTTTATTCAGGGAAGACCGAATACGCATTTTCCGATTCCACCATCACCGAGATCACAGCGTCCCCGTCGCGTGAAGCGATGCACAAGATCACGGATACATTCGATGACAATACCGTCATCGCCCTTCTTGTGCCTTCCGGCTATTACGATTATGAGAAGCGCATTCTCGCAGAAGTGGCGGACATAGAGAAGGTGCGCACCTCAACCGGCCTTGCCAATATCCAGATTGACGACAACCACGTCCTGACGGACGCCTTTACGCCCAGGATGTTCGCCGAGCTTCTGGACCTGGACCTGGAGAAGGCAACCCTTCTCTATCAGGCGTATGGCCTCCAGCACGAAGAGTACCAGGTCATCTTCGGCAACGCGGAGGAATACCAGGTGATCCTTCTGGATATGTTTGAGTACCTGTTCGAAAAGGTCGACCAGGGCCTGATCTCCCTGTCCCCGGAGCAGTCGCAGCTGATCGAGCCCCTCCGCAAGGAACTCAAACGCGGAACGGAACAGCTGCGCGGCATCAACTACAACCGTATGATCTTCACCGCCGCGGTTCCCGATGAGGGCAAAGAGAGTATCGACCTTCTGGAGAATATCCGGTCCGTCGCCGAACAGTATTATGAGCCCGGAAGCGTGCTCCTGATCGGAAATATCACCAACGCCCGCGACCAGCAGCTGTCTTATACAGGAGATTCCTTCAGAATCAACATGCTGACGATCGCATTCATTTTTATCATCCTGCTCTTTACTTTCCGTTCTCTGGCAGCCGCGGTGCTTCTTGTGTTTGTCATTCAGGGCAGTATCTGGATGAACTTCACGATCCCGTATTTCCAGGGAGTCATCGCTTCTTTTGTCACCAACATGATCGTATCCGCCATCCAGATGGGCGCCACGATCGATTACGCCATCGTGATTCTGAACCGCTATCTGGCGCATAAGGAAGAGGAATCCAGAAAAGACGCCATGGCAGACGCCGTCAATGAAGGGTTTGCCACTGTCATCACGTCCGGATCTATTATGACGTTAGCAGGTTTTCTGATCGGGCTGCGCGTCACAGATGTGTATGTCAGCCATATCGGCCTGGCGGTCGGACGCGGCGCGGCCATCTCCGTGGTACTGGTCATGACCGTCCTGCCGCAGCTTCTCCTGCTCTTTGACAGGCTCATCGAAAAAACAACCTTTACCATTCATAAACCGAACCTGTCAGCTGATCCGGTTTCGGACACAAAGGCGCCGGATACTGACGAAATCACTGCCGCGGAAGGAGGAAACGATCATGAAGCATAATCTGAGAAAAACCGCAGCCCTGGCGCTGAGCGCCGGCATGCTCCTTCAGGCATGGTCCTTCTCCATTCATGCGGGTGAGCAGTCCGACGCCGCCAGTCCGGCCCAGGATCCGCAGGACACTGCGCTCTCTTCATCTGCATCCGGCCTGGCCGATCCGGACACGTACGACCTCATTGCATCGCAGACAGAGTCTGAAGAACCCTCTGCGCGCAAGGTCATAAAGCGGACCGTCCGTATCTATACGGCGGATGATCTGAGAGAGCTCTCGGAAAACTGTGTGCTGGACGCCTGGTCAGAGGGCCTGACAGTGCAGCTGGAAAATGATATCGACCTGACAGGTGCACGCTTCCATTCGATCCCGTGCTTTTCCGGCGTGTTTGAGGGGAACGGCCATACGATCAGCGGATTCAATGTTCAGGGAGACGTATCGCACACCGGACTGTTCCGCTATCTGAACGAGAAGGCAATCGTCCGGAACCTGCATGTCAGCGGCCGGCTCTCCTGCCGCAACGGCGGGCTCTATGTCGGCGGCATCGCAGGCAATAACGACGGACTGATCAGCGGATGCAGTTTTCACGGAGAAATCTCTGCGCAGCAGGATGCGGGCGGCATCGCCGGCGTGAATGGAGAAAAGGGCGTCATCGCCGGCTGCCTGTTCACCGGCAGTCTTCTCAGCGCACACGCGGCAGGCGGCATCGCAGGCCTGAACCAGGGAAAGATTCTGCGCTGCGTCAATGACGGGAAGATCAACACAGAGGTTATCGAAGTCTCTGACAGCCTGACGAGCGAGCTTCCGGCAGAACTGCCCGAAGCCATCAGCAACTTTGATGTCTCCCAGCTGAGCAATGAAAACATCATCGACATCATCAATACCGGCGGAATCGCCGGACAGTCGGAGGGGTTCATCGACAACTGCATCAACCGCGGGCCGGTCGGATACGCCCGCACCGGATACAATGTCGGCGGGATCGCCGGAATCACCAGCGGATATATCCGCTCCTGCACCAATGAAGGAGACATCTGCGGGCGCAAGGATACCGGCGGCATCGCCGGACAGATCGAGCCCGAAACCGTATGGGACTATTCTTCCGAGCAGCTTGATGAACTGCTCTCCCAGCTCAAGGAGCTCGACGCGCTGCTTGCCAATCTTGCCTCCGACGCCGCCGCCGGCGTGGGGAACACGCGCGATGATATTGCAGTTGCGGAAGGATACGCTTCCAACGCCGTTTCCGAGCTGGAATCGCTCCTGGACGATGTGAGTTCCGAATTCTTCACGCAGGCTGCCAACATCCGTTCACTCATGGATCTGCTGAAAAAATCCATCCGTGAAGACGACGCCGAGGGAATCAAGTCGTCTCTTTCCAGACTGCACGATATCCTGCAGGAAACCGATTTCTTCTCTCAGCCTGCAGCCATCGGACTGAGCAGTACGCTCAGCGGAAACGCCGGCGCAAACCTGTCTGTGACCAGCAGCCGCTTCCGCAGCCTGCTTCTGTCCTTCGCCGCATGGATCCAGTCCGCCATCCAGAACGGCGCGCCTCAGGGCGGCGCACAGATCCCGGAGGATCTTTACGACGACCTCTTCTCCGGCTCAGACGGGGGAGCGACTGCTCCTGACGATGTGGACGAACTGCCGGAAGACTCTTATATCTACGACGACACTGCCGGCGGCGAGGATGCACCCTACGAAGACGTCATCGCCCCGGAATACGGATATGAAGAGGACTTTTCAGATGACTATTCCGAGGATGTATCTGACGAGCCGGATGCCTATTTCATTGAAGAGGATTCTTCCTTTACCTATGCCGCAGATGAACTCCCGGACGGGGAGGCGGAAGCACAGGATCCCGGCGAAGATCCTTCCGGAGATTCCGGAAACGAGCCGGATGCAGGCAATGATTCCGGAAATGAGCCGGACGAGGGCAGTGATTCCGGAAATGAGCCGGATGCGGACAATACTATCTCCGGACAAGGCTGGGCAGACATCTCCGGGGAAAGCAACGGATCCTTTGACCTGAACCTGAACGGATCCATCCTCACCTCGCTGGACGGCAGTGTGCAGCTCGACCTGAGCGAACTGTTCCCGGATGCAGGCGAACTGACGAGCGTGCTGCAGGAACTGATGGCGCACAGCGCATCGCTCGTGGATACGGAGACCCTGGCCCTGGCCAAAGACGTCCTTGACGACATTCATTTTACACAGCCAGACACAGAGCCGTTCTTCTCTTCCGTCCGGGATCTGATGACTGCCCTGCGTCCGCTTGATGACGATATCGCTTCCATCTCTTCGACCGCCGCGTCCGACATCCGCGCAGTCACAGAACAGATGGACACGATCCTGGAAACATTTTTCTCGGACATGGAAAATATCTCCCTGCTCGAGAAGAAGGAAGAGAGCGATGTCTCCCTGCCGGATCCCTGGCAGAGCGATGACGGCGCCATCTTCGCCTGCGTCAACCGGGGAACGGTCAGCGCGGACACCAACGTGGGCGGGATCGCCGGCGCGGTCTCGTATGAAGATCTGTTTGACGCAGAGGACCTGGTGGATCTGACCGGATATATTCTCAAGGATGCGAAGAAGCTGATCTTTGCCTCCGTGCGGGACTGCGAGAATATCGGAGCCGTCAGCGCGAAGAAAACGGCGGCCGGCGGGATCGTCGGCATGCTTGAATACGGGATCGCCACCGGATGCCTCAGTTCCGGAGAGATCTCGGTAACCGACGGAGAATACTGCGGCGGCGTCGCCGGCAGCGCAGACGGATCCGTCACAGAATGCCTGACAAAGAATCTTATAAACGGAAACAGTTACTCGGGCGGCATCGCCGGAAAAGGCGCCGCCATCATGAACTGCATCTCCTACAGCCAGGTCAACGGGAAAGGGGCTTACGTGGGCGCTGTCGCAGGCTGGTCGGACGGAAATGTGTCTGACAACCTGTATTATGACCGTGGACTGGGCGGCGTGGACGGCGTGAGTTTCACCGGCAGGACGGATCCCGTGACGATGAATATCCCGACTGTGCAGACCGGATACGGCGCCGATCCCAGGGTCCTGTCCTCCGTACTGGCACAGAACGGCGCGGACACAAAGAAGGCCGGTACCGGCGCAGGCACAGATGCAGCTTTGCAGGACACACAGGCGGACGATGCGGCAGATGCAGCCGGCAGTCCGGATGCAGCCGGCAGTTCAGACACGTCCGGCAGTTCGGACGCATCCGATGAACAGGGAACGGATACACCGCCGGAGGCTGCGGACGATCAGGCCTCAGGCAGCGCTGATGCGCAGCCTGTCCCGGACGATCAGGCAACGGACAGTGCAGATGCGCTGTCTGCCCCGGATGCAGAGGCCGCGGACATAGAAGAACCCGCCCCGGACGCACAGACGGTTTCTTCTGCCGAAGAAGTGATCGATGCGGCATTTTCCGCATGGAGAGCCGAAACGGAGTCCGAACTTTCCGCCTCTTCCGCACAGACGCAGATCAAACCGCCTGCCGCTTCGGATACACAGGATACGGATAGCGCCGAAGCAAAGCCGGGCAGCGCACCCTTCGCGGATGAGACAGAATCCGACGATCAGACGCTGTCTGCCGCAGCGGAACCGGATATGATCTATACAGATGATCCCGTGCTGACATTTATGGTCAACGGAAGGGTTGCCGCCCGGATCGTGGTTCCCTTCGGCGAAGGGATCACACAGCTTCCGAAAGTGGAGAATGACGGCGACGACTACTGGGTCTGGGATACATTCGACCAGGATGCCATCTACAGTGATATGACCATCGAAGGTTCCTATAAGCATCCGGTCCGGACCCTGTCCGCATCCGGCAATCCGCCGCTCTTCCTGGCAGAAGGCGTCTTCTATGAAGGTCAGAAACTGCAGGTGGAATCCACAAAGGTTCCCTCTCCGGTCAAAGATATGCCGGATGTCGACTGCTATACCGTCACTGTCAACGGATATTCAGATCCGCTCAAAGTCCGTATGAAAGCAGAATCCGGCGGAACCCTGTATCAAGCCAAAGACGGAAAGGCACTCTCTGAGCTTTCTTATACGACCGACGGAAGCTATCTGGTATTTGAGCTGGAAAACGGAGGTTCCTTCCTGTACGCGATGCCGAAAGAAGCGCAGATCGGGCACTTCCGCGTTCCGGTCAGGGTGCTGGTTCCCGTCCTGATTGCAGCGGCGATCGTTCTCATCTTTATCCTGGTGAGAATACGCA
This sequence comes from uncultured Lachnospiraceae bacterium, assembly GCA_905235415.1. Lineage (GTDB taxonomy): Bacteria > Bacillota > Clostridia > Lachnospirales > Lachnospiraceae > Porcincola. The sequence goes on from CAJOKX010000079.1 coordinate 10,795, forward strand.
GACGAAGGAAGAAAAAAGCCTCCTGACAGCGGAGCGCTTTGCCAAATGGAGGTTACAGTTCACAGGCCAGCCAACTCTGCTTTGAGTTTGTGGGCACACTGAAAACACGTTGCCTACCCGCGCTTTGCATCGGTTGCATTGCAGCCATTCCCAG
>CAJOKX010000080.1 GCA_905235415.1 uncultured Lachnospiraceae bacterium
GAATCTCCCGGGCTGCGTCTGGCAGCCCGGGAGAATATATATCGTCTTTATTCAACTTCACGCCGGCGGATCATTTCCGGCGGCCAGGACGATCTGTCCGGTCAGTCGCCGAAGCTGATTCCCAGGCTCTTGGCCTCGAGCACGAACTGGTCGTCCTTCTCAACCACTTTCAGCCTGCCTGCGGATTCTCCGAGCGGAACACGCACGGTCTTGTTGTTCCGGATACCGATCATCACGCCGAACTCTTCATCCAGGAACGACTGCGCCGCGGCAACGCCCAGGCGGGTGGAAAGTGCACGATCGTACGGGCAGGGTGCCCCGCCTCTCTGGGTATGGCCGGGAACCGTGATGCGCACTTCATTGCCGCTTGTCTTCAGGATCTGGTCCGCAAGTTCATAGGCTACCGACGGATAGTTGTTCTTCTCCATCTTCTTCTTGTATTCCTTCTTGGAGAGCTTGAGATCCTCTGCACAGACCGCGCCCTCTGCAACCGCCAGCACCGTGAAGCCCTTGCCGCTCTTCGTACGCTGATCGATCGCCTCCATTACCTTGTCGATATGGTACGGAATCTCCGGAATCAGGATGACATCCGCGCCGCCCGCGATGCCCGCATACAGCGTCAGCCATCCGACCTTGTGTCCCATGACCTCAACAATGAAGACACGGTTGTGGGAGGCGGCTGTCGTATGGATGCAGTCAATGGCGTCTGTCGCGATATTCACCGCGCTGTAGAATCCGAAGGTCATATCCGTTCCCCAGATATCGTTGTCGATCGTCTTGGGAAGATGGATCACGTTGAGGCCTTCCTCGCTGAGAAGGTTCGCCGTCTTCTGGCTTCCGTTTCCGCCCAGCACAAACAGGCAGTCCAGGCGGAGCTTGTAGTAGTTCTGCTTCATCGCCTCTACCTTGTCCAGCCCCTTCTCATCCGGTTTGCGGATATCCTTGAAAGGCGTTCTGGACGACCCCAGCATCGTTCCGCCCTTGGTCAGGATCCCGGAAAAATCCTTGTTGGTCAGGAGCCTGTAGTCGCTGTAAATCATCCCATGATAGCCATTGATAAAACCGTACACTTCCAGTTCTTCAAGATTATTGGCAAGCGCCTTGACAATGCCTCTCATGGTTGCATTGAGCGCCTGACAGTCGCCGCCGCTGGTGAGCAGTCCGATCCTCTTCATAATTCTACCCGCCTTTCTCGCTGAGTCAAAAGAATAAAAAATGACACCTCCCGGTGCATTCAAAGGTACTTTCAGTATAAATCCTTTGCATGTAAAGGGCAAGTGTCATTTAAACAAGTTATGAAAAAGGCCGGGACGCAGGGCTGCCGCTCTTTATCCCGTAAGATCCTGCCGGTCTTCTCAGTTGAACAGGACCACGTCTTCGGCGGGCGGCTCCGTGCTCTTGAGGTGTTTTGCATAGAGCACCGGGCCTTCTCCGTTGTATTCCCGCACAAACTCATACCGGATCTCGGCGGTCACCTCGATCCACTGCTTCTGGCTGAGCTTATCCGTATGTTTAGAGTGGCAGATGAATCCGATGAACCGGATGTCATTGACACAGCAGGTCATGGCATTGCGCCCGGGAATGAAACAGTCCTGGGGGAATCCGCGCGGGATCATGACCTTCCCCTTGAAATGCACCGTCTTCCCGTCGTATCTTTCCTTGGACTCCATCGCGTCCAGATACCAGAGTCCGAATTCCTCATCCGGGATCTCGATCGGATCCGCGCTTAAATCAAAGGGCGGCTGCGCCTTGCCGATGTCGATCTGCTCCCCATTGGCGTCCTCAAAAGCGGTGACTGCCTGGCTGTTCACAGCCTTCACGGTCCGGCGGAACTTCTGCAGATCCATGTCAGTGGTGCAGCGGTTGAATACGACAAGCTCTGTATCCATGAAGATATTGCTCATCATCTGGCGCATGTTCTGCAGGTAGATCTCAAACGTAGAACCGTCCACCAGCGTGATAATCTGCGCAAGCTCCCAGCGTCTCGGAAACGCCCCACCCGTAAACGCTGCAGCGTCCCAGGTTCCGTTGAACTCGACAAAGACCCTCTTGGGCTTGTGCTTCCTGTGCAGAACCTCCAGCTTCTCCGGGGCAAGATCTCCTTCCTCATCGATCTGCTCGATATAGATATTGTGCCGGTTCAGCTGCTTCTCGTCATACTCTTCCTCGCCCTCTTCGCACAGAAGGACCAGGGTCTTCTCCCCGTCCGCAAAGTCCGGGCTCTCCAGGACTTCCCGGATAAATGTGGTCTTGCCGCTCTCCAGGAACCCGGTAATGACATATACAGGTACTTCCAACATGTTATTCAAGCACTGCGGCCGCAGTACAGAGAAAAGAGCAGCGCGGCTGCCGCATCGAAGCATGCAGGCAGTCAAGGTGACCTTTTCTCCGGGATGCGAAGCAGCTGTCTCCTTTCTTACAATCTGATTACAGTCCCCAGAGCTCCTGGATCCTGTCTTCCTTCAGGCCGGCGCCGATCACAACGATGCGGCCTGTATAGTCTGCAGCTCCGGTGCGGATCTCCGTCTCCTCCGGAACCATATCGAAATGAATCCATGTGCCGTCCGCGCGCGGTACCATCCCCTTCGAGCGGAGGATGAATCCATAGTCGTCTTCCGTGGAATCCGCAAGTGTCTGCAGGATGCTGCGGATCTCATCATCCGTGTAGGTCTTCGGCGACTCCGCGCCCCAGCTCTGGAAGACTTCATCGGCGTCATGTCCGCCGTGATGATGGTGGTGATGATGCTCATGTTCATGGTCGTGTGAATGGTAGATCACGGTTCCGTTCTCATCGGCCTCATGCGCATGGTGATGATGGTGATGATGCTCATCCTCGTCGTCATCATCATCGTGATGGTGGTGATGATGCTCATGCTCATCGTCATCATCATCGTGATGGTGGTGATGATGCTCATCCTCATCCTCGTCATCATCATGATGGTGGTGATGATGCTCATGCTCGTCATCGTCATCATCGTGATGGTGGTGGTGATGCTCATGCTCATCGTCATCGTCGTCATGATGGTGGTGATGATGCTCATGCTCATCCTCGTCATCGTCGTGATGATGGTGGTGATGCTCATGCTCGTCATCATCGTCCTCATCGTCCTCATGATGATGCTCTTCTTCCTCGGCAAGCAGCAGGTCTGCGAGAGAAACCGACTGCACCATGGCGTCATGAATCGTCTGGCCGCTCAGTTCATCCCACGGCGTGGTGATGATGGTGGCTTCCGGATTCTTCTCCCGGATCAGGGCGACGGCCTCCTCGATCTTCTCAGGCGTCGCGTCCTGCGTTCTCGAGAGAATGATCGTGCCCGCGCTCTCGATCTGGTTGTTATAGAACTCACCGAAGTTCTTCATATACATCCTGACCTTTTTCACGTCGGCGACCGTCACCAGGGAACCGATCTCCAGACTGCAGTCATCGGACGTTCTCTCCACTGCATCCCTGATATCAGACAGCTTGCCGACGCCCGAGGGCTCGATGATGATATGGTCCGGATGGAACTGCTCCACGACCTTCCTGAGGGCTTCCGAAAAATCGCCGACCAGGCTGCAGCAGATGCAGCCGGAGTTCATTTCCGTGATATTGATTCCGGCCTCCTTCAGGAAACCGCCGTCGATTCCGATCTCGCCGAATTCATTTTCGATCAGGACGACCTTCTGACCTGCGAAGACATCGGTGATCAGCTTCTTGATCAGAGTGGTCTTGCCGGCTCCGAGAAATCCGGAAATAATATCAATCTTTGCCATAAACCAATCCCTTCTTTCTTCCATAAAAAAACCGGAACGCGGTGCGTTCCATGTTTCAATTGAACACAATCCATATGCGGAATGTATTATAGTATACGCGTTTGTGCTTTGCAAGTAGACAGCGGGGGATACAAGGCTTATCCCCTGTATCCCCCGTAGTGCCACAGCGCTGTCTCATCAGTGTTCCAGTTTCCCGAGGAAGGACTGCATGCGCGCATGCTCCGCCTCGAACACTTCGTCCGGTGTGCCCTCCACTTCGATGACGCCCTTTTCCATGAAGATCACGTGATCGGAGATGCCTCTTGCAAAGTTCATCTCATGCGTGACGATCACCATCGCGATGTGAAGATCCGCCAGAGACCGGATGACCTTCAGGACCTCTCCTGTCAGTTCCGGATCCAGCGCGCTGGTGGGCTCGTCAAAAAACAGGATCTTCGGATTGAGAGCCAGTGCCCGCGCGATTGCCAGGCGCTGTGCCTGTCCGCCGGAGAGCTGGCAGGGATATGCGTCCGCCTTTGTCTCAAGGCCCATCCGCTCCAGAAGCGCCATCGCTTCCTTCTCCGCTTCCTGTCTGTCTCTCTTCTGATTGTGGATCATCGGATCCGTAATGTTCCGCAGGACGGAGAAATGCGGGAACAGGTTGAAGTTCTGAAAGACCAGTCCGAAGCAGGAACAGACCCTGCGCAGGTCGGCGGCCTTCGGATACACTTTTCTCCCGTCTGCCTCCACCCATGCGGTGCGCTCGCCCAGATACCGGATCTCCCCCGCATCAATCGTCTCCAGCATGGTTGCACACCTCAGCATCGTCGACTTTCCGGAGCCCGAGGGGCCGATGATCGACAGGACTTCTCCCTCGTCCACCTTCAGCGAGATGTCTTTGATTACCTCAAGATCGTTGAAGCTCTTCCGGATATGATTCATCTCCAGCAATGCCATGTTGCTCATCCTCCCGCATCAGGTGTAATAGTTGAGTGCCTTCTCAAACCGTTCCATAATGAACGCGACCACTGCGTTGAATACATAGTAGAAAACCGCTGCCGCAATAAACGGCATGAAGCTTGTCTCCTTGGCCGCGATCTGCTTCGCGATCGTAAACATCTCCGCGTATGCCAGTGAAAACGCAAGGGACGTATCCTTGACCAGCGTAATGACTTCATTGGTCACAGACGGAAGGATCCGCTTGACGACCTGCGGAAATATAATCCGGAAAAACGTGCCGCTTTTTGTGTAGCCGAGGATTCTGGCCGCTTCATACTGCCCGGGCGGCATGGACTCGATTCCCGACCGGTAGATCTCTGCGAAATAAGCCGAGTAGTTCACAGAGAATGCGATAATGATTGCAGTAAACCGCCACGCCGACCCGATCCTGATGTTGAACAGATAATACGGGCCGAAATAAACGGCGAGCAGCTGCAGCATCAGCGGGGTTCCGCGCAGGATGGAAATGAATATCCATGCGATGGAACGTATGACCCTGTTCCTGCTCATTCTCCCGAAAGCGACCACCAGTCCGAGGGGAAGCGCGAACACAAGTGTCAGCGCAAAGATGCCCATCGACTTGCTCAGTCCTCCCAGCAGCTGCTGCATCATAACCTGAAAGCTCATATGTCCTCCGAATCTGTCTTTTGCATGAAAGAACTGACATGGCCGGAGGTTTCCCTCCCGGTCTGCCAGTTCTTATTCCGTCAATCCGTAAAAGATGAGAGCAGGCGGATTACTCCGCTTCCGTTTCCTCTTCCGTCTCAAACCCATCGCCCAGCTCAAACCCGAGGCTCTCCCCCAGGCATACCATGTCGGCGACCTCATATTTCTCAGCCAGTTCGGTGAAGGTTCCGTCGTCATACAGGATCGCAAGATCGTCATTGATGATCTCTGCGAGTTCTTCATTGCCCTTCTTGAAGCCGACCGCATACTTCTCGGAGTTCAGGGTCTCGCTCAGGATCGAATACCCTTCACGGCCCTTGATCTGATACTGAGCAACTCCGATATCGATCGCAACCGCGTCCAGGGAGCCTGCCTGCAGTTCCGCAAATGCGGTGTTGTAATCAGCAAACTGCTGAAGCTCTCCGAAGGATGCGCCCAGATCCTCCTGATCTCCACCCTCGTCCAGAAGCGTAAGCGCAGCGGAATCAGCCTGAACGCCGACGATCTTTCCTTCCAGATCGGAAAGAGCGCTGATCCCCGAATCATCCGCAACACAGATCACCTGGCTGTTGTCAATATACGGAACCGAGAAGGTATAGGAATCTTCTCTTCCATCCATCGTGAATCCGTTCCAGATACAGTCGATGTTGCCGGAATTGAGTTCCATATCCTTGGAATCCCAGTCGATCGGAGTCTTGACCAGTTCCCATCCCTCGATCTCACAGACTGCTTCCGCAAGCTCCAGGTCGAATCCGGTATAGTCGCCGTTGTCATCCATATATCCGTAAGGAGGATACTCCGCGTCAAATCCCACAACGAATGTATCTTCCTTTGCAAGACCGTCAAACCCAAAGCTCTCCGTCTCTTCCGCCGCAGCAGCAGATCCGAATGCGGAAATGACCATCCCTGCACACAGCATGCCAGCAAGATATTTCTTCATAGTTCAACCTCCATCATTGTAAATTGTCTCTCACACGCCGAAATGCGCGCGTCGCTTTAGCGCGATAACGTGTGAAACCATGAGAATCGTACCATGAAGAATCACATGTGTCAACACAGCCTGTGCAGCCGGCGAAGAGCTCCTTCTCCTGCAGCGTGCAGTGGCTCAGCGTCGGCGCCGACCGCGGTGATCTTCACCTTTTTCCCGGTCTTCGACACAGTGGCGGCATTCCCGTTGGAAGAAGTCCACGTGACGCCGCCCTTTGCTCCCCTGATCTTCACGGACTTTGTTTTGCCGCTCATTTGCATCACGAGTCTTCAAGCAGGCTCTTTGCAATAGCTGCCAGAAGTCTCACTGTCCTTTCCAGTCCCAGGCGCCCCACGTCCACACTGATGTCAGAATCATGGTAATCTCCCATCTCATGTCCGGTGTAGGCCCTGTAATAGGTCTTTCTCCAGTGGTCCGCACGTTCCAGGTACGTATCCACATCACCCTTGTATTCCTCCGGGATGATCTCCTCCGCACGGGCCCTGCGCTTGTCAAGATCTGCATACAGGAAGATATTAAAAGAGTCAATCCCCGCCTCCCGCAGGATGACGTTGGAGCAGCGGCCTACCATAATGCAGGGCTCTTTCGCCTTTTCCAGGATGATCTCCCGCTGTGCCTGGAAGATCGCGTCATAGGAGCTGTTGTAGGCTGAGGTGCTCAGGAAGCGGTTGATAAAGTTCCTTCCCCCGCTCAGAGTCTCTCCCTCGCGGGCAACATCCTCCTCCGAATAACCGCTCACTTTCGCAGCCAGCCTGCTGATATCGATATCATAATAAGGGATCCGGAGCGCTTCAGACAGCTTCCTGGCAACTGAATGCCCGTAGGCACCGTATTCTCTGATGATCGAAATAACCATTTTTCAGCCCCCTCTCTTATGCCGCAGCCAAGGCTTTGGAATGCCTCAATTCCAGAATAAATATACATACGGTAATCACCGTTCCGACAATATCCGTCACGGAACCGGGATAGATCAGCATCAGTCCGGCCGCCAGCAGAATCAGGCGGAGCACCGGATTGAGCTTTGAGAACATGAATCCCTCGAGCCCGGCAGAGATCGCGTACATACCGATGACGCTCGTGATGATAATAATAACAAACTCCACCGGCGTCGTATCGATCAGCAGCATGGCCGGATTCAGGCAGAACATATACGGTATCAGGAATGCCGCAATGGCCAGCTTGGACGCGTTGAGCGCGGTACGCATGGGATCCGCCTTTGCGATCGCCGACCCCGCATATGCCGCCAGCGCGACCGGAGGCGTAATGTCCGCGACGATGCCGAAGTAAAAGACGAACATGCTTGCGCACAGGGCGTTCAGGCCCATCCCGGTCGTCAGAATCGGCGCGCAGGTGGTCGCCATGATTATGTAGGTTGCCGTGGTCGGAACGCCCATGCCGAGGATGATACAGCAGATCATCGTAAAGATCAGCGCAATCATCAGGTGCCCGTGCGAGATCCCGACGATCGCAGAGATGAACACCTGGCCCAGCCCGGTCATGGTCACCACGCCGGCTATAATGCCCGCAATACCGCAGGCGACCGCAATGCTGAGCGTATTCCTCGCACCGGTTTCCAGCGCATCCACAAACGCTTTCGGGGTCATACGGTGTTCCTTGCTGAACATGCTGACCACAATGCACAAAAGCGTTGCGATAATGGCGGCGCGGCTCATGGTATAGCCGGCAATGATCAGATAGACCAGCGCCACGAGCGGAATCAGCAGATACAGCTTCGGCAGGACATCTTTTGCCTTCGGAAGCTCCTCCCTCGGAATTCCCTCCAGTCCCAGACGCTTCGCCCGCAGATGCACCATCAGGAAGATGCCCGTGAAATAAAGAACCGCCGGAAGGATGGCGCGCACCACAATGTTGGAATAGGGAACGCCCACCATCTCAGCCATCAGGAATGCGGCGGCGCCCATGATCGGCGGCATGATCTGTCCGCCCGTGGAGGCTGCTGCCTCGACCGCTCCGGCAAACTCACCCGGATAACCGGTCTTCTTCATCATCGGGATCGTGACAGAACCTGTCGTCACCGTATTGCCCACGCTCGAGCCGGATACCATGCCGCAAAGCGCAGAGGAGATCACTGCGACCTTTGCCGGTCCGCCGCTCGCCCAGCCCGCGAGCACATTCGCACACTGGATGAAGAAATCCGCGATGCCGGTTGCCTCCAGAAAGGCCCCGAATATGATGAACAGTACGATATACGTGCTGCACACACCGATCGGCGTGCCGATGACGCCGTTGGTGGTATAAAACAGATTGTAGATAATGATGCGCAGAGACTTGCCCGCCACGAACGCATACACGACAAAGCAGCCTGCAACCACCAGAATGGGGATGCCTGTCACCCTGCGGCAGCATTCCGCCAGAACCAGGATGCCGATCACGCCGAGCCAGACCTCCAGATCCGAAATGCGGACCGCGCGGTTGATGATCGCCTTGTTGTTGGCCACAAAGTAGAAAAAGCAGCCCGCTCCCACCAGCGCAAGGAGGATATCGTAGACCGGGATATGATTCGGCTTCTGCGGTCTTCCGCCCGACTTACTTGCCGGATACAGAATAAACACAAACAGAATCACAAGCCCGAGAAACAGAGGACGGCGGACCCTCTCATCCCAGACCGCAAACAGATTCATGTAAATCATAAACAGGGAGAAGCAGGCAAGAATCGCCTTGATCACGATCGCCGGAACCCCCACCCAGATCCGGGTGTTGGACTCCCTGTCGTACTTCTTCATCATTTCTTCTACAGACTGTGCCGCATCGGCACTGCCCGGATCCGTCCCGGGCGTCCCCGGTGCAAGGCCCCTGTTCTTTTCATCTTCTTTCATATGCTACCTCTTCCTTCGTTGATCCAGCCGTATCCGGACCTTTGCGTTTTTCCCGCACAGGTCCCGGAGGCTTACCTGCTCTCCTCCCGGAAGTGTCAGTGTATGATCAGACACCGTTCCGACAAAATATACCAGATCATCCATGCGGCGGTCAAAGCCCGTGATGATCATACTCCCGTCCTCTCCGTAGGACAGCTCCTGTCCTTCCTCCAGCTGTGTCTGCACGCCCGCACCGAATCCGTAATACTCGGTCCTGACCACATAGATCCCGTCTTTGCGGATCTCATACCAGTCTGTCACAGGCGTCTTGTTCACAGAATGGATGAAGCGAATCCCAAAGGTATCTTTGATCCTTACCGGATATGCGGCATAGACATCCCCTGTGTCCGCGGATTCCAGAACCAGCGTTTTCCCGGGAAATAACACAAATGCGGCAGCACAAACCGCAATCAACAGGCTCATTGCTGCCGCAATCATTCCTCTTCTTCGGAACTTTCCTTTATTCAACCTCGATGCCCTGCTCCTCGAAGAACTTCTTTGCACCCGGATGGAACGGAACGCCGATGCCTGCAACAGCCTGCTCCGCATCCAGGTACTCAAACTTCGCATGGCCCGCTACCAGGTCATCCTTATTCTCGAACATGGCACTGAGCAGCTCATAGACTGCGTCCTCGCTGACATCGCTGGAAGCGATCAGAGTCGCGCGCACGGAAACCGTGGTCGCATCCTCATCCTCTCCGGTGTAGGTTCCGGCCGGGATGACGGTCTTGGTGTAGAAATCATACTTGGACTGAAGGGCTTCGATGTGCTCCTCGTCCAGCTGAACCAGGGAAACGTCCTTGGTGGTCGCAAGGTCAACGACTGCCGTGGTCGGAGCGCCTGCCACGATAAATGCCGCATCGATCTTGCCGTCCTTGAGGCTGTCCGCGGAATCACCGAAGGATGCATTCACGACATTGATGTCATCAAAGCTCATATCATATGCTTCGAGGATCTGCTTGGCGTTGAACTCACAGCCTGATCCCGCATCGCCGACGGATACGGTCTTTCCGTCCAGGTCCGAAACGCTCTGGATGGAGGAGTCACAGGTGATGATCTGGACTGTCTCGTCATACAGGCCCGCTACGCTCGAGAAGGTATCATAGGCGCCCTCCTCTTCAAAAAGATCCGTTCCGGTATATGCATAGTACATGACGTCGTTCTGAACGATCGCCAGATCCGCCTCGCCCACATCGATCAGCTGGATGTTTGCCTTGGATGCGCCTGTCGAGGTCACCGTCAGCGATGAGTTCTCAAGAATCGGATTCAGTACGGTGGCCATGACGCCGCCGACTGCATAATAGGTACCCGTCGTTCCGCCGGTACCGAGCGTAAGGTTGTCCGCAGCCATTGCAGCAGAAGCTGATCCAAGCACCATCAAGGAAGCAAGCACAATCCCAATTGCTTTCTTCTTCATAAAATACCTCCCAATCTGTATTTTGATGTTCTGGAAGACTGTGTCCTCCACCTGCACAATACTTTTATATTGTAAAGTGTCACAGCAGAAAAATCAATAGGTCCCCCATCGGGGATTATGGCGTGAAATGAGCGGGATCATCGGATGATCCCGCTCAAGGTTTTTGTTCCATGACCGGATCGCACTCTGACTGTTTCAAACCAGGAAGTCCTTCACACAGATGCAATCTCACAGTCA